>DATCJU010000141.1:0-38751 GCA_036562635.1 Pseudonocardiaceae bacterium
CAGCAGGTCGCACCGCACAAGGTCGGGAAGCCGTGGATCCGCCGACGTGGTGGGAAGCCCGCTCCGCTGCCCGAGGGCGTGGTGCTGCGGTTGGAGCTGACCAACGGGCGCATTCAACTGGTGCCGGTCGAGGACGCGCCGGTGCTGGCCGCCGCGATCGCACAGCGTGTCCTGTTGCGGCGCTCGCTGTCCGGCTCCCGCTGACCCAGCCGGGCGAAGGAGGGCAACAGCCACGCCTGGGGCACTCCGCAGTGGGTGAGCGAGCTCAGGGCGGTGCTGCCCTGCTCCGTCCGGAGTCCGACTGTCCGCGGTGATCCTTTTTCCTGATTCCGCCCCGTTGCGGGAGGGGCGGAGGGTACGGTGCTGTCCCGGCGCCCCCGGTGCCTGGGGATCGTGAGCCCGGCGGAAGCACAGCGGTGTGTCGGGTGCGGGGCTGGGGGGTGGCTGTGCGACCGGTGTGGGGCGGCCCGCTGAACCTGACTGGGAGGACGTGGTGATTTCCCCTGCCCGCATCCCCGGGCCGGTTTCTCCGTCTGCTGCGGCGGCGCTGGCCGGGCGGTGGCGTCGGGCTTGGTTCCTGCTGCTCCTGAACGGTGTTCTCGGTGCGCTGCTCGTCGTCGCGCTCGGTGTGGTGCTGGTGGTGTGGGGCGCCCAGGCCCGCGGCGGCTACTCCTGGTGGATGTGGCTGGGGCCGCTGCTGAGCGCGCTGTGCGGCCTGCTCGTGCTGCCGAGCCGCAAGGAGCTGCTCACCCCGGACGAGTGGGGCGGGCACATCGCCGCGGTCTTCTTCCTGCAGTACCTGGTCGGGATGCCGCTCAGCCACCTGGTCGCCTCCCCGGTGATCCCGGCGGACTGGTTCGTCTACGTCGGTGCGCTGATCGGCGTGCCGTACGTGCTGAGCCGTGGCGCGGCCCTGGCGGGGCGACGGTTCTCCACCCCGTACGTCCCCGAGCTGGCCGAGACCCCCTTCCGGCTCGTCTTCCCGCTACGCGGCAAGGGTTCGACGCTGACCGTCGAGGCGGAGCGGCTGAGCTGGCGGTTGATGGTGCCGGAGATGGGTGTTCCGCCGGAGAGGAAGGGTGAGCTGGCGCTGCAGGACGTCGAGGCGGTCGGCGTGGTCTACGTCGGGCGCCGGACGGCACGTCCCGTGGCACTGGACGGGCTCCCGGAACGGATGGTGATCGGACCGGCGCTGATGCTGCGCGCCGGGGACGACACCGTCGCCCTGCCCACCGACGACGCCGAGCTTCTCGCCGACCTGCTGCGCCGCCGGACGGCGCTGGTCGTCGGGCGGGCACCCCGGCCGTGGCACCCGGAGCTGGACCCGTCGGCGCCGGAGACGCCCGCCCCGACCTCGCCGGGAGCCGGGGACGGG
Organism: Pseudonocardiaceae bacterium; assembly: GCA_036562635.1. Lineage (GTDB taxonomy): Bacteria > Actinomycetota > Actinomycetes > Mycobacteriales > Pseudonocardiaceae > DATCJU01. Next base: position 1,376 of record DATCJU010000141.1, read on the forward strand.
GAGTCCACGCCGTCCGTCTCCCCGGCCGGTGAGGTGACCTTCGACCTGGCCCGCGACGGCGACCGCCGCGTCGAGGTCCTGTACCCGGAGACGGCCGACCGGTTCCTGCCCACCCGGTTGCCGGGTCCGGTGTCCTTCGCCGCTGCCCGGCACCTGGCGCCCGGGTGGCGGGCGGCACAGCCCCTGCTGGTGTTGGCCATGGTGGTGGTGCCCTGGTTCTGGGTGGCGTTCACCGTGCTCATCGCGGTCATCGCGACCATGGGCCTCGGCCGGTTCCTGCCTCCGCTGGCCGTGCCTCCGGTGTTGGCCGTCGTGATCTGGTGGGTCGCCTTCGGTGGGGCGCGGGGCCGTCGTCTCGTCCTCCGCCCGGCGGAGTGGGGGAGCCGGGTGTTGCTCGTCGACATCCTCCTGACGCTGTTCGTGCTGGTGCCGGCAGGAGGGTGGGGGTCCTCCGACCCCGGGTTCAGCCTGGGCGTGACCCTGGGCGGGGGACTGGTGGCGTTCACGGTGCAGGGCCTGCTGGTGCGGTCGGCACGCCGCCGGCTCGACCTGGACGACCCGGTCGTCGGGGGTTCCCGGTTCGTGCTTCGGCGTCGGTTGCGGAGGGGGGAGGTCGGCGCGGTGGAGCTGCGCTCCGATCAGGTGGCCTGGGAGGTCCCGCTGCGGTGCCGGGAACGGGCCGCGGCCGGTGTCGTGCCGTTGGCCGAACTGGTGCGGGTGTCCTACCAGCCGGCGTTGCCGCACGAGGTCGGACAGCCGTGGGCCCACCGGGCCGACGGTGAGGCGCTTCCGCTGCCCGAGGGCATGGTGCTGCGGTTGGAGCTGGCCGACGGGCGCACCCAACTGCTGCCGGTCGAGGACGCGCCGGTGCTGGCCGCCGCGCTCGCGCAGCGTGTCCTGCTGCTGCGCTCGCTGTCCCGATCCACCATCGCCTCCCGCTGACCCGCTCGGCGAAGGAGGGCAGCAGTCACCGCCGGGGCCCCGCCGTGGTGCGGTCGGCCCCGGGAGCTGCGCGATGAGCACCGGGCGTGGTCAGCGCACGGCCTCGAGCTGGTCCTCGGCGTCCAGGGTGGCCGCCAGGGCGTTCAGTGCCTCGCCGGGCTCGGTGCCGCGGGCACACAACTCCAGGAGCTGCTCCCGGTCCACGCCGAGATCGTCGAGCAGCTCGGCGTCCCCGACCGGTCCGCGGGAGTGCGAGTCCACCTCCGCGGCCTCCAGCAGCATCTCCCCGTAGGCGCTGCGCGACGCCGCGAGCCCGTCGGAGACCACGGCCCGTGGCTCGTCGTCCGCGTCGATCCGCAGGATGCCGAACCAGGCGCCCTCCTGCTCGACCAGCAACAGCACCGGGTCCTCGTCGGCGGACTCCCGCATCAGGTCGGCCAGGTCGTCGAGGGTCTCCACCTCGTCCAGGTCGACCTCCTCCACCGTCCAGCGGCCGGCCGACCGGAACATCAGCGCGGTGAAGTAGCTCATCGGGGTGGTCCTCTCCTGCCTCTGCGCGTCGACGGTTCCCACCTGGTGTTCCCGCTCAGCCGTCGTGGGCTTCGGGGATGGGCCTGCCGGATACATCGGCAGGCACGGCGACCGTTTTCAGGGTTTCCGGTCCTCAGTCAGAGGTTGCCCTGTCACCTCCGCTCACGCTGCCTCGATCGGACGAATCGGTTCGAAGCGGCAGACGTGAGGGGGGCTCGTGTTGTTCGCTGGTGGTGGTGCCGCGTGGGCGGTGGGACGAAAGGGGGGAGGATGAGCACTGAGACCCAGTCGCTGTTCACCCGGACGTTCTGGCAGGACCCCTACCCGGTCTACCGGCGGCTTCGCCAGGACTCGCCCGTGGTGTGCACCCAGACCCAGACCGGCCTCCGGGTGTGGGTGGTCACCCGCTACGAGGACGCCCGGGCGGTGCTGACCGATCCCCGCCTGTCCAAGGACCTGCGTCGCCGGCCGTACCGGATCGGCACCGTGCCGCGGGACAACGTCGAGAACCAGGCGCCCGAGGAGGGCGAGATCCTCACCGCGCACCTGCTCAACTTCGACCCACCCGAGCACACCCGGTTGCGGCGCCTGGTCAGCAAGGAGTTCACCCCGCGCCGGGTCGAACGACTGCGTCCCCGCGTGGAACGGATCAGCGCGGAGCTGGTCGCCGCGCTGGCGCAGCGGGCCCGTGAGGCCGCCGACGGGGTGGTGGACCTGCTCGACGGATACGCGTTCCCGCTGCCCATCACGGTGATCTGCGAGCTGCTGGGGGTGCCCGTCGAGGACCGGGCCGACTTCCGTGCGTGGTCCAACGCCCTGCTGGACGCCCGGCCGCGCGAGGAGATGCTGGACGCCACCGTCGCCGTCCGGGACTACCTCCAGCGCCTGGTCGCCGCCAAGCGGGCCCACCCCGGTGACGACCTGCTCAGTGCCCTGGTGCACACCGCCGACGCCGGGGACCGGCTCACCGAGGCCGAGCTGGTCTCCATGGCCTTCCTCCTGTTGATCGCCGGGCACGAGACCACGGTCAACCTGATCGGCAACGGTGTCCTGCTCCTGCTGCAGCACCCCGATCAGCTCGCGGCGCTGCGGGCCGACCCCGGCCTGCTGCCGGGCGCGGTCGAGGAGCTGCTCCGCCACGACGGTCCGGTCAGCATCTCCACCCTGCGCTACACCCTCGAGCCGGTGCGGATCGGCGACGTGGAGATCCCGGCCGGGGAGTTCGTCGAGGTGGCGTTGGGCTCGGCGAACCGGGACGAACGGCGGTTCGACGATCCCGACCGGCTGGACATCACCCGGCCGACCAGCGGGCACCTGGCGTTCGGGCACGGCATCCACTACTGCCTGGGTGCGCACCTGGCCCGGCTGGAGGGCGAGGTGGCCCTGCGGGACCTGCTCGACGCCTTCCCCGACCTGGCGCTGGCCGTGCCGGCCGAGGAACTGCGGTGGCGGAACAGCTTGCTCATCCGGGGCCTGGAGGAACTGCCGGTGCGTCCGTACGCCGCCTGACCCGCCGGTACCGGGTCCCGTACCGGGGCCTGCCCCGAGGTGTCACGGGCGCCAGGCGCCCGAGGGGTCCGCACCCGGTGGACCACCGCACCGGGTGCGGGGCGGTACCCGGGCGGTGCAGGGGCCTTGTCGCGGATCGGCCCGGCGCGGGCCGGTTAGGCTCCGCCACCGTGACGCCGCAGGAACTGCTCGCCCTGGACCGTGCGCATGTCTGGCACCCCTACGCCCCGATGCCCGGGACGCAGGAGCCGCTGTTGGTGGAGTCCGCCTCCGGAGTGCGGCTGCGGTTGGCCGAACCGGTCGACGGGGTACGGGAACTGGTGGACGGCATGTCCTCGTGGTGGGCCGCCATCCACGGCTACCGCCACCCGGTGCTCGACGCGGCGGCCCGGGAGCAGCTCGACCGGATGAGCCACGTCATGTTCGGCGGGCTCACCCACGAGCCGGCCATCCGCCTGGCCACCCGGCTCGTCGAGATCACCCCCGATCCGCTGCGGCACGTGTTCCTGTGCGACTCCGGCTCGGTGTCGGTCGAGGTCGCGATCAAGATGTGCCTGCAGTACTGGCGCTCGCTCGGGCGACCGGAGAAGCGCCGGCTGCTGACCTGGCGCGGCGGCTACCACGGCGACACCTTCCACCCGATGAGCGTGTGCGACCCCGAGGGCGGTATGCACAGCCTGTGGCGGGGTGTGCTGCCCGAGCAGGTGTTCGCCGACGAGCCCCCGGCGGGGTTCGACGCGGACGTGGACCCCGCCTACGTCCAGCACCTGGCGGACCTGGTGGAGCAGCACGCCGACGAGCTGGCCGCGGTGATCGTGGAACCCGTGGTGCAGGGTGCCGGCGGCATGCGCTTCCACAACCCCCGCTACCTGCACGTGCTCCGCGAACTCACCCTCGCCCACGACGTCCTGCTGGTCTTCGACGAGATCGCCACCGGTTTCGGGCGCAGCGGTGCGCTGTTCGCCGCCGACCACGCCGGGATCAGCCCCGACGTGATGTGCCTGGGCAAGGCCCTCACCGGCGGCTACCTGACCATGGCCGCCACACTGTGCACGTCCCGGGTGGCCGACGGTATCTCCACCGGTGAGGTGCCGGTGCTCGCACACGGCCCCACCTTCATGGGCAACCCACTGGCCGCGGCGATCGCCAACGCCTCCCTCGACCTGCTGCTCGGCCAGGACTGGGCCGGCCGGGTGCGTCGGATCGAGGAGGGGCTGCGGACCGGGTTGGCTCCGGCGGCGGAACTGCCCGGGGTGGTCGACGTGCGGGTGCTCGGCGCCATCGGCGTGGTCCAGCTCGACCACCCGGTCGACATGGCCGCCGCCACCAAGGCCGCGGTGCAGCACGGGGTGTGGCTGCGCCCGTTCCGCGACCTGGTGTACACCATGCCGCCCTACGTCACCGAGGACGAGGACGTGGCACGGATCGCCCGGGCGGTGGTCGCCGCCGCGGCGGCGGGCTGACGTCCGCTCAGCCCGCCGGGCGGAGCGCGGCGGCCAGTTCGGCGTCGGTCGGCTCGACCAGGATGCCGCCGTCCGGCAGCACGACGACCGGGATGTTGCGCCGCCCCGACAGCTCCACGGCCCTGGCCCGGGCCACCTCGTCGTGCTCGACGTCGATCTCCGTGAACGGAACGCCGTTGCGGCGCAGCCAGGCCGTGGCCCGGCGGCAGTCCCCGCACCACTGTGCCCCGTACACGATCACCTGCTCGTTGTTCCGTTCTGCGCTCTCGGCCACGCCGGGCACGTTACCCGTCCGAGTCGGGCGGGGGGACGTAGCCTGATCGACCGTGACTCTGCTCGTGATCACCGCGACCGGTACCGGGGTGGGCAAGACGGTGGTGACCGCCGCGGTGGCCGCGCTGGCCCGGGCCCAGGGGCGGCGGGTCGCCGTGTTCAAACCCGCCCAGACCGGGGTGGGTGACGACGAACCGGGAGACGTCGACGAAGTGGTCCGGCTGGCCGGCCCGGTGACCCGGCGGGAGCTGGCCCGGTACCCCGACCCGCTGTCCCCGGCGACCGCGGCGCGTCGCGCGGGGATGCCTCCGGTGCGGCCTCCGGCGATGGCCACGGCGGCCGGCCGACTCGCCGAGATCCACGACCTGGTGCTGGTGGAAGGGGCCGGAGGGCTGCTGGTGCGCTTCGACGACCGGGGCGGCACCCTGGCCGACGCGGCCTGGGCGCTGGGGGCGCCGGTGCTGGTGGTGGTGCCGGCCGGCCTCGGCACACTCAACGCCACCGCTCTGACCGTCGAGGCGTTGCGGCACCGTGGCATTCCCTGTCCGGGCCTGGTGATCGGCAGCTGGCCGCGGGAGCCGGACCTGGCCGCCCGGTGCAACCTGGTCGACCTGCCCGAGGTGGCCGGGGTGCCGCTGCTGGGGGTGCTCCCGGAGGGCGCGGGCCGGCTGTCCCGTGAGGAGTTCCTGACCGTGGCACGTCGGGGCCTGGCTCCCGAGCTGGGCGGTGAGTTCGACGCCGCGGCGTTCACCGCCCAGTACGCTGCGTGAGCGATCCGGTTCCGTGCCGCTGTCCTGACCCGTGGTACCCGCTTGACCCGGGGTGCCGGCCGACGGTACGAGGAGGGGCCGGAGTGCACTTCGCTGCGGCGCCGAGGCGGGGTGCGGTGGACCGAGGCGCGCCCGGGCGACCACGAGGAGGGTCACGTTGACCACGGCATCGGAACAGGCCACCGACAGCACCCCGGCCGACGGGACCGACATCCTGGCGATCGCCAGGGAGCAGGTGCTGGAGCGTGGGGAGGGCCTCACCGAGCAGCAGGTATTGCAGGTGCTGCGCCTGCCGGACGAGCGGTTGACGGACCTGCTCCAGCTCGCCCACGAGGTCCGCATGCGGTGGTGCGGCCCGGAGGTCGAGGTCGAGGGCATCGTCAGCGTCAAGACCGGTGGCTGCCCGGAGGACTGCCACTTCTGCTCGCAGTCCGGCCGGTTCCCCACCCCGGTGCGCGCCGCCTGGCTCGACATCCCCGGTCTGGTGGAGGCGGCGAAGCAGACCGCGGCGACCGGGGCCACCGAGTTCTGCATCGTCGCGGCGGTGCGTGGGCCCGACGCCCGGCTGATGTCCCAGGTGCGGGCGGGCGTCGAGGCGATCCGCGCCGCCGGCCTGGACATCAACATCGCCTGCTCGCTGGGCATGCTCACCGCCGAGCAGGTCGCCGAGCTGGTCGACATGGGTGTGCACCGGTACAACCACAACCTGGAGACCGCCCGCTCCCACTTCCCCAAGGTGGTCACCACCCACACCTGGGAGGAGCGCTGGGAGACCCTCCGCATGGTGCGTGACTCCGGTATGGAGGTCTGCTGCGGCGGCATCCTCGGCATGGGCGAGACCGTCGAGCAGCGCGCCGAGTTCGCCGCCCAGCTCGCCGAACTGGACCCGCACGAGGTGCCGCTGAACTTCCTCATCCCGCAGCCGGGCACGCCGTTCGAGGACTACCCGCCGGTCGAACCCCGGGATGCGCTGCGCACCGTGGCCGCGTTCCGGCTGGCCATGCCGCGCACCATGCTGCGCTTCGCCGGTGGGCGCGAGTTCACCCTGGGTGACCTGGGGGCGAAGCAGGGCATGCTCGGTGGCATCAACGCGATCATCGTCGGCAACTACCTGACCAACCTGGGGCGACCGGCCCAGGAGGATCTGGACATGCTCGCCGAGCTGAAGATGCCCATCAAGGCGTTGAACCAGACGCTGTGAGGGGCGTGCGGTGACCGAGGAACAGAGCTACTGCGGCTGGTGCGGCAAGCCGACGGGCGAGTCGGGGGAGTCGGACGAACACGCGGTCTGTGCGCGGCGGCGGGTGATCGCTCCGCCGCGGTACTGCGCGGCGTGTGCCCGGCGCATGGTGGTGCAGGTGACCCCGGCGGGGTGGTCGGCCCGGTGCAGTGTGCACGGCACGATCACGTCCGACGCCGCAACGGGGTGACGACCGCACGAGGACGGAAGCAGGTACGAGATCGACCGCGGCCGGTGGGCACCACCCACCGGCCGCGGTGTCCGTGCGACCTGGGTGGCCCTGCGGTCCTGCCGAGTGGCCTGGAACCGAACGGTCGGCGTGTGGGTGTCCTGGCCACGAGGGTGAGGTGGTGGCCGATCACGGCTGCGCCGAGGATGTGTGAACCAGCTGATCACCCGGGTGTGGTGACTGTTCCCCGTGCCGTGACCACTGATCCGGGGCCCGTTCCGACACATCCGATCGCCCGTTCATGCGGACACCCCGGCACGGACGTCCCCGAGTGAACACATGTCCTGGGTCGCTCGGTACGGGGCCCGCGGCCGGCGGGTGATCCCGCATACCGAGCTGTTTCGGCAGAGCCGGACCGGACACGTTCGTCGGGTGTTCGCGGCGGCGACGAGTACCGGCGGGTCCGTCGCGGTCGGGGGTGGTGGGGGCGGCTCGGTGCGGGTGCGGGAGCTGGCGGAAGGGCGGTGCACCGCATCCTGGGTCGGTGAGTACCCGATCGTGGGCACCAGGTCACGGCCGGACGATCGCCGAGGATCAGCGTGGATCAGAGCCACGGAAACCCGTACGTGCTGGAGTTGCGTGGCGCAGCGTGATCACCGACGTCGGGTCACCTTCCCCGCGGGACAGGAGCAGAAGCCGCCGGGGTCCGGAGCACCGTTCTCGGTCTCCCCTGAGCGCGGTTCGGTGGTGCGGGCCCGGCGGTGGATTTCCGGCCTCCTGACGTGTCCAGGGGAAGCCCCCGAACGACCCGGCCGCGCTCACCGGCACGACCGGGAAGGTGAAGTGGTGTCACCCGGTGTCACGAGGGCTGTGGGTGGCCGAGGGGCGGACCCGCTGCGGGTGGTGGAGCGCACCGACAGGGTGATCGACTCCGTGCGGTGCGTCCGGCACGATCACGTCCACGTCCGGCGCCTCGGCGGTGTGACGACCACATAGGGTGGACGGGTCGGGCCGGGGCGAGGAAGCGGGAGGTCGGTGTGCCGGAGCAGCCGGTGCAGGCTGGGGAGTCCTCGACGTCGTCCGTGGTGCCGGCGCCACCGGGTGTCGGGCAGGCCGGGTACGGGGCCGAGGCGCCGGGAGCGGTCGGGGGTGTCCCACCGCTCGCAGACTCCGCGGGCTGGGGACCGTCGACACCCGGGCCCCGGGTCGTGGCACGCGAGGATCTGGGGGCGGCGCTGCGGGTACTGGTTCTGGTGGCTCTGTGCGGCTCGCTGTGGGGAGGAGTGTGGGCCCTGCTGGCCCCGCCGCAGCGGTTCCGGCTGTACCAGGGCCAGCAGTGGTTCCCGCTGCCGTTGGAGAGCTACCACCGGTTCGACGCGATGGCGGTGTTCCTGCTGATCGGGCTGGGGGCCGGTGTGCTCACCGGCGCGGCGGTGTGGCTGTGGCGGGCCCGGCGCGGCCCGGCGGTGCTGCTCGCCGCCGTGCTCGGCTCGGTGCTGGCCGCCTGGCTCGCTGCGCGCTGCGGTCTGTGGTTCGCCGAGCTGCGGTACCCGGAGCCCGCATCGCCGTTGTCCGTGGGCGCGGTGGTGACCCGGCCGCCCGTCCTGGAGTCGGTGTGGGTGGTGCTGGCCCAACCGCTGGGAACAGCCCTGGCCTACGGTGCCGCCGCGGCGTGGCACGGGGAGGACGACCTGGGGCGCCACACGGCCTGACGGGCGGCTCAGTTGCGACTGGGCAGCTCGGCGAACGCCGACACCGGCGCCGGGACCGCCCGCAGGGCGTGCAGCAGGGCCGCCTCCCGGTTCAGCAGCCGACGCACTAGGTTGAGTCGGCGAACCGGGCAGTTCTCCTCCAGCACCTGCAACCGGTCGCTCTCGCTGAGCAGACAGTCGGCGGCCAGCAGGTGGGCCAGGGCACCCGGGGCGACGTCCTCCGGCAGGTCGACGGGACGTTCCCGGTGCTCCCGGACGAGTTCCCGGTAGCGGCGGTGGGCCGTCCGGGCCGCCTCGACCAGCAGCGGCAGGGTCTCCTGGCGGTCGGCGGGCGGGTCGACGTCGGCCAGCCACTCGACGGCGCCGATCAGGTACGGGGCGCTGCTGTCGTCGATGTCCAGCAACCGGAAGCGCCTGGAGCCGCGGGAGAGGACGTCGAAGCGCCCGTCCGGCAGCGGTGTGGCGGTCACCAGCACGGCCGAGCAGCCGACCTGGTGCAGCGACTCGACGTTGTCCTCGCCCACCTCCCAGCCCTGCCGGATGGCCACCACCCCGAACTCGCGGCCGGGCACGGTGCCGGTCACCAGGTCGACGACGAGCTGCCGGTAGCGGGGTTCGAAGATGTGCAGCGGCAACGACGCCCCCGGCAGCAACACGGTGCTCAGGGGAAAGAGCGGGAGCGTCTCGGCCACCCGCCTACGTTACGACGTGCCCGGTACCCGTGCCCGATGATCCCCTGACCGGCTGTACGTCACCGGGGCGAGCGACCCCCGGTCGTGGTTCTGGTTCGGTGGGGTGGTCGGAGCACGGCGAACGGATCGGTGACCTGCAGGTCCCGGGTGACGAACCGGAACAGGGCGGCGGGACGGCCACCGGTCGGCCCCGGGGGCGCGGTGCGACCGGTGGGTTCGAGCAGGCCGCGTCGGGACAGCACCCGCTGCAGGTTGGTGGCCGACACCCGGTAGCCCAGGGCCGCCGAGTACAGCCGGCACAGTGCCGAGATGGTGAACTCGGGCGGGGCCAGTGCGAAACCGAGATTGGTGTAGGACAACTTGGCCCGCAGCCGGTTGCGGGCGTGCAGCACGATGACCTTGTGGTCGAAGGCGGTCTCGGGCAGTGCGTCCACCGGGTACCAGGTGGTGTCCTCGGGAGTGGCCGGGTCCACGTCCGAGGGCACCAGACCGAGGAACGCGGTGGCGACCACGCGCACCGGACCGGGGACCCGGTCGGGGGCGCTGAACACGGCGAGCTGCTCGACGTGGGAGAGCTGGCGCACGTCGACCTTCTCCGCGAGCTGACGGCGGATCGAGTGCTCCACGTCCTCGTCGGGGCCGAGCCGGCCGCCCGGTAGCGCCCAGCGCCCGGCGTCCGGTGGCATCGCCCGTTGCCACAGCATCACCTGCAGTGTGTCGTCCCGCACTTGCAGCACCGCGGCGAGCACCTCGTGCACCGCAACACCCGAACGGCTGATACCATCGACCACGTTTTCGATCCTAAGTCGAAAACCTGGATCGCCCGAACTCCGCGGTCCAGGAGCGGGAGGAGGACCAGATGGCCGCTACTGCACAGGCGGGGCGTACCGGGATCGACGGGGCCGCCGGCGCAGACGTTCCGCCGGGCGAGGAGGTGCGGCCGGACGCGGCATGGCGGGAGGAGGTGCGTCGACTCGCCGCGGAGCGGAACGCGGTCATCCTCGCGCACAACTACCAGCTCCCCGAGATCCAGGACGTCGCCGACCACGTCGGTGACTCGCTGGCCCTGAGCAGGATCGCCGCGCAGAGCGACGCGGACACCATCGTCTTCTGCGGTGTCCACTTCATGGCGGAGACCGCCAAGATCCTCAGCCCGGACAAGACCGTGCTGATCCCTGACGCGCGTGCCGGTTGCTCGCTCGCCGACTCCATCGACGCCGAGCAGCTCCGCGCCTGGAAGGCCGAGCACCCCGGTGCGGTGGTCGTCTCCTACGTCAACACCACCGCCGAGGTGAAGGCCGAGACCGACATCTGCTGCACCTCGTCCAACGCCGTCGACGTGGTGCGGTCCGTCCCGGCCGACCGGGAGGTCCTGTTCTGCCCGGACCAGTTCCTCGGTCAGCACGTCAAGCGGGTCACCGGCCGGGAGAACATGCACGTGTGGGCCGGGGAGTGCCACGTGCACGCGGGGATCAACGGGCCCGAACTGGTGGAGAAGGCCACCGCCCACCCCGACGCCGAGCTGTTCATCCACCCCGAGTGCGGGTGCGCCACCTCGGCGCTCTACCTGGCCGGCGAGGGCACCGTCCCCGCGGAACGGGTGAAGATCCTCTCCACCGGTGACATGGTCCAGCAGGCCCGTCGGAGCCGGGCCAGCACCGTGCTGGTGGCCACCGAGGTCGGCATGCTGCACCAGCTCCGCAAGGCCGCGCCCGGCATCGACTTCCGCGCGGTGAACGACCGTGCGTCCTGCCGCTACATGAAGATGATCACCCCGGCCGCGCTGCTGCGCTCCCTGCGCGAGGGTGTCGACGAGGTGCACGTCGACCCGGACGTGGCCGAGCGGGCGCGCGGCGCGGTACAGCGGATGATCGCCATCGGACAGCCGGGCGGCGGCGAGTGAGGCCCGCCTGGGAGGCCGGCGCCGACCTGGTCGTGGTCGGCAGCGGTGTCGCCGGACTCACCGCGGCGCTCACCGCGCGGCAGCTCGGCCTGCGGGTGCTGGTGGTCACCAAGTCGGCCGTCGACGACAGCAACACCCGCTGGGCCCAGGGCGGTGTCGCGGTGGTGCTGCCCGACGAGCACGACGCCGGTGACTCGGTCGCCGAACACGTCACGGACACCCTCACCGCCGGCGCCGGGCTGTGCGAGCCGGCCGCGGTGCGGGCGATCGTCGAGGCCGGCCCGGCCGCGGTGACCGCGCTGCGACGCCGCGGTGCGGTGTTCGACACCAGCGCCGACGGACGGCTCGCCCGCACCCGGGAGGGCGGGCACCGCTGGTTCCGGGTGCTGCACGCCGGCGGGGACGCCACGGGGGCAGAGGTCGAGCGCGCCCTGGCCACCGCCACCCGGCGGGCCGAGGTGCCGGTGCTGGAGGGACACGTCGCGGTTCAGGCCCTGCACACCCCCAGCGGTCAGGTCGCCGGGCTGCTCGTGCTCGACGCCGACGGCGTGCCCGGGGTGCTGCGTGCCTCGGCCGTCCTGCTGGCCACCGGTGGTCTCGGCCAGCTCTACCAGGCGACCTCCAACCCCGAGGTGGCCACCGGGGACGGGCTGGCCGTCGCCCTGCGCGCCGGGGCGGTGCTGGCCGACGTGGAGTTCGTCCAGTTCCACCCCACCGTCCTGTTCACCGGTGCCGCGGCCACCGGGCGCCGGCCGCTGGTCACCGAGGCGGTGCGTGGTGAGGGTGCGGTGCTGGTCGACCACACCGGGGCCCGGGTGATGGACGGGGTGCACCCGCTGGCCGACCTGGCACCCCGGGACGTGGTGGCCGCCGCCATCACCCGGCGGATGGTGGAGACCGGTACCGACCACGTCCACCTGGACGCCACGCACCTGGGCACCGAGCACTTCCGGCGACGGTTCCCCACCGTGCACGCCGCGTGCCTGGCCGCGGGGATCGACCCGGCACGTGAGCCGATCCCCGTCGCACCGGCCGCCCACTTCGCCTGTGGCGGTGTGTTGACCACGGTGGACGGGCGCACCAGCGTGACCGGGCTGTACGCGGCCGGTGAGGTGGCCCGCACCGGGCTGCACGGGGCGAACCGGCTGGCCTCCAACAGCCTGTTGGAGGGACTGGTCGTGGGGGAGCGGGCCGCCCGGGCGGTGGCCGCCGACCTGGCCGCCGGGCTGCTCGGCGACCCGCTGCGTGCCGAGGTGGCCGAGCCACCGGCCGCACCGGTGGCCGACCGGGCCGTGCTGCAGCGCACGATGTCCCTCCGGGCGGGTATCGGCCGGGACGCCGCGGGGCTGGCCGAGGCGCTCGCCGTACTGGACGCCTGCACCGTGCACCGCCCGCTGCGCGACCGGCGTTCGGTGGAGGACGCCGCCCTGGCCCTGGTGGCCCGGGCCCTGCTGCTGGCGGCGACCGCACGCACCGAGACCCGTGGCTGCCACGTCCGCACCGACCATCCGCGGCGGGACGACGTCGCCTGGCGGCGCAGCCTGCCGGTCCGGCTGGACGTCTCCGGTCAGCTGACCCTGTTCGAACCCGTCGAGTTGGGAGGGGCCGCGTGATGTCCGATCCCACCGTGCCCGGTGTCGCGGCGACCGGCCTCGTCACCGGACCGGTCGTGCTGTCGGAGCAGGTGACCGCCGAGCTGGAGCGGGCCGGCCTGGACGTGGCGGACGTGCGGCGGGTGGTGCACACCGCGCTCACCGAGGACCTGCGTTACGGGCCGGACGCCACCACGGCGGCCACCGTGCCGGAGGAGGCCGTCGCGGAGGCGGCGTTCGGCACACGCCGACCGGGTGTGCTGGCCGGGCTGCCGGTCGCCCTGGCGGTGCTCGACGCCGTGCTCGGTCCGGATGGCTACCGGGTGCTCGACCGGCGGACCGACGGGGACCGGCTGGCCGCCGGGGACGTGGTGCTCCGGGTTCGCGGGCCGGTGCGTGGCCTGCTGACCGCCGAGCGGACCGCGCTGAACCTGCTCTGCCACCTGTCCGGGGTCGCCACCGCCACCGCCCGCTGGGTGGACGCGGTCGCCGGTACCGGGTGTGCGATCCGGGACAGCCGCAAGACCCTGCCCGGGCTGCGCCTGCTGCAGAAGTACGCCGTGCGCTGTGGTGGCGGGGTGAACCACCGGCTCGGCCTCGGTGACGCCGTGCTGATCAAGGACAACCACGTGGTGGCCGCCGGCTCGGTCACCGCGGCGCTGGCCGCGGCCCGTCGGCACGCACCCGGGCTGCCCTGCGAGGTCGAGGTGACCACCCTGGAGGAGCTCGACGCCGTACTCGCCGCGGGGGCCGAGGAGGTCCTGCTGGACAACTTCACCGTCGAGCAGTGCGCCGAGGCGGTCCGGCGCAACCGGGCGGCCGGGTCCCCGGCCCGGCTGGAGGCCTCCGGTGGGCTGACCCTGGAGGTGGCCCGGGCCTACGCCGAGACCGGGGTGGACTACCTGGCGGTCGGGGCGCTCACCCACTCCGCGCCGGCCCTGGACCTGGGCATGGACATGTGACCCGCGCGGGGCGACGGGTGGTGCCCGCCCGAAACCCCGTCGCCCCGGGCGGTGCGCGAGGCGTCGATCAGAGCCGGCGGTTGGCCAGTACCGGCATGGCCTGCCGGGCCTGCTCCACCGCGGCCAGGTCCAGGTCGACCACCAGCAGGTCCGGTTCGGGGCCCAGTGCGGCGTGCACCCGGCCGAACGGGTCCGCCACCAGGCTGTGGCCCACCCCGGTCGGAGCGGTGCCCGTGGTTCGGCGGCCCACCGTGCTGGGGTCGGCCTGCCCACAGCCGACCACCCAGCTGGTGCTGTCCAGGGCGCGGGCCCGAACCAGCACCTCCCACTGCTCCCGCTTGCCGGGCCCGGCACCCCAGGAGGCCGCCACCAGCATCACGGTGGCGCCCCTGTCGGCCAGGGTGGTGAACAGTGTGGGGAAGCGGACGTCGTAGCAGACGGCCACGCCGACGGTGGTGCCGGAGAAGGGGAACGTCACCGGCGCGTCACCCGGGGCCACCGTGCGGGACTCGGTGAAGCCGAACGCGTCGAACAGGTGGATCTTGTCGTAGCTGGTGTCCAGGTCGGGCCCGGTGACCAGCAGGGTGTTCCGCACCCGGCCGTCCGGTGCTGGGGTGAACATCCCGGCGACGACGGTGACCCCGGCCTCGGCGGCGATCCGCCGCACCTCGGTGGCCCATGGACCGTCCAGCGGTTCGGCGAGCCCGTGCAGCGGGACGCCGAAGCACGCCATGGTGGCCTCGGGGAACAGCACCAGCCCCGCCCCCTGGTGCGCGGCGCGGGTCACCCCGTCCCGCACCAGTTCCAGGTTCTCCTGCGGGTCGGGGGTGGACACGATCTGGCAGAGCGCGATGCGCAGCCCGTCCGTCGCTCCTGCGGTCACGGCAGCCCTCCTTTGCCCGGTGCACCCTCGCCGTTCCTACACCACACGGTGCCCGGTCCGGTACGACCTCCCGCCCGGGACGCCGAGTTCGGCTTGTTGCAAATGTCTGGCAACAAGATCTAGGGTTCGAGCGTGCGCATCCGCCTCATCACCGCCGGCCTGCTGACGCTGGGCGTGCTCACCGCCTGCACCACGCCGTCCGGTACCTCGGGAACCTCCGCCCCGGACGGCACCCACATCGTGCTGGCCGTCTCCTCCGAGCCCGACACCCTCAACCCGCTGCTCGGTTACGGCGCGGAGGGCACCTCCAAGATCTTCGACGGCCTGCTTGCCTACCAGGCCGACCGCAGCCTCCGTCCGGCCCTGGCCGCCGACCTGCCCGAACCGTCCGCCGACGGTCTCTCCTGGACCGTGCGGCTGCGCCAGGACGTGAAGTTCCACGACGGCAGCACCTTCGACGCCGAGGACGTGGTGGCCACCTACACGGCCGCGCTCGACCCGGCCTACGCCTCCACGGTCCGGTCCGACTACGCGATGATCACCAAGGTCGAGCAGCTCGGACCGCACGAGGTGCGTTTCGACCTCGCCTACCCCTACTCCGCGCTGCCGCACAAGCTCACCCTCGGCATCCTGCCCAGCGAGGCCCTGGCCGAGCCGGCTCCGCTGGACCGGTCCCCGATCAACACCGCCCCGGTCGGCACCGGGCCCTACCGGCTCGGCGAGTGGCGTCAGGGCGACCGCATGGTGCTCGAGGCCAACGAGTCCTACTTCGACGGCGTGCCCCAGGTCCGCGAGATCACCGTGGTGTTCGCCCCCGACGACAACACCCGGGCCCAGCGCGTGCGGGCCGGGGAGATCGACGGGGCCGAGCTCCCGCCGCACCTGGCCGGCACCTTCGAGGACCTCGACGGCTACCAGGTGATCAGCCACCGGTCCGCCGACTACCGCGTGGTGGCGCTGCCGATGAACCACCCGGTGGCCGGGGACCGGGCCGTCCGCCTGGCGCTCAACCACGCGGTGAACCGGCAGGGCATGGTCGACGCCGTGCTCGCCGGCAAGGGCGTTCCGGCCCACACGATCATCCCGGGGGCGCTGGCCGAGTACGTCGAGCCCGGCGCCGAGTTCCGGTACGACCCCGCCGAGGCCGAGCGGATCCTGGACGCCGCCGGCTGGGTGAAGGGCCCCGACGGGCTGCGCAGCCGCAACGGGCAGACCGCCCGGTTCACCCTCATGTATCCGGCGCACGACAGCGTGCGCAAGGACCTGGCGCAGGCCTTCGCCTCCGATGCCAAGGCCATCGGTGTGGAGGTGCTGCTGGAGGGGCTGGGCTGGGAGGCCATCGAACCGCGGATGGGCACCGACGCCGTGCTCCTGGGTGACGGGAGCCCGTTCGACCCGGACCTGCGGGCCTACTCGATGCTGCACTCCTCCTACGCCGGCAACGGGTTCAACAACCCCGGCGGCTACAACAACCCGCAGGTCGACGCGGCCCTGGACGCCGCACGCCGTACCACCGACCAGGCGCAGCGCGTCGCCGCCTACCGCGCGATGCAGCGGGCCTACCTGGAGGACCCGGGGATGGTGTTCCTGGTCTTCCTGGACCACACCTACGTGCTGCGTGAGGGCTGGGAGGGCTACCAGTCCGTGATCGAACCGCACAACCACGGCGTGACCTGGGGTCCGTGGTGGAACATCGAGGACTGGACACCGCGGCGATGAGTGCGGTCAGGGGCCCGGCTCGCTCCCGGCGCCGCGCGGTGGGCGCGCTCGTCGCCCGGCGGCTGGCGCTCGCGGTCCCGGTGCTGGCCCTGGTCGGGACGGGGGTGTTCCTGCTCGGTGCGGCCTCCCCGTTCGATCCGATTACCCAGTACTACGGGGTGCGGATCTTCCGTGCGGACGAGGCCGACGTGGCCCGGGTGCGCGCCGAGCTCGGCCTGGACGACCCGGTGCTCGTGCAGCTGGGGCGCTGGGTGTCCGGGCTGGCCTCCGGCGAGCTGGGGCACAGCCTGTCCTTCCGGCAGCCGGTCGCCCAGGTACTGGGGGAACGGCTGCCCTGGACCGCGTTGCTGATGGTGGCCGGACTGGCCGTCGCGGTGCTGCTGGCCCTGGTGCTCGGGGTGCTCGCCGCCTGGCGGCAGGGTGGCTGGCTGGACCGGACCGTCACCGCCGTCAGCCACGCCCTGGAGGGCATCCCGCCGTTCGTGCTCGCCCTCGGTGCCATCGCGCTGTTCTCCCTGGGTCTGGGCTGGCTGCCGGTGGCCGGCCTGACCGACGCGGGCGCCGAGGCCACCCCGGGACAGGTCGCCAAGCACCTGGTGCTGCCCGCCTGCGTGCTCGGGGTGTCCCAGTCGCCGTGGCTGGTGCTACACGTGCGGCAGTCCCTGCTCACCGCGTTCACCGAGGACCACGTCACCGGGGCCCGGGCCCGGGGCCTGGCCGAGTGGGTCGTGGTGCTGCGACATGCCCTGCCCACCGCGCTGCTGCCGTTCGTCACCCTGCTGGGGGCACGGGTTCCCGAGCTGGTGACCGGGGCGGTGCTGGTCGAGGAGGTGTTCTCCTGGCCGGGAGTGGCCGGGGCGGTGGTCCGGGCCGCGCTGGCGGTGGACTTCCCGTTGCTGGCGGCGCTGACCGTGCTCGCGACACTGGCCGTGCTCGTCGGCGCGCTGCTCGCCGACGTCGCCGCGGCCCTGCTGGACCCGAGGGTGGCGACCGATGGCTGACTCGGCGGTGCGGATCCCGGTCACGGACGATCCCGGCACGGATCCCGGTCCCTGGCGGCCCGCGGCCCGGCGCCGCGCCGGCACCCCACGCGGCAACGGCGCCGGCCGGGCCCGGTTGCGCCTGGTCGCCGGCCTGGTCACCCTGGTGCTCCTGGTGCTGGGTGCGGTGCTGCTGCCCTGGCTGGGCGGGCTGGACCAGCAGCGGGTGGACTACGAGGCGATCCGGCTCGCACCGAGCCCGGCGCACCTGTTCGGCACCGACGACGCCGGGCGGGACGTGCTGCAGCTCAGCTTCGCCGGCCTGCGGGTGTCCCTGCTGGTGGCCGGGTCGTGTGCGGTGCTGTCCACCGTGCTGGGCACCCTGGTGGGTGCGCTGGCCGGTGGGGTCGGCGGCTGGACCGACCGGGTGCTGATGCGTCTGGTCGACGCGCTCAACGCGGTGCCGCACCTGCTGCTGGGCATCGTGATCGTCGCGCTGTACCAGGGGGGTCTCGGCGCGGTGGTGGCCTCCATCGCGCTCACCCACTGGACCTCGGTGGCCCGGATCGTCCGTGCCGAGGTGCTGTCCCTGCGCCACCGGCCGTTCGTCGACGCGGCCGTCTCCGGCGGGTCCTCACGCTGGCGGGTGCTGCGGCGGCACCTGCTGCCCGCCGTGGTCCCGCAGGCCGCACTGTCCGCCGTGCTGCTGTTGCCGCACGCGGTGTGGCACGAGACCGCGCTGAGTTTCCTGGGCCTGGGCCTGCCCCCACACATGGCCAGCATCGGCAACCTGCTGGGCGACGGCAGGGACGCCGTGCTGCTGGGGGCGTG
Organism: Pseudonocardiaceae bacterium; assembly: GCA_036562635.1. GTDB lineage: Bacteria > Actinomycetota > Actinomycetes > Mycobacteriales > Pseudonocardiaceae > DATCJU01. The sequence continues at coordinate 19,547 of DATCJU010000141.1, forward strand.
GTGGATCGTGTTGCTGCCCTCGTCCCTCCTGGTCGCGCTCACCCTCGCGGTGTCCGGGATCGCGGCCACCTGGCGGGACCGGCACCTTCCCCGACGGCGATCGGAGCTGGCGCTGTGACCACCTCGACCGGAACCACCACCACCGAGGGCGGGACCTCCGTCACCGCCACGGGGTCGCTGCTGTCCGTGCACCGCCTGTCGGTGCGTTTCCTGCTCGGTCGCGGTGGCCGTCGTGGGGAGGTACGGGCGGTCACCGACGTCTCGTTCACCCTGCGCCCCGGCCAGGTCCTGGCGCTGGTGGGGGAGAGCGGATGCGGCAAGTCGGTGCTCACCTCGGCCCTGCTGGGGCTGCTGCCGGCCAACGCCCAGGTGCGGGGCCGGGCACTGCTCGCCGAGCCCGGAGCGGAACCGGTGGAGTTGTTGGATGCGCCGGAGCCGGTGCTGGCCGGTCGGGTGCGGGGCCGACGGATCGGGTTGGTGCCGCAGTCCGCGGCCAGCCACCTCACCCCGGTGCGCACCGCGCGCAGCCAGCTGGTCGAGACGGTTCGTACGCTCCGCCCGGACGTCGCCGACCCGGCGGCACTGGCCGAGGACCTCGCGGTGCGGGTCGGGCTGGACCCCCACGTGCTGGACCGCTACCCGCACGAACTGTCCGGGGGCACCGCCCAGCGGGTCGCGGTGGCCCTGGCCCTGGCCGGCGACCCGCGACTGGTGCTGGCCGACGAACCGACCACCGGACTGGACCGGCCGCTGGTCGAGCGGGTGGTCGACCTGCTGGCCGGTCTGGCCGAGGAGGGACGCTCCGTGTTGCTGATCACCCACGACCTGGCCGCCGCGCGGCGGGTCGCCACCGACGTGGCGGTCATGTACGCCAGCCGTCTCGTGGAGGTCGGGCCGGCCGACGCGGTCTTCGACGACCCCTGGCACCCGTACACCAAGGGGCTGCTGGGGGCGCTGCCCGAGGGCGGGTTCACCCCCATCCCCGGGCATCCGCCGCGGCTCACCGCGCTGCCCGAGGGATGCGCGTTCGCCCCGCGGTGCCCGGTGGCCGACCGGTGCAGCGGTGACCCCGAGCTCGTCCGGCACGGCGACCGGCTGGTCGCCTGCCACCGGCCGTGCTGAGCGGGGCCGGCCTGGTCGCCGGCTACACCAGGGGCAATCCGGTGCTCGACGGGGTGGACATCGAGATCGCCCGCGGCGAGGTGGTGGGCCTGGCCGGGCCCAGCGGTTGCGGCAAGTCCACCCTGGCCCGGGTGCTCGCCCTGCTGCTGGCGCCCTGGTCCGGCCAGGTGCGGGTGGACGGTGAACCGGTGCGCCGTTTCCGGCACGCGGCACCGCGGGAGCTGCGCACCGCCATTGGTGTGGTGTTCCAGCAGCCGCGGCTGGCCGTGGACCCCCGGTTCACCCTGCGTGAGGTGATGGCCGAGCCGCTGCACGCCACCGGCCGGTCCGACCAGGCCGCCCGGCGGGTCGCCGAACTGGCCGAGCAGGTCGGGTTGACCGACGAGCTGTTGGACCGGCGCCCCCACGAGGTCAGCGACGGGCAGCTCCAACGGGCCTGTCTGGCGCGGGCACTGGCGCTGCGTCCCCGCTACCTGGTGTGCGACGAGATGACCGCGATGCTGGACGCGTCCACCACCGCCGCCCTGGTCCGGGTGGTGGGGGAGCACGTGCGCACCACCGGGGCTGGGGTGCTGGCCATCAGCCACGACGAGTCGCTGCTCGAGGTGTGGGCTGACCGCGTGGTGCACCTGGGTCCCGCGTCCTCGGCCGAGCAGTAGTCGCCGTACCTGGTTGATCGATTGCGGTGGTCGTCCGTCCCTGCGAGGTTGGGATCGGCCGAGGCGGGGAGGAGAGCGCGGTGATCGATCTGGACCGGGTGCGGGAGGACACCCCGGGGTGCCGGGACCAGGTGTTCCTGGACAGCGCGGGATCGTCGTTACCGCCGCGGCAGGTGCTCGACGAGGTCGTCGGGCACCTGCGGCGCGAGGCGGAGGTCGGAGGGTACCGCGCGGCCGAGGAACGGGCCGAGGACCTGGAGGAGGGCTACCGGGTCGCGGCCGAGCTGCTGGGTTGTGCGCCCGACGAGATCGCCTTCACCGACAGCGCCAGCCGCTCCTGGGAGCTGGCTTTCTCCGCCGTCCCCCTGTCCCGCGGGGATCGGGTGTTGATCAGCGAGGCCGAGTACGCCGGGCACGCGGTGGCGTCGCTGCACCGGGCCTCCGTCGTCGGGGCCGTCGTGGAGCCCGTCCCCTCCGACACCACCGGTGCGGTGGACGTCGAGGCGCTGCGCAACATGCTCGACGAGCGGGTACGGCTGGTGTCGCTGGTACACGTGCCGACCAACAGCGGCCTGGTCAACCCGGTCCGCGAGGTGGTCGAGGCCGCGCACGCCGTGGGTGCGTTGGTGCTGCTGGACGCCTGTCAGTCGGTGGGGCAGCTGCCGGTGCGGGCCGACGAGCTGGGCGCCGACCTGATCACCACCACCGGCCGCAAGTGGCTGCGCGCACCCCGGGGCACCGGGCTGCTCGTGGTGTGTCGTTCCGCGGCCGAGCGGCTGCGGCCACCGATGGTGGACCTGCAGGGAGCCGAGTGGGTGGGGCCGTGCGAGGTGCGGCTGCGTACCGACGCCCGGGTGTACGAGCGGTGGGAGTTCGGTGTGGCCCAACGGCTCGGACTGATCGCGGCCCTGCGCTACGCGCTGGAACTCGGCATGCCCGCGATCGCGGCGGAGGTGACGGCCCGGGCGGAGCGGACACGGGCCGGTCTGGCCACACTGCCCGGGGTGCGGGTGCGTGACCCGGGGCACCGACGCTGCGGGATCGTCAGCTTCACCGTGGACGGTCTGCCCGCCGACGCGGTGCGCGACGCACTGCGGGAGCAGGGGATCACCGTCACGGTCAGCAGGCGACAGTCCGCCCTGCTGGACATGAGCCGCCGTGGTCTGTCCGAGGTGGTGCGGGCCTCGCCGCACTACTTCGTCTCCCCGGAGCAGGTCGACCGGTTCGTCGCCGCGGTGGACCGGATCGTCCGGACGTCGGGCTGACACGCCGGTCCCCGGGACGGCGGTGCCGTCCCGGGGACCGGGTGGCGGAACGGACTCCGGTGCCCTCGAGGGCTCCGGACGGGAGGACCGCAGGGCTCAGCAGCTGCCGCCGATGATGCGGTAGGCGCAGTCGGCGTAGTTCAGCAGCAGGTCGACCGCGGCGTCGTTACGGGAGGTCTCGCGCTGGATGACCTCGTCCGGCGGGTAGAAACCGGACAGCCCCGACGAGTTCCTGGGGTACATCTCGAAGGTGAAGCTCCAGATCTTGTGCGTACCCCACATCCAGTCGTTGATCGACCCGTCGGTGATGTAGAGGTCGCTGGACTGCTGGGGGGTGTAGCCGTTGGTGTTGGCCATACGGGTCCCCCAGGTCCGGAACACCTGGGCCTCGGTGGCGTTCAGGCCGGGCGCGGTGTCGCTGTAGGTGTAGCCGTAGGGCCACAGCACCAGCTCGGAGTAGGTGTGGAAGTCGATGTGCGCCTTGATCTGCTGCACACCGCCCACCACACGCGAGTTGACGAAGTCACGTACCCGGGCCGTCTCCGGGGCGGAGAACGCCGCGGAACCCCGGTAGGTCTCGCTGCTCGGGCTCCCGCTGGACCCGCCGCAGCAGCCCCACTGGTAGCCCCAGTTGCGGTTGATGTCGGTGCCGACCGCGGAGCTGCCCGAGTTGGGCTGGCGGTTCTTGCGCCAACCCCGGTAGCTGCCGGTGGCCACGTCGTACTCGGCCCCGTCGGGGTTCAGGGTGGGGATGACGTAGATCTCCCGCGAGTCGACGTACTGCCGCACCGTGGCGTCCGAGGCGTAGCCGTCGGTGAACCGGTTCACGATGCGCAGGCACATCTCCACGGTCAGGTGCTCGCGGGCGTGCTGGTTGCAGGTGAACAGCACCTCGGGCTCGTTCTCGTCGACCCCGACGTTGTCACTGATCTTGATCGCCCACAGGTCGCGGCCCTCGTAGGACTTGCCGATGCTGGACAGCCGGGCGATCGACGGGTGGTCGTTGACGACCTGCTGCAGTTCCGCGGTCAGCTCGCTGTAGTTGTGGTAGTCGGAGTCGGCCGGGGGGAAGTCCAGGGCGCCGGGGCCGTCCTGGTCGGGCAGGTCCTCCAGGTACCGGACCTGGTAGCCGCTCGCGCGCAGCTCCGCGACCTGTCCGGGAGTGGCGATCACGGTCATCTCGTGACCGTTCACCCCCAACACGTCCACACCGGTCCAGGTGACCGCGGTGCGTTGCTGCGGGGTGTGGGCGCCGGTCACCACGTACACCGCGGCGGTGGTGGGTTCGTTCGTCCGGGCGGCGACGGGGGCAGGGGCCTGGTCCCGCTCCGGTGCGGCACCGGCGACGAACATCGGGGCCAGGAGAGCAAGGCAGGCGCCGGCAGTGGTGATCGCCAGCCTGCGCCGGGTGGTGAGCATGGCACCTCCGGTTCTTGACGGAGAGTGATACGGCGGCAGCGTGGCGTAACGGTGTGGTGGGGGCAAGGAATCACTCGGAGGTGGAATGACCGGAGGTAATGGGCGAAACCGGGGTGGGAACTGCGTCACGACGCGTGATCGACGTCGCGAGTAGTCCAGATGGCGGACGCCTTACCCTGGTAGCAGTCGTCCGTTCGCGGCGACGAACCGTGCCCCGGGTGCATCGTGGCACCCGAACTCCGATCCCGAACGACATCCGAGGACCCCATGCTCAGTCGCATCGACCTGCGAGGTCGTGTCCCCTCACCCGTCGAGCTGCGTGCCGCGTTGCCGCGCGCCGAGGTGGACGTGGACGCGGTCCTGCATCAGGTGCGGCCGATCGTCGAGGCGGTCCGGGAGCGGGGCGTGGACGCCGTCCTGGAGTTCGCCGAACGCTTCGACCGGGTACGTCCCGCCGCGGTCCGGGTGCCGGCCGAGGAACTGCGGCGCGCCCTCGACGCCATGGCCCCCGCGGTCCGTGAGGCACTGCAGGAGAGCATCGACCGCGCCCGCAAGGTGCACGCCGACCAGCGGCGCACCGACGTCACCACCCAGGTGGTGCCCGGCGGTACCGTCACCGAGCGCTGGGTCCCGGTCGCCCGGGTCGGGCTGTACGCCCCCGGCGGTCTGGCGGTCTACCCGTCCAGCGTGGTGATGAACGTGGTCCCGGCCCAGGTGGCCGGGGTGGAGTCGTTGGTGGTCTGCTCCCCGCCGCAGGCCGAGTACGGAGGCCTGCCGCACCCGACGATCCTCGCCGCCTGTGCCCTGCTCGGCGTGGAGGAGGTGTGGGCGGTCGGCGGCGCCCAGGCCGTGGCGCTGCTGGCCTACGGTGGCACCGACACCGACGGGGCGGAACTGGCTCCGGTGGACATGGTCACCGGGCCGGGCAACATCTACCTCACCGCGGCCAAGCGGCTGCTGCGCGGGCTGATCGGCATCGACTCGGAGGCCGGGCCCACCGAGATCGCCATCCTCGCCGACGACACCGCCGACCCGGTGCACGTGGCCGCCGACCTGATCAGCCAGGCCGAGCACGACACCCTCGCGGCCAGCGTGCTGGTCACCACCTCGGTGGAGCTGGCCGACGCGGTGGACGCCGAGCTGGAGCGCCAGGTGGCCGCCACCAAGCACACCGAGCGGATCCGCGCGGCCCTGACCGGCAAGCAGTCGGGATGCGTGCTGGTCGCCGACCTGGATGCGGGCGTGCGGGTGGTCGACGCCTACGCCGCCGAGCACCTGGAGGTGCAGACCCGCGACGCCCGTGCGGTCGCCGACCGGGTGCGCAACGCCGGAGCCGTCTTCGTCGGCCCCTACGCCCCGGTGTCCCTGGGTGACTACTGCGCCGGCTCCAACCACGTGCTGCCCACCGGCGGTTGTGCCCGCCACTCCTCGGGTCTGTCGGTGCAGACCTTCCTGCGCGGCATCCACGTCGTGGAGTACACCGCCGAGGCGCTGGCCGAGGTGGCGCCCAAGGTCGTGGCCCTGGCCGAGGCCGAGGACCTGCCGGCCCACGGTCAGGCGGTCACCGCTCGCTTCGGTGGCCGGTCCGCCGCGCAGGGCGGGGCGGAGCGATGAGCGGGGCGCGGGACGTGGCCGGGGAGCGGGCGGTCGCCGCGGACATCCGGTTGGACGACCTGCCGTTGCGGGAGGACCTGCGCGGCCGCACCCCCTACGGGGCGCCGCAGCTGGACGTGCCCGTGCGGCTGAACACCAACGAGAACCCGTTCCCACCGCCACCGGAGCTGGTGGCCGACGTGGCGCAGGCGGTCACCGAGGCCGCGGCGGCGCTGCACCGCTACCCGGACCGGGAGGCGACCGCCCTGCGCGAGGACCTGGCCGCCTACCTGGCCCGGTCCACCGGGGTGCCGGTCACCGCCGCCAACGTGTGGGCGGCCAACGGCTCCAACGAGATCCTGCAGCAGCTCCTGCAGGCGTTCGGCGGACCCGGTCGGACCGCGCTCGGGTTCGAACCGTCCTACTCGATGCACCCGATCATCGCGGCGGGTACCCGCACCGAGTGGGTGCCGGCGCCGCGTCGGGCCGACTTCTCGCTGGACGTGGACGCCGCCGTGGACATCCTGGCCCGCCACCGGCCGGACGTGGTGTTCGTGACCAGCCCGAACAACCCCACCGGGCAGTCCATCCCGCCGGCCGACCTGCGCCGGCTCGTCGAGGCTGCTCCCGGCATGGTCGTGGTCGACGAGGCCTACGCCGAGTTCTCCTCCCGGCCCAGTGCTCTGGAGCTGCTGGCCGAGTACGGGACGAAGCTGGTGGTCAGCCGCACCATGAGCAAGGCGTTCGCCTTCGCCGGTGGTCGGCTGGGCTACCTGGCCGCTGCGCCGGCGGTGGTGGACGCGCTACAGCTGGTGCGTCTGCCCTACCACCTGTCGGTGCTCACCCAGGCCGCAGCGCGCGCCGCACTGCGGCACGCCGACCGGACCCTGGCCTCGGTGGCCACCCTGGCCGCCGAGCGGGAACGAGTGGTGGCGGAACTGACCGGCATGGGTTTCCGGGTGGTGCCCAGCGACGCCAACTTCGTGCTGTACGGGCGGTTCGCCGACCAGCGCGCGGTGTGGCGCGCCTACCTGGAGCGTGGGGTGCTGATCCGGGACGTGGGCATTGCCGGGCACCTGCGGGTGACCATCGGCACCCCGGAGGAGAACGAGGCCTTCCTGGCCGCCAGCAAGGAGATCGCGGCCAGCACGGTGACGGACGCGGAGGTCGGCGGGTGAATCGCACCGCACGGGTGGAACGGACCACCAAGGAGTCGGCGGTACTGGTCGAGATCGACCTCGACGGCGCGGGCAAGGTCGACGTCAGCACGGGGGTGCCGTTCTACGACCACATGCTCACCTCGCTGGGGGTGCACGCCGCGTTCGACCTGCTGGTCCGGGCGACCGGGGACGTGCCGGTGGACGCGCACCACACCGTGGAGGACGTGGCGATCGTCCTGGGGCAGGCCCTGCGGGAGGCGTTGGGCGACGCCCGGGGCGTCCGCCGGTTCGGGGACGCCTGGATCCCGATGGACGAGACGCTGGCGCACGCCGCGGTCGACCTGTCCGGCCGTCCGTACTGCGTGCACACCGGGGAGCCGGACCTGGTGGCCGGCTACACCATCGGTGGCAACTACCCGGCCGTGCTCAATCGGCACGTGTTCGAGTCGCTGGCCTTCCACGCCCGGATCGCCCTGCACGTCCGGGTGCTCTACGGTCGGGACCCGCACCACATCACCGAGGCCCAGTTCAAGGCGGTGGCCCGGGCCCTGCGTGCCGCCGTGGAACGTGACCCCCGATTCGGTGATGTCCCTTCCACGAAGGGGGTGCTCTGACCGGACGCGGTTCGGGTGCGCCCGGCCCGGCCCTGCCGGGCCGGTAGCCTGCCGGGGACCCCGAGAGGCAAGGACGGTGTGCGGTGGAGTTCCTCCAGGAGTACCGGACCTACATCCTGCTCGCCCTGCTCGCGCTGGCCGGCTTCCTGGTCGGCGGCGTGTACGTGATGTGGAAGACGGCGCGGATGTTCGCCGTGGTGCTGGCCCTGGCGGCCCTGCTCGCCGGTGGTGCCGCCGTCGCCTGGATGTTCTGACCCGACTCCACCCGGCTCCGTGACCGGTACCACGGGGCGGGCCGGTGTCGGGTTCCCCGACCACCGGCTGTCGCCGACGAGAGCCGTCGAGAAGAGCACCCGCCGTCCCGGGGCGGTCAGCGGCCGTTCTCGCTGGCCGCCCTGAGCTTCGGCGCCCCCGGGCCGTACACGGCCAGCTCGTCGTCCGGGTTGTGCAGCTTGCACGACTTCAGCGACAGGCAGCCGCAGCCGATGCACGAGGTGAGCCGGTCCCGCAGCCGCTGCAACGCGTCGATCCGCGCGTCCAGCTCCGCCCGCCAGGAACGCGACAGCCGGGCCCAGTCCGCCTTGGTGGGGGTGCGCCCCTCGGGCAGGGTGGCCAGGGCGTCGCGGATCTGCTCCAGACTCAGGCCCACCCGCTGCGCGGCCCGGATGAACGCCAGGCGACGCAACACCGAGCGGTGGTAGCGCCGCTGGTTGCCCGCGGTGCGCTCCGCACTGATCAGCCCCTTGTCCTCGTAGAACCGCAGCGCGGTGTGCGGAACACCGCTGCGCGCGGCGACCTCGCCGATGCTCAGCCAGGCGGAAAACGTGCTCACGGCCCAGACCCTAAGGTTTGACCTCCACCTAAGTCGAGGTTGCAGGGTACGGGCATGACGATGACGACACCTGGCTACGCCGACCTGCCCGCGCTGATGAGCCGGATGACCGGCGACGAGAAGCACGACGCCGCGGCCACGTCCACATTGGACGTCCTCTGGGTGCTCTACGACCGGGTGTTGAACGTGGCGCCGGACCGGACCGACGACCCGGACCGGGACCGGTTCCTGCTGTCCAAGGGACACGGGCCCATGGCCTACTACGCCGTGCTGGCCGCCAAGGGCTTCCTGCACCCGGACGAGCTGGACACCTGGGCCGACGTCAGCTCCCGGCTCGGCTACCACCCCGACGGGGTCCTGGTCCCGGGAGTGGAGATCGGCAGCGGTTCCCTCGGCCACGGCCTGCCACTCGCGGTGGGCACCGTGCTGGGTCTGCGCGCCCGGGGGCGCACCCACCCCCGGGTCGTGGTCCTGCTGGGGGACGCCGAGCTGGACGAGGGCAGCAACCACGAGGCCATCCAGGTCGCCGCACGGCTGCGTCTGTCCCAGCTGACCGCGGTCGTGATCGACAACAGCTCGGCGAGCCTGGGCTGGCCCGGAGGGATCGCCGACCGATTCGCCCGGGAGGGCTGGTCCGCGGTCACCGTCGACGGACGCGACCACGACGCCCTGTACCGCGCCTTCACCGCTCCGCACCCCGACCACCCGCACGTCGTCGTGGCCCAGGTCGAACCCAGGGAAGAAGCCTGATCACTCGTTCGATCCGCATCGTCACGCAAGAGAGGAAGCCATGACCACGACCCTGCCCGCTGCCACCCCGGCCGTCGGGGACGCCGCTCCGGCGAGCATGCGGGAGGCGTTCGTCCACGCCATGACCGAGGCCCTGGACACCGACCCGCGTACTGCTCTCGTGCTCGCGGACATCTCCGCGGCCTTGTTCGCCGACGTCGCCGCCCGCCATCCCGAACGCGTGATCAACCTGGGCATCCGGGAACAGCTGCTGATCGGCGTGGCCGGCGGGATGGCCCTGGCCGGCATGCGGCCGGTGGCGCACACCTACGCCCCGTTCCTCGTCGAACGCCCCTTCGAGCAGATCAAGCTGGATCTGGGGCACCAGGACGTGGGAGCGGTGCTGGTGAGCGTGGGCGCCTCCTACGACTCGCCCCGCAGCGGGCGCACCCACCAGGCACCCGGGGACGTCGCCCTGCTGGACACCCTGCCGGGCTGGACCGTGCACGTGCCCGGTCACCCCGCCGAGGTGGCACCGCTGCTGCGGCAGGCCCTCGCCGGTGACGACCGGGTGTACCTGCGCCTGTCCACCTCCACCAACACCGATCCCCACCCGGGGGAGGGTTTCCAGGTGCTGCGCCGCGGGCGGCGGGGCGTGGTCGTCGCGGTCGGCCCGGTTCTCGACGCGGTCCTGGCCGCCACGGCCACGGCCGACGTCACCGTGCTGTACACCACGACGATCCGGCCCTTCGACGCCGACGGCCTGCGGGAGGCGGTCCGGGCCGCCGGTCGCGCGGACGTGGTGCTCGTCGAGCCCTACCTGCGCGGCACCTCCACTCACCGGGTCGCCGAGGCCCTGCAGGACACCCCGCACCGGGTGCTGGCGCTGGGCGTGGCCCGGGACCGCGAGCTGCGCCGCTACGGCGACGTGGCGGACCACGACGCGGCGCACGGCCTGGACGCCGCCGGGATCGCCACGGCCCTGGACACCTTCCTCCGGTGACCCCCGCTCCGTGCCGGAGTCACCACCGTGCCCTGTCCAGCCGTCCCGCCCGGAGCGGGGCGGTTGGGCGGCCCGGAGGACCCGCGGGATGATGGAGCCGTGGACGACGGAACGGTGGCGGGCGTACACCTCGCGGTACTGGTGCGGCAGCGCGGTGAGGTGGTGCTGGAGCGACTGAGCGCACACCGGATCTACCCGAGGCTGATCCTCCCGGCCGAGGACGGGACCCTGCTCTTCGGCACCGACCCGGCCGACCACCGGGAGGTCCGGGCCGGGGTGACCGCGGCCGGGGTGTGCGGGGCGCGACCGGTGGGGCTGCTGTGGGACCAGCGGGCGGCCGGCCTGTTCGTGCCCGGCTTCTGGTCCGACGGGGCCTGGGCCTGGGGCAGTGAGCTGGACGTCCGTGGTGTCGCCCGGTTCCTGCCGACGTTGGAGTCCGCGGCGCTCGGTCGGGGTGACGAGCTGGCCCGGTTCGCCGCGGTGCGCCGCGTCGCCAAGCGGCTCGCCACCGCGTTGGGTGTGGATGTCGAGCAGGCCGCCGCGGCCCTGGGTGTGCTGGGCAGTGGTCCCCAGGTCCTGGTCGGATTGCTGCGTCAGGTCGCGCTGTTCGGCGTGGCCGAGGTGCTGGAGCACGCCGTGGAGGACTTCGCCCAGCTGGCCGGGCCCGACGCCCCGCACTGGTGGCTGCGGCCGCCGGGCGAGCCGGCCTGGTACTCGGGCAACCTGCAGGTGCAGCAGGGCTGGGTCGATCGCCCCGAGCTGTGACCCACCGCCTGCCGGGCGGTTCCGGGACGGGCGACCACGACCGGGGCGGGGCTGTTCCCCGCACGACACCCGGTGGTGCCACGGCGCTGCTCCGGGCGGGCTAGCCTGGGAAGGTGCCCCGCGTCGTCGTACTGGACTACGGTTCCGGCAATCTCCGTTCCGCCGAGCGTGCCCTGCGTCGCGTCGGCGCCGAGGTCGAGGTGACCTCGGACCATCGCGCCGCACTGAACGCCGACGGCCTGGTCGTTCCCGGTGTGGGCGCCTTCGCCGCGTGCATGGAGGGCCTGCGTGCCATCCGCGGTGAGCGGATCATCGGGGAGCGGTTGGCCGGAGGCCGACCGGTGCTGGGCATCTGCGTGGGCATGCAGATCCTGTTCGAACGCGGTATCGAGCACGGCATCGAGGCCGCGGGCTGTGGGGAGTGGCCGGGCACGGTGGAGCGGCTGCAGGCCGACGTGCTGCCGCACATGGGCTGGAACACGGTGCGGGCCCCCGAGGGCTCCCGGCTGTTCGCCGGGCTGGACGCCGACACCCGGTTCTACTTCGTGCACTCCTACGCCGTCCGGCAATGGGAACTGCAGACGGACCACCCGTTCACCCCGCCCCTGGTGACCTGGGCCCACCACGGGGAGGACTTCGTCGCGGCCGTGGAGAACGGACCGCTGGCCGCCACCCAGTTCCACCCCGAGAAGTCCGGGGACGCCGGGGCGCACCTGCTGCGCAACTGGCTGAAGGAGATCGTGTCCTGATCCGCGGCCGGGTCAGCTCCGCCGGGTACCCAGGACGAGCAGGTACGGCCGGGGCTGGTGCACCTCGCCGCCGACCCGGTAGTGCTCGAAGAAGTCGACGAAGGCCCGGTGCAGCTCCTCCCGGTGCTCGGTGTCCAGCGCACCGGCGAGGGTGCGCACCGGGCCGTAGGTGGTGAGGAACAGCTGCCACACCTCCTCACCGGAGCTGCCCCGTTGTGGTGCGTCGCCTTCCTGGTAGGACAGCTCGAACGCCTCGCCCAGCAGCTCGTCGCAGCGTTCCCGGCTTCCCCAACGGAACGGTGAGGGCACACCCGCGGGAGGTGGGGGTTGGAACCGGGCGATGATCCCGAACATGTCGACCACCCCGTGCTCGGCACTCCAGTTGGCCAGGCCGAGCCGTCTACCGGGCCGGCACACCCGCGCCAGTTCCCGGGCCACCGCCTCCGGGGTGGGCGCGAACATCGTGCCGACGCTGGAGGCGACCACGTCGAAGGTCCCGTCCGGGTAGGGGAGGTCCTCGGCGTCCCCCACGTCGTAGTGGACGACCGTCCCGTCCTCGGCGGCCAGCCGCCGTGCCGTCTCCACCAGTGCCGGGGCCAGATCCACCCCGCGGACCTCGGCGCCGCTCGCCGCGAGTCGTGTCGTGAGGGCACCGGTGCCGCACGCCACGTCCAGCACCCGCTCGCCCGGTTGCACCGCGAGGGCACGTGTCAGGTGGTCCAGCAGTGGGGAGTAGTGCTGGGGGAGCAGTTCGTACGAGCCGGTACCCCACACCTGGCTCTGCCGTCGTTTCAGCTCGTCGACAGCCATCCCGCCATGGTGCGTCGGGTCCGGGAGCGGGGCCAGTCGGAACCGGTGCGCCGTCCCCGTGGGCCCGTCAGGACCGACACGACGACACCGCTTAGGGTTGGGGTGTGACGTTCACGCTGCTCCCCGCGGTCGATGTGGCCGATGGCAAGGCCGTTCGTCTGGTGCAGGGCGAGGCCGGCACCGAAACCTCCTACGGAGACCCGCTGGAGGCCGCCCAGGCCTGGCAGGCCGGTGGTGCCGAGTGGATCCACCTGGTGGACCTGGACGCCGCCTTCGGCCGTGGTTCGAACCGCGAGCTGCTCGCCGAGGTCGTCGGCAGGCTCGACGTGAAGGTCGAGCTGTCCGGTGGTATCCGGGACGACGAGTCCCTGAAGGCCGCGCTGGCCACCGGGTGCGCCCGGGTCAACCTGGGCACGGCCGCCCTGGAGGACCCCGAGTGGTGCGCCAGGGTGATCGCCGAGCACGGTGAGCGCATCGCGGTGGGTCTGGACGTGCGGATCACCCCCGAGGGGCACCGGCTGGCCGCCCGGGGGTGGACCAAGGACGGCGGTGACCTGTGGGAGGTGCTGGACCGGCTGAACCGGGACGGCTGCGCCCGCTACGTGGTCACCGACGTCAGCAAGGACGGAACGCTGCGGGGCCCCAACCTCGAGCTGCTGCGCGAGGTGTGCGCCCGCACTGACGCCCCGGTGATCGCCTCCGGCGGGGTGTCCAGCCTGGACGACCTGCGGGCGCTGGCCGCACTGTCCGCGGACGGGGTGGAGGGCGCCATCGTCGGCAAGGCCCTGTACGCGGGCGCGTTCACCCTGCCCGAGGCACTGGCTGCGGTGCGCGAGGGCTGAGCGGGGATTCGCCGGAGACGCGGCCGGGGAGCGGTGAGGAGGGACGCGGTGCCCGAGGTCGACGAGAAACGCCTGGAGGAACTGGTCGCCGAGGCCGGCCGGGTGCTGGACGAGGTGGTCGGTGACTTCGACCGCTGGCTGGGAGCGGCCAGCCAGGTGAACAAGGGCTTCGGGGACTTCGCCACCGCCGCCGACCTGGCCATCGAGGAGCGGGTCGCCGCGGCGCTGCGCGAGCGCACCGGGATCGACGTGCACGGCGAGGAGCACGGGGGCCCGGACCTGCGCTCGGGGGCGGTGTGGGTGCTCGACCCCATCGACGGCACCGCCAACTACTCGATGCGCATCCCGTTGACCGGCATCCTGCTGGCCCTGATCCAGGACGGTGAACCGGTGGCCGGCCTGACCTGGTTGCCGTTCCTGGGACAGCGCTGGGTGGGCCACGGCGACCAGCTGTGGTGCAACGGCCGGCGGCAGCCACGCCTGACCCGCACCAGGATGGCCGACATCGCGGTGGCGTTCGGTCAGGTGCGCCGCAGCCGCCGGCACGAGCGCTACCCGACCCGGTTCCGGTTCGCCCTGCTGGACGAGCTGAGCGCGAACACGCTGCGGGTACGCATGTTCGGCTCCACCGCGGTGGACCTGGCCTGGGTGGCCGGGGGGATCTGTGGCGGCGCGGTGATCTTCGGGGACCGGCCGTGGGACAACGCGGCCGGGGTGTGCCTGGTGCGGGCTGCGGGTGGGGTGGCCACCGACCTGGAGGGGCGGCCGTGGCGGCTGGACTCCCCGTCGGTGCTGGCCGCCGCCCCGGGCGCCCACGAGGAACTGCTCGCCGCGATCCGCTCCGTCGGCACGCCCGACTCCTTCACCGACTAGCCCGTTGACCGACCGCGACGGTCCGCCGGTGGCCCGGTCGGGCCCGGCCGGGGTCACGGTGGGGCCGGGGCGGCGCTCGGCGGGTGGTTCCGGGGCCTTAGGCTGGGCCCCATGCCGGTCGCCGTGCGCGTCATCCCCTGCCTGGACGTCGACCAGGGTCGGGTGGTCAAGGGGGTCAACTTCGCCAACCTGGTGGATGCCGGGGATCCGGTGGAGCTGGCCCGTACCTACGACGCCGAGGGAGCCGACGAGCTGACGTTCCTCGACGTCACCGCCTCCTCCGCCGGTCGGGAGACCACCTACGAGGTGGTGCGCCGCACCGCGGAACAGGTGTTCATCCCCCTGACCGTGGGCGGCGGGGTGCGCACGGTGGAGGACGTGGACCGGCTGCTGCGGGCCGGTGCGGACAAGGTCAGCATCAACACCGCCGCGATCGCCCGGCCCGAGCTGCTGCGGGAGGCGTCCCAGCGGTTCGGGGCGCAGTGCGTCGTGCTGTCGGTGGACGCCCGCCGGGTCCCGGAGGGGGAACGGCCCACCCCGTCGGGTTTCGAGGTCACCACGCACGGCGGTCGACGCGGTACCGGTGTCGACGCGGTCGAGTGGGCGGCACGCGCCCAGGAGCTCGGGGTCGGCGAGATCCTGCTGAACTCGATGGACGCCGACGGGACCAAGGCGGGCTTCGACCTGGAGCTCATCCGTGCGGTGCGCGCCGTGGTGGACGTGCCGCTGATCGCCAGTGGTGGTGCCGGCGCGGTGGAACACTTCGCCCCCGCCGTGCGGGCCGGGGCCGACGCGGTGCTGGCGGCCAGCGTGTTCCACTTCGGGCAGCTGCGCATCGGTGAGGTGAAGGACGCGTTGCGCGCCGACGGTGTGGAGGTGCGTTGATGCCGAGCCAACAGCGGTTGGCCGTGGCCACCCCGGTGGAGATCAGGATGGCTGCGGGCCTGGTGGCCGGGGCGGGCGCGGTGTTCCTGCTGCTGGCGGTGCTGCGTTGGGCGCTGGGCGAGGGCGCGAGCGTGCTCACGCTTCCCCTGCTGCTGTTCCTGCTCGGCGGGCTCGCGGGCGTCCTGCTGCGCGCGGGCACGTGGGCGTGCCGGGCCGTCGCGGCGGTCGTCGCCGTGCTCGGTGGGGTGCTGCACCTGTTGATCGTGCTGGGCGACGGGTCCTGGTGGACCCGGGTGGTCTCCGCGGTGGTGGCCGGGGCGTACGTGTTCTGTCTGGTGCTGTTGAACACGGCTCCGGCTCGTGGTTATCGGAGGAATCCGTGAGTACCGGTGGTCTGGACCCGGCGATCGCCGCCCGGTTGAAGCGCAACGCCGACGGCTTGGTGTGTGCGGTGGCCCAGCAGCGCGGCACCGGTGAGGTGTTGATGGTGGCCTGGATGGACGACGAGGCCCTGCACCGGACGCTCACCACCCGGCGCGCCACCTACTACTCGCGCTCCCGCCGGGCCTACTGGGTCAAGGGGGAGACCTCGGGTCACACCCAGTACGTGCACGAGGTGCGACTGGACTGCGACGGCGACACCGTGCTGCTGGTCGTGGACCAGGTGGGCGCGGCCTGCCACACCGGCACCCGGACCTGTTTCGACGACGACGTGCTGCTGGCTCCCCAGGACTGACACCGGCCCCCTCCACACCCGGCGTGTCCGAGTCCCATCCGGGTACCCCAGGTCGGGGCGGGCGGTGCGGTTCGCCCGTCCGGCGACGACGAGATGGGACAGGAGGACTGAGTTGCGATGACCACGCCTGCCCGGCGGACCGAAGGCCCCTGGTGGGACCCGCTGCGTGAGTTCGAGGACCTCTACAGCCGGATGGGTCGGCTGTGGGAGTCGGCGTTCGGTTCGGCCTCCCCGACCGTGGCGAGCTGGGCCCCGCTCGCCGACGTGTGCGAGACCCAGGACGCCTACCTCGTCGAGGTCGACGTCCCCGGAGTGAAGCAGGAGGACCTCGACGTCGAGCTGGCGGGCACCGAGCTGGTGGTGACGGGTGAGCTGAAGGAGGTCGAGCGCGAGGGCGTGTTCCGCAAGCGGACGCGGCGGACGGGACGTTTCGAGTACCGGACCACCCTGCCGAGCGACGTGGACGCGGAACGGATCGAGGCCCAGCTGGCCGACGGTGTGCTGACCCTGCGGATTCCCAAGGCCGAGGTGGCCAAGCCGCGGCGGATCCCGATCACCAGACGGTGACTTCCCGAACGACCGGTGGCGGGGTTCCGGGTCGGGCCCCGCCCCGGTGTTCCGTCAGCCGTCCCCCACCCGACCGTCCGGCGGCACGTCCAGGTCCCCGGTCAGGTAGCGCTGCAGGTTGGGGGCGATCGCGGCCACCACGGTGTCGTGGTCGGCGGAGGCCAGCGGTTCCAGACGGAGCACGTAACGCGTCACGCCGAGCCCGATGATCTGGGAACCGCACAGCGCGGCGCGCAGCTCGGGATGGTCCGCGTCCAGCTCGCCGATCAGCCGGTCGAGCAGCACGCTGCTGACGAACTCGCGGAGCATCCGGGCCGCGTCCTCGTTGCTGGACACGCTGCGGATCAGCCCGATCAGCGGGCCGCCCCGCGTCTCGTCCCAGACGGTGAGGAACAACCGGATCATGTGCTCGGCCAGCTGCTCCAGGGGCGCGTCCAGCAGCTGGGAGACGATCTGGTCCGGGTCGAGGGGAAGACTCATGGCCGCGGTGAACAGACCGGCCTTGCCGCCGAACCAGTGGTTGACCATCGCGGGGTCCACGCCGGCGCGCCGGGCGATCTCCCGGACCGTCGCCCTCTCGTAGCCCTGCTCGGTGAACACCTCCCGGGCGGCGGCCAGCAGTGTGGCCCTGGTGTCCTCCCCGGAAGGTCGCCGTCCTCGTCGCCGGGCCCCGGTCGCGGTGTTCTCCGGTGCGGCGGTGTCCCCACGTCGAACGTCGTCCACGCCGCCATCCTCTCCGGCCGGGTACGTCGTGGAACGAGGGCGGTCACCTGCGGCGGCGCGGCCACCCACGGACACCGGTCGGCCCCTCCTGTTCCACGGGCGGCCTCGGCACCTGCGGAACTCGGCATTCATTGAACACCGCGGCGTGGGTGCGGGCCGGACGACGGCCCGCACCCGAGGCCCGCTCAGGCCGCCAGACCGGTCGAGCTCGAGGGGTCCACCTCCCGCGGACCTGCCACCCGCCGGTACAGCTGCTCGTAGCGTGTGGTCATCACCGCGAGGTCGAAGCGGCGCCGCGCGTCCAGCCGGCACGCGTGCGGGTCGATGTCCTCCACCGCGGACAGTGCCCGGACCAACTCGTCGGGGTGGTCGTGGACCAGCCCGGTGACGCCGTGCCGGACGATCTCGGGGACCGAGCCACGGCGCAGGGCGACCACGGGGGTACCGCAGGCCAGCGCCTCGATCATCACCAGGCCGAAGGGTTCCTCCCACTGGATGGGGAAGAGCAGGCAGCGGGCGTTGGCCAGCAGCTCCCGCTTGGCCGCGCCCGTGACCTCGCCCAGGTACTCCACGTCCGGGCCGAGCAGCGGTTTGACGTACTCCTCGAAGTAGGCCTTCTCCGGCTCCTCCCGGCACTTGGCCGCGACCACCAGGCGCATACCGGCCCGCCGGATCACCTCGATGGCGACGTGCAGGCCCTTGTCGGGACACATCCGGCCCAGGAACAGCACGTAGTCGTCCTTGGTGGTGCGGAACGGGAAGTCGTCCACCCGGATGGCGTTGTGCACGGTGCCCACCCAGTTCAGCCGGGGGGCGAACCCGCGCTGGGCGTCGGAGATGGCGACCAGCCCGACCTGGTCGCCCAGTTCGGCGTAGTACTCGCCGAGCTCGCCGTTCACCGGACCGTGCACGGTGACCAGGGTGGGCACATCCCGGCCGGCGCTGGTGAGCGGCCCGGCCAGGCAGTGGTCGTGCACCACGTCCACGTCCAGGTCCCGCAGTAGTCGGGCGGCACGAGCGGCGTGCAGCACCTCGGGGACCGGCTCCCCCAGCCGGTCGCCCGGGGCCTCCTGGTAGGTGGACAGGAACCGGGCGCGGGTGCCGTTGCGCCCGGCACCGATCAGGGTCACCTCGTGCCCGCGCTGGACCAGGCCGTCGACCAGGTCCGCGACCATCTGCTCGATGCCGCCGTAGGCGGGAGGCGGAACATCGAACCACGGCGGCGCGATCATGGCGATGCGAAGCGACCTTTTGGTCATACAACCTCCCTCAGCAACCCTCGAACTCGGGTCACCCGCGCGACCGACGGCGCCGCAGGGAGGTGCACGTCCTCGGCGCGATCGGCGCGCGAAGGAGCCGGCTGCCCCCGGTGGCCGGCTCCGCAGAAAGGAAGTGGACCCGTCCGGTGAATCGATATACCGTGGCCGATTCGTTACACGGGAGCGTCCCGATCGAGAACCGGCGCTTCCTCGGGGTCCGACATCTGCAGCCGTCGTGCCGGGCACGTCGTCGACCGGGCACGACCGCCTGCCCCGGCACTGTTGGTCATACCCGGCGGACGAGCGAGCAAACCGGACGGCCGAACCGGGTGGTGCCGTGCCGCGGGGCGGCCCCGCCCACGGCCGCACCGCCCGTTCCGTCCGCTCGTGCGAGGTCCCCGCGTGAGGGCCGCGGGAGGCCACGGACGCGGGGCCCGGTCAGCTCCGCGGGGAGTGCGTCAGGATCGGGCTGATCACCGGGCGGGGTGCCCGGATCAGCTCCACGCCCTCCGGCAGCCCGCTCACCTCCACTTCGCCGCCCCGGACCCGGATGTCCACCCGGGTCCCGGCCAGGGGCAGCCCCAGCAGGGAGAGGTCGGC
>DATCJU010000172.1:0-13084 GCA_036562635.1 Pseudonocardiaceae bacterium
AGCCGGACCACAGGAGAGGGAACGCACGACGGCGCACAGCCGCCCCAGGGGGCTCTCGGGCGGCTGTGCGCCGTCGTGTTCGATGTGCCGGGTGCGGGATGCGGTGTCTCGTGTCCGCGTGCGAGCTGTCAGGCGGAGCGCGACCGGCGGTTGCGCAGCTCCTCCAGCCGTTCGGCGAGCAACTGCTCCAGCTCCGGGATGGTCCGCCGTTCCAGCAGCATGTCCCAGTGGGTGCGCGGCGGCTTGGCTTTCTTCACCTCGGGCTCGGAGCCGTCGACCATGCGCGACTCCAGGCCGTGCAGCCGACACTCCCAGGTCGCCGGCAGCTCGGCATCGTCGGAGAAGGGCACCTCGAACTCGTGCCCCTTGGGGCAGGTGTACCGCACCGACCGGCGCGGTGCGAGGTCGTGATCGCGGTCGGTCTCGTAGCTGATCGCTCCGAGCCGGCTACCACGCAGAACGCGGTCGGCCATGTCGGTGTCCTTTCGTTCGGCGTGAGGCCGTCAGGCCCCGGGTTGTGCTTACCGTCTGCAACGACGGGAGGGCACCCGTCGTTCCCTGGTCGGGCTAGGTGATTGCCCTGGGTGACATTTTTCACGCATCAACCATGGGTGCTGTCATAGAGATGCCATCAGCCACCCTTCGTGAAGCGTCATGTGCCACCTCATACGCCAATATCACCCTAACGGGCTAGTCAGGGTGAGGGTCCTCCCGGCCGGGCGAGCGCTGGTTGGCCCCCTCAGGCCAGGATCAACTGGTCCTGCTGTGCGGCGACCGGACCCAGATCGCCCAGTCGGAAGTGTCGACGGCACAGTACCTGGTAACGGACGGTAGTGCCCGTCGCGTCGAGCATCGCATTACCCGGCGTAGTGGAATCACTGCCCAACGGAGTGGAATCCTGCGTGTCGGCCACCAACACCGTGTCACCCTCCCGGACGATGCGCCCGTTCTGCACCCGCGCGTTGAACCGGCCGGGCTGCCCGCACCAGCACAACACCTCCACCTGTACCGGCTGCAACTCGTCGGCCAGCTCGAACAGTCGCTGTGCCCCGGGGAACAGGTGGCTGCGAAAGTCGGTGGCGATCCCGAAGCAGTAGACGTCCACCTGCACGTCGTCGGCCAACTCCGCGAGCTGCTCCACCTGCGCGGGAGTGAGGAACTGGGCCTCGTCCACGATCAGGTAGTCCACCCGCTCACCCGTCGCCCACCGCGACCGCACCAGCTGGCGTAGATCCGTACCCTCGTCCACCTCCACCGCGGCCCGTGTGATCCCGATCCGGCTGGAGATCTGCGGCAACCCGGACCGGTCGTGCCGGACCAGCAGCAGCCCCTTGCGCCCCTGTCGTGCATGGTTGTGGTCGATCTGCAGGGCCAGGGTGGACTTGCCGCAGTCCATCGGACCGTAGAAGAACCGCAACCGCCCCACCGGTGACACGGCACGCCGCGAACCCGCGGCCGGGACGGCGGACAGGGCGTCGGTGGGATCGGACTGGGTGCTGCTCACGAGAGCGCAACCCTAGACGCACCCCGGAACCGTTCTGTCACGGGATGAGCCGAAACCGGAGAAGATCCTCTCGGCGCCCGGTCGAGGCCAGGTGGACAGCGCCGGTGCGGATCGGAAAGATCGACCCGGTGCGGGTCCTGATCACAACCTCTCCCGGGCTCGGGCACCTGTTCCCGCTCGTGCCCCTGGCCTGGGCTCTGCGCAGCCAGGGACACCAGGTGCTGGTGGCCAGCACCGGCGGTGCCGTGCCCGCCGCCGTCGCAGCCGGCCTGCCCGCGGTCGACGTCGCCCCAGGGGCGAACGTGCAGCAGATCTTCCTGCACTTTGCACGTTTTCCCGCCCGCACCTCCGACCCCGGTGCGGCCAACCCGGTCCGGGAGAGCGCGGCGATGTTCGCCCGCGTCTCCGACGTGACCGTCGACGGCCTGCTGGACGTGGCCAGGGCCTGGCGACCCCACCTGGTGGTGCACTCCCTGTTCCAGGGGGCCGGGCCGCTGGTCGCCGCCCGACTCGGGGTGCCTGCGGTGCAGCACGGCATCGCCCTGACCGGAGACACCACCGCCGGGGAGCTGCTGCGCCGGCACATGGCCGACAGCTACCGGCGCCACGGTGTCACCGGCGCCCCGCCCGCACTGCTCACCGTCGCGGTGGCCCCACCCAGCATGCGGGTAGGGGACCCCGCCGACCGGCAGATCCGGTACGTGCCCTACAACGCCGGGGGCGAGCTGCCGGAGTGGTTGTGGACGCCACGGGAGCGCCCCAGGGTGGCGGTGACGTTGGGCACCGTCGTACCGCGCCTGTCGGGGTGGGACACCCTGCGCACACTCCTGGCCGCGGCCGGAGAGGTGGACGCCGAATTCGTGCTGGTGCTCGGCGAGCACGGCACCCCATCCCCGGACCTGTTGCCGGGCAACGTCCGCACCGCGGGCTGGATACCGCTCAACGCACTGCTCCCGGTGTGCGACGCGGTGATCCACCACGGTGGTGCCGGCACCCTCATGGCCGCGGTGTGCGCCGGTGTCCCGCAACTGGTCCTGCCACACGGTGCCGACCAGTTCCGCAACGCGCAGGCGGTGCAGGAACGCGGGGTGGGCCTGGTCTCCTCCCCGCAGCAGGCGGACGCGGCCCTGGTGGAGAGACTGCTCGCCGACCACACCCTGCGCCGTGCTGCAGAGCAGGTCCGCGCGGAGGTCGAGGCCCTGCCCTCCCCGGCGGACCTGGTGCCCGAGCTGGTCGCCCTCACCGAGCGGTGAGAGCAACCAGCCCGGGCACCACGCACCTGGTCGGAGGTGCCGTCACAGCACCTGCGGCTCGGGGTTGCCCACGGCACGAATGGCCCGCCGCACCGGCACCAGCGCCACCAGCACCAGGCCGACCACGAAGAACACCACCAGCGAGACGATCGCCAGCCGGAACGAACCGGTCCACTGGCCCACACCGGCGAACACCATCGGCCCCAGCCAGGAGGTGGCGCGCTCACCGACCTCGTAGAGGGAGAAGTACTCGGCCTCCTTGCCCGGCGGCACCATCTGGGAGAACAGGGACCGTGACAGTGCGTTCGTCCCACCCAGCACCAGGCCGATCCCCACGGCCAGCCCGTAGAACTGCAACTGCTGGCCGGCCTGCACGAAGAAGGCCGCACCCACCACCAGCACCCACACCACCAGGCTGATCATGATCGTCTTCTTGGCGCCCAGGCGCCGCGCCACCAGCCCGTGCAGCATCCCTCCGGCGAACGCGATGAACTGGACGATCAGGATCGTGGCGATCAGCGTCTGTTGCGGGAGCTTCAGCTCCAGGCTGCCGTACTGGGCGGACACGTTGGCCACGGTGGCGATGCCGTCGGTGTAGATCAGGTACGCGCCCAGGAACGCCAGTGTCAACGGGAACCGCCGTGCCTCGCGCAGCGTGTGCCCGAGCTGCCGGAATCCGGCGGCCAGCAGAGCCAGACCCCGTTCCCGGCCCTGGGGAGCCTGGTGGCGACGCAGTCGGCGCAGTGGCACCAGGGTGAAGGCCGCCCACCAGATGCCGGTGGCCACGAAGCACCCCCGCACCACCGCGCTCTGGCTCAGGCCCAGGGACTCGTGCGCCAGGAACACCCCGAGCTGCAGGGCCAGCAGCGTTCCGCCACCCAGGTAGCCGAACGCCCAGCCCCGCGCCGACACCGCGTCCCGCTCGTCCGGTTCGGCGATCTCCGGCAGGAACGAGTAGTAGACGACGACCGAGGCGCCGTAGCCGAAGTTGGCCACGATGAACAGCGCCACACCCAGCTGCCAGTTCGTGCCTGCCACCAGGGCCAGCAGCATCGTGGCCCCCGCGCCGGTGAAGGCGAACCCGGCCAACATGCCGCGCTTGTTCTGGGCGTGGTCCGCGATCGCCCCGGCGATCGGCAGTACCACCACCTGCACCACGGTGGCCACCGACAGCAGGTAGCCCCACAGCGAGCCGGCGGGGAAGACCAACCCCAGCAGGGAGATGTCACAGGAGTTCAGGGTGTCGCCGTCCGGGCAGGGATCGGGGCCGTTGCGTGCGGTGTCGGCCCGGGCCGCCGCCGCAGCGACCTCGGTCAGGTACAGCGACAGGAACACGGTGATCACCGAGGTGGGGAACACCGAGTTCGCCCAGTCGTACCAGACCCACCCGCGCTGTTCCCGCCTCCGCTGCGCGGCGTCCGAGGTGGCCTCCGAAGACCGTGCCCGTACGCCGCTTTCCTTCGCCTTCATCGTGGCCCTCCTGCCAGGCGGCGTCCCACCCGTTTCGGCAGCCGGAGAGTACTGGCGGTGATCGGAAGTAGCCACACGTGTGGGGGAGCGTGGCCCGGATCGTTATCTGCGCCGATGACCGGCAGTGACAGCTCGGTCATACCGTTGCCGCCCACATGCCCCGGTCCTGCAGGATCCGGCGCAGTAGGTCCGGCCGGTCCGTCACCAGGCCGTCCACCCCCAGATCCAACAGCTCACCCATCTCGTGCAGGTCGTTGACCGTCCACACGTGCACCTCCCAGCCGTGCCGGTGGGCCAGCCGCACCAGCCGCCGGTCCACCACCTGCAGCCGACCCCGGCGGCGTGGCAGCTGTGCCAGCACACCCCGCACCGGCGGTCGCACCGGCAGGCCGCCCAGCCGCGACACGGCCCACAGCATTCCCGCCGAGCGTGGCCCCATCGACGTCAGCAACCGAGGGCCGCCCAGGCGTCGCAGCCGTGCCAGGCGGGCCTCACTGAACGACGCCAGACACACCCGGTCCCACGCCTGGGCACGGGTCACCGCCTCCAGCACCGGCTCCACCGCCGTGTCCGCCTTGACGTCGATGTTGAACAGCGCCTCCGGCAGTTCCTCCAGCAGTTCCTCCAGGCGGCACACCGGTTCCCGGCCGCCCACCCGTGCCCGGCGCACCACCGACCAGGGCAGCTGCGCCACCGCACCGGTGGCGTCGGTGGTGCGGTCCAGCACCGGGTCGTGGTGCACCACGACCACCCCGTCGGAGGTGGCGTGCACATCGGTCTCCAGGTAGCGGTAGCCCTCGGCCGCGGCGCGACGGAAGGCGCTGAGCGAGTTCTCCATGCCGGCCAGCTCGCCCACATGCCATCCCCGGTGCGCGAACGCACGCGGGTAGGGGCCGTCTAGGTACGGATGCGAGATCGACACCGCGTCAGTGTGGAGGATCGGCGTGGCGCTGCGGTGACCGATGGGTGACCCTCTACCGTCGACGCCATGCAGATGGCGGTCGAGGAGATCGTCGGAGCGCGGGTGACGCGCCGGCGGGGACGGGTTCGGCACTGTGCGTGGTGCGGGAGGGAACTCCCCGGCAGCGGGCGGATAGGTCGGCCGCGTCGCTACTGCACCCAGGCCTGCCGCCAGCGCGCCTACGAGCAGCGGGCGGCGGTACAGCGTGGGGGCCTGCCCGAGGATGCCGTGGTGTTGTCGGCGACGGAGCTGGCCGAGCTGGCGGACCGGGTGTTCCAGCTGCGCTGTGCCGCCGAGGACGTGCTCACCGCGGCCCAGGACGGGGCGTCCCGGCAGGAGCTGGCCGAGCTGGCCGCACAGCTCGTCACCGCGGCCCGGGACCTGGAACGGCTCCGCTGAGGCACCCGAGCCGAGACGTCCACTCGCCCTCGTCGGGCCCTCGGTCCGGACGAGGCTGTGAGGGGCGTCTTGTGTGAAACGTCCGAATGGAGCCTTGTGACCGGAGCCCTCGACTCCGCAAGATCGGGGCAAATCACCCATTCGTGTTGTCGAGGGAGTTCGCCTGGTGACCTCAGCCGCACCCGTCGGTGGAGTGCGCCGCATCGACCTGCTCACCCCCGACGGTGCCGGCTGTGGGACGGGGGAACGGCTCACCGCCGTAGCACGTCATTGCGAATCCGGTGGGTGGGCCGTGTTCGGTGTCCCCGTCGCCGGGAACCACACCAGGGTGAGCATCGACACCGACGGCGTTCGAGGCCGCTCCCGGGGCCTCGACCCTCGCCCCGGCGGTCTACGCCGGGGCGAGCCGTACATCGCTGATCCGGCGTTCGCCCACGCGTGTCGCCTCCGCCGTCCGGAGCGGGGCGTCCCCCTGGTGATCCCGGCATCCCGGCTCTCACGCCCGGTGCGCTCCGGGAAAGCGGTGCACCACCGTCTGTCGGCGTGGTACCGGCAGGAGCGGTCCCGACCGGATGCGGCCCGTTCGCTCCGCCGTCGGCACCACCGAGAGCACCGCGCCACACCGTTCCTGCCCCGGCGGCTCCGTCCCTGGGCGGTGCCTGACCACCTCCGGCGGGGCCACGGTCACGATCACCGACCTTCGCGGAACGACGCCTCACCGGCGTCAACAACGTCGATCACCGGCTAGCTGGGGGAGTGCGGCCCGCGGTATCCGTGGTCGCCTGGCTCCCGCGTTCCTTCTCACACTCCACTACGGCCTCAATATCTAATGAGGATTTGAGAACATCGCAGTATGGCTGCCCAACACTCCATTCCACGCTGGACGATCGCCCTCCCCGTACTGGCGGTCATCCTCCTCGGCATCAGCTGGGGACGGACCCTGCCCCTGTGGGCGGTGCTCCTGGCCTCCGTCTTCCTGGCCGGCGCGGTGCTCGCCGCGGTGCACCACGCCGAAGTGGTCGCCCACCGGGTGGGAGAACCGTACGGATCCCTGGTGCTCGCGGTCGCCGTCACCGTCATCGAGGTGTCCCTGATCGTCACCGTGATGGCCAGCGGCGGTAACCAGGCTGCCACCCTGGCCCGTGACACCGTGTTCGCCGCAGTCATGATCACCACCAACGGCATCGCCGGTGTCTGCCTGCTGCTGGGCGCCCTACGGCGCCGCGTGGCGGTGTTCAACCCCGAGGGCACCGGTGCGGCGGCAGCCACCGTCGCCACACTCGCCACCCTCAGCCTGGTGCTGCCCACCTTCACCACCAGCACCCCCGGCCCGCAGTTCTCCGTCACCCAGCTGGTGTTCGCGGCGATCGCCTCGCTGTCCCTCTACGCGCTGTTCGTCGCCACCCAGACCGTGCGGCACCGGGACTACTTCCTCCCCGTGACCCCCGAAGGTCGAGTGATCACCGAGGAGGACCACGCCGACCCACCACCGACCCGGGTGGCTCTGGCGAGCCTGGGTCTCCTGCTGGTCGCGCTGCTCGGAGTGGTCGGGCTGGCCAAGGCGGTGTCCCCGACGATCGAGGCCGGCGTGGCCGCCGCGGGCCTGCCCACCTCGGTGGTGGGTGTCGTCATCGCGATGCTCGTGCTGCTGCCGGAGACCCTCGCCGCGGTCCGTGCGGCCCGGCGGGACCGGATTCAGACCAGCCTGAACCTGGCCCTCGGCTCGGCCATGGCCAGCATCGGTCTGACCATCCCCACGGTCGCCATCGCCTCCTTCTGGCTGGAGGGCCCGCTCGTGCTCGGGCTCGACGCCACGCACATGGTGCTGCTCGCCCTCACCGTGGCCATGAGCACGCTGACGATCATCCCCGGGCGTTCCACCCCACTGCAGGGAGGTGTGCACCTGGCGATCCTGGCCGCGTACCTGGTCCTGGCGGTCAACCCCTGACCGGCCACCCCCATGACATGTGGCTCGCCTCACACCGTGGAGGTGTCACAACCGCCTGTCGCCGCCCGTCCCCACCACGAACCACCCAGAACGGGGTGGAACGGTGACAGGAGGAAAGTCATGCAGCGCATGGACCTGGCGGAGCACGCGCCGGAGGCCATCCAGACCCTGCTCCAGCTTTCCAAGCAGGTCCGGGCCGGAATCGAACCACGCCTGCACCACCTGGTGGACCTGCGGGCATCGATGATCAACGGGTGCGCCTACTGCGTGGACATGCACAGCCGGGAAGGCATCGAGGACGGCGACACCGCCCAGCGGCTCTTCGCCGTGGCCGCCTGGCGTGAGTCCACGCTGTTCACCGAGCGGGAGCGCACCGCACTGGAGCTCACCGACGCCCTCACCCGACTGGGTGAGGGCGGGGTCAGTGACGAGCTGTGGGAGCGGGCCCGCAGCCACTTCACCGACAAGGAGCTGGCCCACCTGGTCCTGGCGATCGGCGTGATCAACGTGTGGAACCGGAACGCCATCTCCGTCCACAAGGAAACCCCCCTCGCGGCCCACTGAGGCCACACCGAGGAACTCCGTCCCGGACGACGGTGGCCCCGCCCCGGTCCTGGGGGTGGGCGGGGCCACCCGGGAACGTCACTTGGCCTCCGCGTAGCACTCCACCACCGACACCTGGAGCGGGAACCGTACCGGGGTCACCCCGAACACCAACCGGCTCGCCTCCACCGCCGACTCCTCCACCACGTCCCGCACCGCACCCCCCAGCTCCCGCGCGCAGTGCAGCACCACCTCGTCGTGCTGGAAGAACACCAGCTCCACCCGCGACCCCCACCTCGCGACCCGCCGGCGCAGCACCGCCAACAACACCAGCGCCCAATCCGCCGCACTGGCCTGCACCACGAAGTTCCGGGTGAACCGCCCCCAGTCCCGCGTCGCCCGTCGAGCCCGTCGCTCGTCCACCGCGTCGACACCCAGGGCGGCCCGTTCCACCGTCTCCCGCCACCAACCCGGCGGTGGGGGAGAGGTACGCCCCAACCGTGACCGCACCAGCCGCCCTTCCTCCCCGGCCCGTGCCGCCGCCTCCACGAACCCCACCGCCGCCGGGAACCTTCGCCGCAACACCGCCAGCACCGGCCCCGCTCCCCCCGAAGTGCCGCCGTACATCGCCGACAGCAGACCCACCTTCGCCCGTGCCCGGTCCCCGTCGAACACCTCCGCACCCAACGCCGCGTACAGATCACCGGCCGCCGCGAACCCCGCCAGGCGTCGATCACCCGACAACGCCGCCCACACCCGGGGCTCCAACTGCGCCGCGTCCGCCACCACCAGCACCCAACCCGGCTCGGCCACCACCGCCCGCCGCACCACCCGGGGAAGCTGCAGTGCCGCCCCACCCCGCGTCGCCCAGCGACCCGAGACCACCCCACCCACCACGTACTCGGGGTGGAACCGGCCCCCACGCACCCACGACTCCAGCCACGACCACCCGTGCGCCGAGTGCAACCGCGCCAGCTCCTTGTACTCCAGCAGCGGCGCCACCGCCGGATGATCCACTCCACGCAGCACCCACGACCGCGTCGACGGCAACTCCACCCCGTCCCGGGCGAACGCCCGCACCAGGTCGGCCGGCGAGTCCGGGTTCACCGGCCGCCCCCCGAAGGCCTCGCTGATCCGCGCCGCCAGCTCCACCAACCGCGGCGGCTTGCCACCACCCACCGGTCGAGGCCCCAACAGCTCGGTCAGCAACGCGTCGTGCACATCCGCCCGCCACGGCACCCCGTGGTGCGACATCTCCGCCGCCGCCAACGCCCCCGCCGACTCCGCAGCCACCAACAGCCGGAACCGCTCGGCGTGCCCCACCTCGGCCATCGCCCGCAGCTGCGCCGCATACACGGCCACCGCCGCCTCCAGCGGATCCGCTCCACCTGCCAGCCGCGCCTGTGCCGGCTCGAACAACGTCGGCTGCTCCACGGCCACCCGGGCCCGCGGCGCGTCCTCGGGCACCGGCTCGCCCCGCAACCGCGCCCACGCCGCCGCCAACCCCCGGGGTGCCCCCGCCGATCCCTGGTACGCCAGCAGCAACCCTTCGGTCAACGCCAGGTCGTGGCATCGGGCCACCCGCACCCCGGCCGCCAGCAGCCCCGGATACACCTCCGTGGTGTCCGGCCACACCCACCGCGGCTGCCGCTCCCGTTCCCAACGCGCCACCTGGTCGGCCAGGTCGCCTGCCACCTGCACCGGTCCCACCGGGGCGCCGGCCTCGTCCACCACCTGCAGCCGTCCGCCCCCGTCCCCCGTGGGCACCACCACCACCCGCACGAGCCGGCATTCTGCGCCCTGCCTCCGACAGCCCGCACGAGCACGACACAGGCCCAGCACCTCGTGCGGTGCCAGGACCGGCACACCCTCGACCGGAACCCGGACCCGGTGGCGCCCACCGTCCCTCTCGAAGCGTCGTGGTCACGGACCCACACCCGCCCCGGGCCCGCGGCGGAGCGAGCCCCTCACTCCTCCGATGGGACGGTGCCCGGTGCCACCACCTCCGCGAGTTTGCGATAGGTCCGGTTGCTGGCCGCCGCCAGCCGCCGCTCCCGACTGGTCGACTCGATGTAGTTCTGGCTCGTCGCCAGCGACGCGTGACCCAACAGTCGCATGATCTCCACCGCGCTCGCCCCGTCCTCGGCCAGCCGCGTGGCGAAGGTGTGACGCAGCGCGTGCAGGTTCGCCCCCGTCGGAACCCGATCCTGCACCCCGGCCCACCGGTAACAGGACTTCACCAGGTACTGCAGCGCACCGCGGCCCATCGCCGCGCCACGCCGGTCCACCAGCAACGGCGACTGCTTGCCGATCCGATCTCCGGGGAACCGGGTCCGCCGCGACGCCAGATACGCCTCGATCACCCGTTCCATCGCCGGCTCGATCGGCACCGACCGGTCCCGCGCTCCCTTGCCCCGCACGTGCAGTCGCTTCTCACCCGGGCGTCCCACCACGCACCCCACGGTCAACGCCAGCATCTCGCTGGACCGCAGACCACACAGCAGGCCCAACCCCAGCACCAGCAGATCCCGCTCCGGCCAGGGGTCCCGCGCCCGCCGCGCCCCTGCTGCCACCGCCTCCAACAACCGTTCCGGCGTGTCCTCACCACGCAACGGTTTGGGGGAGTGCTCCGGGGTTCGTGGTCGCGCCACCGCCCCCATCGGGTTGCCGGGCAGGAAACCCTCCGCCACACAGAACGTCAGCAACTGGTTCCACGTCGACCAGGCACGCAACACCGAACTCCTGGCGTGCGTGTCCGCGAACCGCCCGAACGCCCGCCGCAGCGACTCCGCCGTCACGTCCTGCACGGTCAGCTCCGCCACCGGCCGCTGACGCACCTGGGCCAGCAACGCCAGAATCCCCGCCACGTCCCGTCGGTACGCCGCCAGGGTGTGCGGGGAGTCCTTCCGCGGCCGCCGGGCCTCGAAGAACTCCTCGACCACCACTCCCAGCGGCGTCGCGTCCACCGGTCACCCCCACACCGATCACGATCCACCGGACGCCGTGATTATCCGCCGCCTCCGCGTCACGTCCCGCGCCGACGAACCGCATTCGACCAGCGGAACTCCCCGGTCCGGGCCACCATGGGGGCAAGGGAGTGCTCCCACTCGTGCCCGTCACCTGGCCCAGGAGGAGCGAGATGGCCAAGACCCAGCCGTTGAAGGAGTACGACCTCACCGACGTCCAGGCGGTCTACCAGCGCGGTGTCTGGCACAGCTGGAGCTCGCTGCGTCGCTGGATCGAGAACGAGGGCCTCGTCGACGACGAGCTGACCCACGCCGAGGTCCAGCACATCGGTGAAGACCTGAAGAACCTGGAAGCCGAGGGCGTTGCCTTCACCGACGATCCCGACCAGGCGTTCCACCTGCTGCGGGAGTACTGCAGCCACTGAGCCGCGCCGAGGGCGCCCTCGAACATCCGGTGCGGGCTCGCTGGGACGCTCCGACGTCAGCCCCGTGGGGCGTACATGATCACCGCGACCCCGGCCAGGCAGATCGCCGCGCCGAGGAGATCCCATCGGTCGGGACGGAAACCGTCGACGATCACGCCCCAGGCCAGCGAGCCCGCGACGAACACGCCGCCGTATGCGGCCAGGATGCGGCCGAAGTTCGGGTCGGGCTGGAAGGTGGCGACGAACCCGTACGCGCCGAGCGCGATGACTCCGGCAGCGATCCACCACAGGCCACGGTTCTCCCGCCAGCCCTGCCAGACCAACCAGGCGCCGCCGATCTCGGCGAGGGCGGCGAGCAGGAACAGGACGATGGAGCGGACGACGGTCACGGGCCGACCGTAACGAAGGTCCTGGTGGGTTCGAGAACCACACCGGGAGTGAGGTCACGACCGGGGGAGAGCCGGTGGCCTGGGGGGAGGGGAGAACCCCACCAGGGTGTCGCCACACGGTGACACGGGTGGGGAAGTGGCGGGTGGAGCCGGCAGGGAGGAACCCCCAGGGAGAGTGGCCCTTGGTCGACAGCTCGACGTGGTGCGCCGGGAACAGGGCAGCCCACCGGAGGGGCGCAGCAGTCAACCGGTGTTCGTGTGCGAGACAAAGCACCAGGTCAGCACTGGTATTTGGTGCATAATCGCAATTATGCACCAAATATGACCGAGACTCGGTCGACGACCGACCGGGGGACCCCCTGCTCGTCCGGCGTCTGCGCACCGTGTGACACCATGCGCCACGGCTTTCCTGCGTTGCCGCGGCGGAACTCGCCACGGCAACGAGCAGCAAGCGACGAGCAGCAGCGTGTCCGGCGGCGTGATCACGTCGGATGCGGGCTCGTATGTCCTGCGGGCAGGTTGCCGTACCTTCGGGACAACGGGCGCCTATTCGTCACCGTGACAGAAGGATGTCGACCAAGCTCCTGCGGCGCCCGGGCCCCTCAGGGGCCCGCTGGGCGGCCTCCGACCCACTCCGACTAGCCGGTACGTGCCCACGCGACCTCTGGGCCGTCCTTGATTGGCGCCGGAACGAGCGCCGTCGGTGCGATCCGACCCCGCCTCGGCGGTCCACATGCACCGTGTCGGTGCGAGGAATCCCCGGCGGCATCCCCTGTCGATGATCTCGGCGGTGAAATAAGCCGATAATGTACATTATGTTAAGTAAAGTGATCGCCCTCCTCCCCTCGAGGCCGAGCGCGTGTCCCCTGCCGGGGTGAGACGCATGCCCTCACGTGCAGGCACCCCGACCGAGGACACCTGCCGCCGGCTTCGGGACGCGAGGAACCAGTACTCGTGCTGATCCCACGTCGACCGCCCGAACCCGCATACCAGGGACCATTCGGTTCCCGGCATGTCCGGCGACGACGCCGACGACGCCACTGCACCGCTGTGACCGTCCTCGTCACCACGACGGTTGCCGGATTCCGGGTCTCCTCGAGCGGTTCCGAGAAGAATGGCCTCGTGCTCCCGGACTCACTCCCCGACCCGGACTTCGTGGCGGCACTGACCGCGCGACACGGACTCACCGAGGTCCGACCGCTCGGTACCGGCCTGGAGTTCACGGT
>DATCJU010000145.1:0-35768 GCA_036562635.1 Pseudonocardiaceae bacterium
CCGTTCCGCGCTGGCACGAAGAAATGTACGCACCCACCACCGCAAGGTCAAATCCGCAGCTCACCGCCCGGACCCAACCCACACCACCCAGCAAAACCGCTGGTCACCCGCGGTGGCCGGTCACCCCCACCGTACCCCCGATACCCCAACATCAAAAACGTGATCCGGAACACGTTTCACATCGGAGGTCGGCGGGCCGTCGAACCGCAGGCTGCGTTCCGCACCCGCCCGCACCGCACCTCCTGCACCCGGCATTCCGGCAGCGCCCTCACCCTGACCATTTGCCGGACAACGTGCGACAGGTCAGCCCGTACCGCCCCGGATCACGTTCCAGTTCGGCACGCGCGCGTGCGAGCCGGTCACGCCACCAACGCACCCGCTCAGGATCGGCAGGGGTGGCCGTGGCCAGCGCCTCCGGGTCGGGTTCCGGGGCGACCCGCGGCACCGGGAGGTACCCGCCCTCCGGACGGAACGCCGCGTGCTCGGCCACCGTGTCCCCGCGCAACAGGCTCAGCGTGCCCAGGCCGCACGCGAGGTCCAGCTCGGGCAGTGCCCCGGCCAACGCGAGCGACGCGGCGAGCCCCACACTCGTCTCCAGGGCCGAAGACACCACACAGGGCAGGCCGGCCGCCTCGGCGACGTGGAGGGACCGTCGGACCCCGCCCAGAGGCGTGCACTTGATCACGGCGATGTCCGCGGCACCGGCCACGGCCACCCGCAGTGGGTCCTCCGCCCGCCGGATCGACTCGTCGGCGGCGATGCGCACGTCCACCCGACGCCGTACGAGGGCGAGTTCCTCGACGGTGCGACAGGGCTGTTCCGCGTACTCCAACCCGCCGGCAGCCCGGTCGAGTGCTCGGATGTGCCGTACGGCGGTGTCGACGTCCCAGGCGGCGTTGGCGTCCACCCGGATCGCGCCACCCGGTCCGAGGGCGTCGCGAACCGCCTCCACCCGGGCCATGTCCTCGTCCAGGGAATCCGGGTGGTCAGCCACCTTCACCTTCGCGGTGCGGCAGCCGGAACCGGCCGCGATCTCGTACGCCCGGTCCGGCCCCACGGCCGGCACCGTGCAGTTGAGCGGGACGCGGTCCCGTACCGGCTCGGGCCACCCGACGACGCAGGCCTCCACCACGGTGGCGAGCCAGGAGGCGGCGGTCCTGTCGTCGTACTCGGGAAAGGGGCAGAACTCGCCCCACCCCGCCGGCCCGCGCAGAAGCATGCCCTCGCGCACCTCGATGCCTCGGAAGCGAGTACGCATCGGGATGGCGTAGACCAGCGCCCCGTCGAAGTCCACCTTGGACAACAGGTCGGCCGTGTTCGTCAACCGGCACACTCCTCGTCTCTCCATCGACCACGGTCGGACGGGGCATCGTGCTGGTCCCGCGCTCCGGGGCACACGGAGATCGGCCGACGGGTTCGGAACGCTCGAACCACGGCTCGGCAGCGGTGACACGAACCGCACCCGCCCGCCCCGGGGGGATCGTATGCCCTCCGCGACCGAACGACCGGTTCACACACGGGTGCGCCGAGCCCTCAGACAGAGCAAAACCGCACGTAGCACCTGCAGGACCCCGGAGGGCCAGATGATCTTCCGGGTGATTTCGTCAACCACACGTCAGGTCGGTCCTGCTGCTTTCCGTCACACGCGGACAGACACCGACCGGCACACGCCCCACCACCGGGGCAGCGCGCACCGTGATCCGGCAGGTGTACCGCCACCGATTCCGGTCACAACCGGTTCATCTGGTTGCCCGATCACGGCAGTCACGTGCGTCGAACCGGCCCACGGTGGCTGAACAATGCACCGCCGAAGGGCGCGGCACCACGTGACCATCGCACGACCGAACGGGCTTACGGCACCGTGCGGCAGTTCCGGCACGGCCCGCCCACGCCCGGGCTGCTTCCCGTCCGGGCGCCGTGCTCCACCCGAGGACCTTCCGATCGCGATCCGAGGACAGGGGGTCTGCCGATGGCATCGCTCTGCAGGTTGTGCGGTTCCCCGGCACTGCACAGCGTGGTCGACCTGGGGACGGCGCCGCCCTGCGAGCGGTTCCTCACCGTGGCCCAGCTCGACGAGCCCGAGCCCTGCTACCCCCTGCACCCGTGGGTGTGCCAGGACTGCCGGCTCGTACAGCTGCCGGTGGTGGACCCGCCCGAGGACACACTCCACCAACACACCACCCTCGATCTCCGTTCTGCCACCTCGCCTGCACACACGGAGCAGTTCGTGACCGAGGCGGCGGAGCGTGCGGGGTTGGGCGCGGACTCCTTCGTGATGGAGGTGGCCAGCGGTGACGGCCGTCTGCTCCGACACGTGCTGGACCGGGGTGTCCGTTGCCTGGGGCTGGAGCCGGCGGTCGAGGTGGCCACCACCGCCTGGCGGCAGGGGGTCCCCACCGTGCCGGCTCTCCTGGACCTGGACACGGCGGACGAGATACGCGCCCAACACGGACCGGCCGACCTGGTCGTGGTCAACGACGTCTACTCACGCGTCCCCGACCTGGTCCGTTTCACCCGGGCACTGCGCCGACTGGTGGCCGACACGGGCTGGGTGTCCGTCGAGGTCCCGCACCTGCTGAGCCTGATGCACGACTGCCGGTTCGTCGCGTTCCGTCACGAACGCCTGCAGTACTTCTCGGTGGCGTCCGCCCAACGGGCACTGGCCCGTGGTGGGTTCACCGTGGTCGACGTAGAGCTGCTGCCCTCCCGTGGAGGGTGGCTGCGGCTCTGGGCCCGCCCGGTGGAGGCGGCCGGCATCCCCACACCACGGGTGGGGCAGGTGCTGGTCACCGAACGGGCCGCAGGACTGCACGAGCCGGCCGGGTACCGGTTGTTCGCGCGGCGGGTGGTGCGGAGCCGGCAGGACCTGCTGCGGTTCCTGCTCGACGCGGCGGCCGAGGGCCGGTGCGTGGTGGGGTACGGGGCGCTGGGACAGGGCAGCACGCTGCTCAACTACTGCGGGATCCGTGAGGACCTGCTGCGGTACACGGTGGATCGTGATCCCAGCAAGCACGGGCGCTTCTTCCCGGGAACGCACGTACCGATCCACCCGGTGGAGCGGCTCCACTCCGACCATCCCGACTACGTGCTCGTGCTGTCGGGGGACCGGCGTGACGAGCTGGTCGGTCAACTCGCCTGTGTGGCGGAATGGGGTGGTCGGCTGGTGTTCCCGATACCGCACCTGGAGGTCGTCGAGCCGACCGACACCACGGCCCGGTCGAGCGTGGCCGGGTGAGGGCCGATGCCCGACGGACCGGTGGACCGGGCGGTCCCGGTCAGGTGCCCAGTACCTGCTGCAACAGCCGTTCACGCAGTACGCGGCAGACGAGCAGCGGGTTGTCCACCACGTGCCAGGGTCGCAATCCCGACGACCTCCGTGACTGTCGGTACACCCGCCCGAGACCGAGCGATCGCATCCACCGGGGCGCACGGGGTCCGCGCTGGGCGACGACGTCCAGGAAGGACCCGACGGCCACCCCGAGCTGCGCGCCGGTGTCGGGAAGGTACTGGTCCAGCCACAGCTCCTGCTGCGGGTTGCTCATTCCCGCGAGGAGCAGACCGGCACCGCTGGCTCGGATCCGCTCCGCTATCTCACCATCCTCCCCGGGCCGAAGGTCGCCGTGGTGGTAGCCGGCGATCTTCAGACCGGGGATCGCCGCGGTGAGCCGCCGCGCCGCCACCTCGGCGACGCCGGGCCGCCCACCCAACAGGAAGACCGGTGCCCGTCGGACGGCCGCTCGACGCAACAACAACGGCGTGAACCCGTTCGCGTCGAGATCGGCAGGGAAGGCGGTGCCGTGCAGCCGGCCCACGAGCGCCAGTACCGGTCCGTCGTTGAGCACCAGGTCCGCCCGGCGCAGGGCGCGCCGGTAGCGGGGGTGACGGTTGGCCAGGTTCAGCGCGTGGGCGTTGACGTGGACGACCACGGAAGGACGCCCCGACGAGGTGAGCATCCGGTCCACCTCGTCGAGTGCCGCGTTCCTCGTCAACCGCGCAATGGGAATACCGAGAACGTTCAGTGAGGGGATTCCCTGCTGCACAGGGTAGTCGTGACCACAATGTGGCCCGTTCAATCCCGGTGTCCCACCTGTGGCACGTTCTTTCATCCGCCTGTGTGGGCATTGGGGCCGGTGAGGGTGGGACGGTCGGGCACGCGGCTCACCCACCTGCGCCCCACTGCCGACCAGAGGTTCGCTCCCGCCAGACGACGCCGGCGCCGGACGCCCACCGGGGCGGGGCTACAGGTCACCCGAAAGGGTACCCCAGGTACCAGTTCGCCTGTTCGGGCGGTTTGCGCCGTGTAGATGAACTCATTGGGCTAGTCTGCGCTGGTCACTGTACGACAGGTGGGGGACATTCATGAGCGCGATCACCGAGACGCCGATCTACGACGAACTCCGCCGAACGCTGCTCGACCCGGAGAACGAGGAGGAGCCGGCGCACGGGTCCGGCGCCACGGCCGCGGAGGAAGCGACATCGGAGACGGCCACGAGCGCCTCAGGCCTGTCCGGTACCGGTGTTTCCACGGGCCGGCGGAGCCGGCGGACCCGCCACTGAGCTCCCCACCCACCCCGAGGCGCACCGGGCGCCCGGCAGCGGGCATCCCGCGCGGCACGGGGCAGCCGTACCCGTCTTCTCACGTATGGGCCCGACCCCGTCACGGGGGCCGGGCCCGTACGACTGTGTCCCCGAAGGGGCCGGCCCCGAACCGGGCGCTCGGACACGCCCGGCGTTCCCGGGGGCCTCGGCCGACACCCTCGACATCGGGTGTGTCGTGCAGGCTCGTACCGAGCGGCTCGGGCGGGTCTCTCCCTCTCGGATCTCCCCGGCGCACAACACCCCGGCGTGGCCGGTGACGACGGTCCCCGGGCTCGTCGGCGTCGAACCGCCAGCCCGGTCCAGGGCGGTGCCGTCACCTGGTTTGGGTACCTGGGGCAACGGGTATCGCGAAGCCGCCACACCACAGGGGTTCACTTGTCCTTGGGAGAACCGATGCACAGCCGAGTTCGGGTCGCCGGACACGCGGTGCATCCGGCGCTGGTCACCTTCCCCCTCGGGTTGCTCAGCACCGGGGTCGTGTTCGACGTGCTCTTCTTCATCACCGGGCGGTCGAGCTTCGCCGTGACGGCCGCGCACATCATCGCCGCGGGCGTGCTCGGCGGTCTGGTCGCGGGACTGTTCGGCTTCGCCGACTGGACGGCGATACCACGCAACACCCGCGCCAAACGGATCGGCCAGTGGCACGCGCTGACCAACCTGGCCACCCTGCTGCTCTTCGTGCTGAGCTGGCTGCCTCGGGTCGGCAACCCGTCCTGGGAGCCGCCCGTCTGGGCGTTCGTCCTGAGCCTGCTCGGCCTGGCGACACTCGCGTTCGGCGGTTGGTTCGGTGGTGAGCTGGTCGAGCGCCTGGGAGTCGGCGTGGAGGAAGACGCCGAGGTGAACGCGCCCAGCTCCCTGCGCTGGGCAAGCACCCGGGCCCGGAGCGCCTCGCCGCACCCGCCCCACGCCTGATCACCGCCCGCACTCCGGTGCGGAACACGCCCTGGGCGTGCCGGCCGTCCGCACCGGCGCACCGTTCGGTTTCGGCGGGTGCGCCGGGTCACGTCGGCCTGTGCGACGGGCGCCTCCTCGGTGCCCGTCGCACGAGCCCGGGTTCGGCGGTGGCCCTGCGGGCCGGAGCCTTCCGCTGCTCCCGCGGGCCTGAGCCGTACGGGTGAGATCCGCAGAAGAGCTGCAACACCGTGCCGCCTCCGCCCTACTTCACCAATGGGAGCCACATCACAGAGCGGAGGGGTACTCGTGTTCATCGCTTTCCGGCGGTTACAGCCGATGACGGCGGAGGAGATCGCGGAGTGGGAGCGGCGCATGGCACCGCTCCGCTCCCGAAGCCTCCGGGACGAGCTGCGGACCGCCCTGCGTCGGATTCCGGCGCGGATGGCCTGGCTGCTGGGCACAGGCCAGCTGCGGTAGGGGGACCCGGGACGCGGATGGGCTCACCGGGGGCCGCTGAGCACGTCCTCGGGAACCGGCTGGTCGTCGGCCAGGGCCTGGAACAGGCGGGACGCCTTGTCCCGGTCCCACCACACCACCGAGCCGGCCCCGGGTGCCGTGCCGGTGCGGCTGATGGGCACCGTGGTGGTGACCAGGTCACCGCCGCTCATGGCCAGGCCGATGCCCGCCAGGTGGTGCAGGTGCTCGTCCTCGCCGACGGTGAGCGCATCGGGTATCGAGGTCAGCAGCGGAATGCTGCGGAACGGGTTGATCAGGGTGCCCGGGCTGGCGGCCTTGTCGACCAGGGCGGACAGGAACTGGCGCTGCCGCTCCACCCGGTCCAGGTCGGCTCGGGCGCTGGCCCGGGTACGCACGTACCCCAGGGCCTGGGCACCGTCCAGTTCCTGGCAGCCCGCCTCCAGGTCCAGACCGGCCTTGGGGTCCTTCATCGGTTCCTCGATGCACATCTCCACGCCGCCCACGGCGTCGACGATGTCGCGGAACCCACCGAACCCGACCTCCGCGTACCGGTCGATACGCAGGCCCGTGATGGTCTCCACGGTCTGGACCAGCAGCTTCGGTCCGCCGAGCGCGAAGGCCGCGTTGAGCTTCCTGCGGCCGTGACCGGGGATCGGCACGTAGGAGTCCCGCGGCAGGCTGATCAGGGTCGCGGGGTGGCTGCCGTCCGGGATGTGCAGCACCATGATCGTGTCGGTGCGTCGCCCGGCGGCGCCGCCGGTGGCCAGCTCCTCCCGGTCCTCCTCGGAGAGTCCTTCACGGCTGTCCGAGCCGACCAGCAACCAGGTGGTGCCGGGGGTGTCGGCGGGTCGGCCCTCGTAGTCGTCCAGCGCGGGTACCCGGGTGAGCGAGGAGTCCAGGTACAGCCACAGTGCGCCGAAGGCGAGCACCAGCACCAGCAGCACCACACCGATGACGCGTCCGGGACGCCTGCGCCGACGTCGTTTCGGGGCACCTCCGCGCACAGGCGGCCTGGGCCCCTGGGCGCCCGGCAGCACGGCGGTGTGTTCCACGGAGCGTCCCGCCGCGCCCCGTGCTCGACCATCAGGCCAGTGATTCATGTTCGTACCCGGTGCTCGACTTGGTGATCGGGGACAGTGCGCCGAGTGCACGGAGGCACTCGGGCCCACCATACGCACTCCCGGATCGGGAACGGTGGCCCCGTTCAGAGGAGGGTGAGGATTCGACCGTTCGGCACCGTCCGTACGACCGTTCGGTGTCGGCCCACCGGTCAGGCGGCGTCGGGGCGGCCTTCCAGGACCGCGGCCAGCGCGTCACGGTCCTGCTGCTCCCGCCCGGTGAACACCACCGAACGCTCCCCCTCGTACCAGGTGACCGAGCGCGCGGCGGTGCGTCCGAGGTAGCCGGTGATCGCCTCGACCAGTGCGGTCACGGTGGCGGTGGTGAACGTCCCACGGACGACGAGCTCGGCCAGGTAGGTCTCGACGCCGGGTTCGTCGGGGTCGGGATTGTCGTCGTCCACCAGGACGACGTCCACCTCCGGCAACTCCCGCAGGTCCTCGTACAGCGTGGAGGTGAGCTGCCGCAGGCGCGCAGGCTGCACTTCGGCATCGACCGCCAGAACGACCCTGGTCATCCATCGCTCCCGAGGTCCGGCTCGTCGTACTGTCCAGCCTCTGGGCTCAGGCCCTGGCCGCCGACGAGGCGACTATAACCAATCGGATCACGAAGAGACATGAAGAAGATTCGGCCCTCCGGGAGAGGGAGCGTATGGTGCGCTCGCACGATCACAAGTGAACACAATGGACGGACCGGGCACCGGAGCGAGGGCCGGTGCGGAACGGAGAACGACATGACGGAGCTGGTGGTGCTGCTCGACGAGCAGCGACAGCCGATCGGGACCGCGGACAAGGCCAGCGTGCACACCTCCTCGACCCCGCTGCACCTGGCGTTCTCCTGCTACGTCTTCGACGCGGCCGGCCAGCTGCTGATCACCCGTCGTGCCCTGGACAAGCGCACCTGGCCGGGGGTGTGGACCAACTCCTTCTGCGGTCACCCGGGACCGGGCGAGGAGATGGAGGAGGCGGTGCACCGCCGGGCGCGCCAGGAGCTGGGCGTGACCCTGCACGACCTGCGTCTGGCCCTTCCCGACTTCGCCTACTGGGCCAGGTCCGCGGAAGGTGTGGTGGAAAACGAGGTGTGCCCGGTGTTCACCGCCCGCACCGACCAGGTTCCACAGCCCGAGCCGAGCGAGGTCGCGGAGTGGCGCTGGGTGCCGTGGGAAAACGTCGTGGAGCTGGCTCGTCGGGCGCCGTGGGCGATCAGCCCGTGGGCCGCCGAGCAGATCCCGCTGCTGGAGCCACTGGTGTCCGGTACGTCCGGCACGGAGGGAGCCGACACGGTGCGGTGACCGACGATCCGCCGCGGACGGTGCCGCCCGCCGCCTGCCCCCTCAGTAGACAGGAACGGACGGCACCTCCGACATCGCGGCGTGGTGGTGCTGCTCCGGACGCCGTGGTGTGGGGATCACCACGACCGGGCAGGGGGCGCGGCGCACACAGGCGGCGCTGACCGAGCCGAGCACGACCTCCCGGAGCAGCCCACCACGGTGGTTGCCGACCACCAGCAGTTCCGCATCCTCCGCCTCGTCCAGCAGCGCCCCTGCCGCCGGGCCTTCCACCACGCAGTACTCCACCACGGGTGGGTGGGCCCGGTCACGCGTCACCTCCGCCACCTCCCGGTGCAGCAACGCCAGCAGATCCTCCTCCACCTGCCGGTGCGAGGTGAAGGCGAACTCCGACAGGGGTTCGTAGGACCAGGCGCTCACCACGCGCACCGCACATCCCCGCAGTTCCGCCTCCCCGATCGCCCAGGCCAGGGCGCGCCGGCTGGACGCGGAACCGTCCACGCCGACCACGATCGGGCGCGGGCCCGTGCGCGGTTCCCGATCGTTCTCCTGCGGCCGTCCACCGGTGTCCACGGGGACCTCCCGAGGTGAGGCCACCACCGGCGGGTGATGGCCGGTGTTCCCTGTGCCGTCGAGTGTGACACTCCCGGTGGGTTCCGGCCGGTCGTCCCGGCCCGCCGAGGGGCAGAGCTCCTCCTGCCACGACGGGCCGGGACCGATCACCGGAAGGTGAACGTGCCGCGGTCCAGGACGAGGGCGCCGGCGGCTCCGGTCGTGCGGAATCGCGCCGTGCCACCCTCCACCCAGGCCGAGACCGTCAGCTCGTCACCCGGGAACACGGGCCGGGTGAACCGGCCGGACATCCCGGTCACCCGGGTGGGATCGCCCCCGCAGAGGGCACCGACCAACAGTCGACAGGTGATGCCGTAGGTGCACATCCCGTGCAGGATCGGCCGGTCGTAACCGGCGCGGGCCGCGCAGGACGGGTCACTGTGCAGGGGGTTGCGGTCCCCGGTCAGCCGGTACAGCAGCGCCTGGCCGGGAAGGGTGCGGAACCGGGCAACCACGTCCGGTTCCCGATCCGGCACGTGCCAGGCGGTCGTGTCGCCCCGGGGACCGCCGAATCCGCCGGCACCCCGGACGAACAGCGACGACCTGGTGGTGACCAGCGGCCGGCCGTCGGGGTCCGCGCCGACGGTCTCGGCGACCACCAGTGCCCCGCTGCCCTTGTCCAGCACCTCGGTGATCCGGCGGCGGACCACCATCCGACCGGACACGGGGAGCGGACGGTGCAGGGTGAACTCCTGCTCGGCGTGCAGGACCCGGGTCAGGTCGACCACCCCGGCGAGAACCTGCTGCGGGCCGCCGTACTCGGCGAGCACGACGGCGAGGGTGGGCAGTGCCTGCTGCGTCACCCCGGCGGTGTTCTCCGTGGTCAGGGACAACTCGGTGCACGGGTCGTCCCAGCCGGCGCCCACCGCCAGGGCGTAGCGCAACGCGTCGTCGGCCTGCCAGGACCGCTCCCGGGGGCCGTCCTCCCGCCCGACCAGGTGGGCGAGTCGGACGTTCTCCCCCGTGATCACCCCAGGATCCCGCTGACCGAGGCGTACCCCTTGAGCAGGTTCCGGGCGATGGTGCGCCGCTGGATCTCGTCGGTGCCCTCGTAGATCCGCAGCAGGCGCAGCTCCCGGTACCAGCGCTCGATGGGCAGCTCACGGGTGTAGCCCATACCGCCGTGGATCTGCAGCACACGGTCCACGATCTCGTTGGCCTTGATCCCGCCGTACAGCTTGGCCATGGACTGGGCGTGCCGGGAGTCCAGGCCGGCGTCAACCTGCCAGGCCGCGTGCAGCACCAGCCAACGCAGGGCCTCGATCTCCACCGCCGAGTCGGCGATCATCCACTGGATGGCCTGTCGTTCGGACAGCGGCTGTCCGAAGGTCACCCGGTTCCTGGCGTGCTCCATGGCCATCTCGACCAGCCGCTCGCAGGCGCCGAGTGCGCGGGCGGGCAGCAGGTAGCGGCCGCGGCCGATCCAGCGCATCGCCAGCTCGAACCCGCGTCCGACCTCACCGAGCACGTTGTCCGCCGGCACGCGCACCCCCTGGAACACCAGGGAGGCCGGGCCCCACTCGCCCATGGTGTCGATGGGTTCGGACTTCCATCCCATGTCCCGGTCCACCAGGAAGCAGGTGATACCGCCGTCGGCCCCCTTCTCCCGGTCGGTGACGGCGAAGACCATGGCGAAGTCGGCCTCGTTGCCGTTGGTGATGAACGTCTTCTCCCCGTCGATGACCCATTCGTCACCCTCCCGACGGGCGGTGGTGCGAATGGCCTTGGCGTCCGAACCGGCTCCGGGCTCGGTGAGGGCGAAGCAGGAGCGGCGTTCCCCGGCGATGGTGGGCAGCAGGTAACGCTGCTTCTGCTCCTCGGTACAGGCGTAGAGGATGTTGTCGGCGTGGCCGCCGAAACTGAACGGTACGAAGGTGCGGCCCAACTCGATCTCGATCAGCGCGGTGAGCACCGCGCTCAGTCCCATGCCGCCGTACTCCTGCGGGGTCTGGATCCCCCAGAAGCCGGCGCTGCGCGCGACCTCCCGGAGCTGGCGCAGTTCCTCGGCGGTCAGCCCCCGCTCACCACGCCGCTCGCGCCGCAGCACCTCGGGCTCCAGTGGCATCAGCTCACGCCGCACGAAGTTGCGCACCCAGTCCCGGATGTCGCGCTCGGTGTCATCCAGCCCGAAATCCATGCGCTCCTCCCACCGCCACCGTTTAACTAACGTTGTTAGTTTTATGGTGGGATGGTAGGTGGGCCCAGAGAACGAGACAAGAGCCAGCCGCAGGAGGATCCGGTGCCCCGACCGAGCACGCCCCTGCTGTCCCCCGAACGGATCCGGCGCACCGCCCTGGCGATCCTGGACCGGGAGGGACTGGCCGCACTGTCCATGCGCCGGCTGGCCCAGGAGCTCGGAGTCCGGGCGGCCTCGCTGTACAACCACGTCGCCACCAAGGACGAGCTGCTCGACCAGATCGCCAGCGAGATCATGGAGCAGGTCGACACCTCGGCGTTCGCCCCGGACAGCCCCGCGGACTGGCGGGCCGCGCTCATCACCTGGGGACGCTCCTACCGGGCGGCGCTGGCCGCCCACCCGAACATCGTCCCCTACCTGGCCTACGGACCCGCACACCGCGAGGCGTCACTGCGCCGGGCGGACGAGATCCACGGCGGTCTGACCCGAGCCGGCTGGCCTCCCCGGTACGCCACGATGATCGGCGCCGCGGTGAAGTACCTGGTGATCGGCGCGGCAATGGGGTCGTTCGCCCGCGGTTTCATCGACGACGCCACGCTGTACGCCGGACGTTTTCCCCACCTCACCCAGGCCCACCTGTTGCGCGCCCACGCGGAACGGATCGACCAGGACAGTTTCGAACTGGCGCTGCACGCACTCGTCGACGGGCTGTCCGCCCAGTACGAACAGGTGGTGTTGCACCACAGTCCCGAAGACCACC
The DNA here is from genome assembly GCA_036562635.1 of Pseudonocardiaceae bacterium. GTDB lineage: Bacteria > Actinomycetota > Actinomycetes > Mycobacteriales > Pseudonocardiaceae > DATCJU01. The sequence continues at coordinate 11,887 of DATCJU010000145.1, forward strand.
CGGAACCGGCCGGCCAGGACCGGGAGAGCTCCTCCTGAGGCACAGGACACCAGAACGAGGGTGGGTGGCCAGGCCTGGGGGACACCTGACCACCCACCGTTCGACGTCCGCGGCGGGGCGTGAGGGGGGGACCGCCGCAACGACCGCAGACTGCGCCCAACTATGCAGCGGGCCTGCTGGAATTGCAAGAACATCTTCACGTTTCACACGATCACTCAGCGATCGGGTCGGATTCCCGCACACCGCCTCACGTCCGAGATCGGGCGGATCCTGCGGACCATGTGAGATGTGCGGCTCCGCGGACGGGAAACGAACCGCACATGTCAAACCTCTAAGCTCACGTTGGACCATTAGGGGAAGGACTGCCTGTGCAACCGCTGCTCGACGACGACCCGGAGCGCGTGGGCGACTATCTGCTGCTCGGCAGACTGGGCAGCGGAGCGATGGGCTCGGTCTACCTGGCGCGCTCCCCCGGCGGACGTGCGGTGGCGGTGAAGATGGTCCGCCCCGAGCTCGCCGAGGACCCCGAGTTCCGTGCGCGCTTCCGCCGCGAGGTGGAGAGTGCCCGTGTCGTGGGTGGGTTCTGGACCGCCGCGGTCGTCGACGCCGACACGGAGGCGGACCGCCCCTGGCTGGCGACCGAGTACGTGGCCGGCCCCACCCTGCACCGGGCCGTGTCCGAGCACGGCCCGCTGTCCGAGCGCGTGGTGCGCATGCTGGGTGCCGGGCTGGCCGAGGCGCTGCACGCCATCCACACGGCCGGCCTGGTGCACCGGGACCTCAAACCGGGCAACGTGCTGCTCGGCGCCGGCGGTCCACGTGTGATCGACTTCGGTATCTCCCGAGCCATGGAGAGTGCCGGGCTCACCGCCACCGGGATGTTCTTCGGCACACCCGGCTACCTGTCACCCGAGCAGACCGAGGGCAAGATCGTCGGTCCGCCCAGCGACGTGTTCTCGCTGGGGGCCGTGCTGGTGTTCGCAGCGACCGGCACCGGCCCGTTCGGGGACGGTCCCACCTCCGCACTGCTGTACCGGGTGGTGCACGCCGAGCCCGACCTGAGCAGGGTGCCGGACTCCCTGATCCCCGTGATCGAACCCTGCCTGGCCAAGGATCCCGCGCGCCGGCCCACACCCCGTCAGCTCCTGCGGGCCATCGGGCCGGTGGAGGCCATGCCGTCCACACCGGAGGAGTGGCTGCCCCAGGCCGTCACCCGCATGATCGAGGACTGCACCGCCCTGATCCGGCGGCAACCGGAGCGCAAGAAGGTTCGACCGACGCTGGTGGCCGAGTCCGAGCCGGTCACAACGGCGAAACCACCGACCAGGGTGCTGCCCAACCCGTACCCGGACCCCGGACCGGCTCCCACCGCCGTCGGGCCCACGGGTGCACCGGCGGCGTCGACGACCGCTCCCCCGGCCACCGCGATGCCCCCGTCCCCGCCACCGGCCGCGTCGAGCCCGGCCCCCACGCCACCCGTGACGGCCGGACCCGCCACTGCCGGCGCGCACCCGACGAGCTCCTCCCCCGAGAACGCCGCACCGGCACCGCGCGGTAGCGAGGGGGTGCGCTTCTACAGCGGCAAGTCGGGCTCCCTGCTGTGGACGTTGACCACCCTCATGCTGGGCCTGCTCTGTCTGGCCGCGACCCAGAGCCCCGACCTGCAAACACGGCACGGGAGTCTGCTGGTCGTCCTGATCCTGGCGGTCTACTTCCTGTACACCGGGATGGAACGGCTGGTCAGCACGGTTCTCGGCGAGCTGCGACTGACGATCGGCCCCGAAGGCGTCGAGGTTCGTCGAGGACGGCAACGTCGGTTCCTGGCGTGGTCGCAGATCACCCGGATCGGCGTGGCCGGGCAGGGTCGGCGGCGCTGGGTGGTGGTGTGGCTGGCTCCCGGGGTGGCTCCGCCCAAGCGGATCTATGGTTACCGCTTCGAGCCCTACTACTCGGGGGTGCGGTTGTTCCCGGTGGCGGCGCGACGCAGCCGGCGTGCCCTCCGCCGCGATCTGAACGGGTTGCAGGAGACCCTGCGCTGGTACGCCCCGCACCTGTTCGACCCCACCCTGTGAACCTCGGGACGATCCCGGCCCCCGGCCGGAACGGGCACTCGGGCCGTGCGGCACCGTGTTCGCCGGTGTCCACGCCACCGCATCACCGCTGACCTGCACCGAACGGGCGTGCCGCCGAGACACCCGACCGGCGGGCCCGGTACCGACCGGCCGCCGGGAGTGGGTACACCGGTGAGGTGGATCCGGAACGAGCGCTGCGGTTGATCGCGTTCCACCTGGAGCGGGCGGGAGAGGACCCCCACCGGGTACGGGCCTTCCGACGGGCCGCGGCGGTCGTCGGTGAGGTGGACAAGGCCGAGCTGCGTCACCGGGCCGAGAGCGGCACCCTCACCGAGTTGCCCGGTATCGGTCGGACCACCGCGGCAGTGATCGAGCAGGCGCTGGACGGCCGGGAACCGGACTACCTGCAGCGGCTGGTCAGCCGTGGCGCACCCGCCGCAGAAGGCGGGCAGCGGCTGCGACAAGTCCTGCGCGGGGACTGCCACACCCACTCCGACTGGTCCGACGGCAACAGCCCGATCGAGGAGATGGCCGAGGCCGCACGGGAGCTGGGACACGAGTGGATGGTGCTGACCGATCACTCACCACGGCTGACCGTGGCACGCGGACTGTCCGCGGAACGGCTCCGTGAACAGCTGCGTGTGGTGGCCGAGCTCAACGAACACCTGGCACCGTTCCGGATCCTCACCGGGATCGAGGTCGACATCCTCCCGGACGGGAGTCTGGACCAGGACCCGGACCTGCTCGCCACGCTCGACGTGGTGGTGGCCAGCGTGCACTCCGTGCTGCGCATGCCCGCCGCGCAGATGACCGAACGCCTGCTGACCGCGGTGGCCAACCCGCACGTGGACGTGCTCGGCCACTGCACCGGGCGGCTGGTGACCGGGCGGGGACGTCCCGCTTCCGAGTTCGACGCCGAGGCGGTGTTCACCGCCTGCGCCGAGCACGGGGTGGCCGTGGAGGTCAACTCGCGCCCGGAACGGCTGGACCCACCGCTCACGCTGCTACGCCTGGCGGTGGACCTGGGCTGTGTGTTCGCCGTCGACAGCGACGCGCACGCTCCCGGCGAGCTGGACTGGCTGGCCTACGGCTGTGAGCGGGCCGAGGAGTGCGGGGTGCCGCCACGCCGGGTGATCAACACGCTGCGCGTGGACGACCTGCTGACCTGGACACGTCGGGCACGCTGACTCCGCTCACCCGGGGTCGGGCCCACCAGGACGCGCTCGGCACACCGCACCCCCGAACGCTCAGAGCGCGACGCCCTCCTGCGCCTTGCGGGTCACGATCCGCTCGGCGACGAAGGACAGGAACGGCACGGTCCCGGCCAGTAGCACGAGCACGGTGCCGCGGACGGACCACTTGCTCTTCATCGCCAGGTCGAACGCCAGCAGCAGGTACACCGCGTAGAGGAAACCGTGCAGCGGGCCGATGATCTGCACCAGCATCGGCTGGTCCGCGAAGTACTTCAGCGGCATCGCCACCAGCACCAGCAGCACCAGGAACACGCCGACCACGTAGGAGATCACCCGGTAGCGCTTGAGCGCACCGCCGTTCTTCGACAACGTCCAGCCTCCCGAACGAATCCGCGTGCCCCGTCACCGCTCGTCGTCGGCGCGAGCGTTCAGCTCGGCGAGATAGCGGTTGTAGGCCGCCAGCTCCTCGTCGACCTCCTGCTCGGCGCTCCCGTCGTCGCCCGTGGCGGGTCGGGCCGCCCGCAGCTGCACCGCTCCCACCGCACTGCCCACGTCGTACTCCTCGGGCAACGGCTGCTTCTCGGGTCGACCCGGTTCCTCGACGGCCTCGGCGTTATCGCGACGGAGCTCCATGCGGAGCATGCGCCACCAGATGTAGACGCCGAACAGGCCGAAGGACGGCCACTGCAGCGCGTAGGCCACGTTCTGCAGCGATCCACCGGCGGACCGCGACCGCTCCCACTGCCACCAGCCGAGCCAGAAGGACGCGACGAGGAAGGCCAGTGCGAGGGCGTGCAGCAACAGCCACCCTGGGGTGAGCAGCTTGCGAGGCACGCATCGACGTTAGCACCAGCGCGGCTGTGACCGGGCTCTCCCTACCCGCCACGCCGCCTGATGCCCACCGCGTACCCGGTTCAGGACCGGACGTCGTGAAATCGGAACCGGCCCGGCACCACCGACGCAGCACCAGGCCGGTGTCGTTGTCGGCGCGAACCCGGATCAGGCGGCGCCGTCACGCCGCTGCCGCTGCAGCCGGGCCACGCACCAGGCGACCGCACTACCCCGACGCAGGTGCTCCAGCACGGTCAGCGGACCGAGCCGACGACGCAGGTCCGACGGCTTCAGGCCCGCCGCGCGGTACTCGAGGGCACGCTGGTCCAGCGGGCTGATCCCGGCGTCCCACCACTCCTCGGCCTCCGAGACGTCACCCACCAGTTGCCACCATCCCGCCGCGGCGGCCAGCAGTTCCTCGGGCGCTCCGGGAAGACGCTTGCGCATGGCCGCCACGTAGGTCGGGTCCGCCGGACCCACGGGGCCGGCCAGGGCCGGGGTACCACGCGAGCCCCGACGCTGCTGCACCGGGATCGCGGGAGTCACCGGAGTCTCGGCGAGCCAGGCGGACCGGAGGCGGTCGGCCTCACGCAGTTCCGGGTCACCCGCCCGCTCCGCAGTCCACTCCCGGATGATCTGCTCAATTTCGGAGTCCCCGACCATCCGCTCCTCCCATCACGCGCTGATGATCACGGACGACTTCGAACCGTAATCGGGTGATAGCGCATTGCGCTAGACCCTGACCAGCGATATCAGGCCGTGACCTTGGATTGCCTTCCCGGAATCACTCATCCGGCCTAGCCCTGACGGAGGTTGGGAGGAAGCGGTGTGACTACCACCGCAGGCGTACGTTGCCCAGGAGGGAGGCATCCCGCTGTTACGCTGCGCCCCATGGGTCTCGGAAATGTCACGTGGTGGTGGCCGCTCGGTTAGGCGGTCCACCCACGGTTTCCCGACCCTCGGAACAGCACGACCGCCTCGGAAGGGGCGGTCCGCTCGTCCCCGCGCCCTGCCGAGGCATCCCCCCTGCACAGGAGGACACCGATGCCCGGTGAGGCACCCACCCGCACCGCCCCGCCGGCACCCACCCTGCGTCGCGAACTGTCCGGCCGCCAGGTCGGCATGATCGCGGTCGGCGGTGCCGTCGGCACAGGCCTGTTCCTGGGTTCGGGGCTGGCCATCTCCCTGGCCGGCCCGGCCGTGGTGGTCGCCTACCTGGTGGCCGCGCTGGCCGCGCTGGTCGTGGCCTACGCGCTCGCCGAGATGACCGCGGTGCACCCGGAGGTCGGCGGCTTCGGTGCGATCGCCCGTCGCTACCTGGGTCCCGGTGCCGGATTCGTGCAGCGCTGGATCTACTGGACCGCCCAGGTGGTCAACATCGGCAGCGAGGTGGTCGCCGCCGGCCTGTACGTGCGGTTCTGGTGGCCGGAGCTGCCGCTGTGGGTGCCCGTGGTGGTGTTCTCCGCGGTGATGCTCACGGTCAACGCGCTGTCCGTGCGCTTCTTCGGCGAGTTCGAGTACTGGTTCGCCATGGTCAAGGTGGCGACCATCGTCGTGTTCGTGCTGCTCGGCCTGACCTACGTCCTCGTGGGGCTCCCCGGCCGGCCGGCCGCCGGCCTGGACGCGCTCACCGCACACGGCGGGTTCGCCCCGAACGGCCTGCTCGGGATCTGGCTCGCCCTGACCGTGGTGACCTTCAGCTACCTGGGCACCGAGGCGGTGGCGGTGACCGCGGCGGAGAGCCGGAACCCGGCCAGGGACCTGCCGCGTGCCGCCCGCGGGATGGTGCTGCGCCTGGCGCTGTTCTACGTGCTCGGCACGGCGGTCGTGGTGTCGATCGCGCCATGGACCGAGACCGCCGCCGGTGAGGGCCTGCAGGCCAGCCCGTTCGTGCGGCTGTTCGACATCGCCGGTGTGCCCGCCGCGGCCGGGGTGATGAACTTCGTGGTACTCACCGCCGCGCTGTCGGCGATGAACACCAACCTGTACGTCACGACACGGATGGCGCACTCGCTGGCCGTGGACGGTTACGCGCCGAGCGGTCTGGCCCAGGTCGGCCGCAACGGTGTCCCCCGCAACGCCCTGGTGTTGTCGGCGTCCGGGCTGGCGCTGGCCGCGGTGGTCTCCGTGGTCGCCCCGGAGAGCGCGTTCCCCGCGCTGATCGGGGTGGCCCTGTTCGGCGCCCTGGTCACCTGGTTGATCATCTTCGCCACGCACGTGGTCTTCCGCCGACACCAGGCCGCCGGTGACACCCCGCCGTCCCCGGTCCGCCTGCCCGGTGCGCCGTGGACCACCGCGCTGGCCGCGTTGTTCGTGACCGCGGTGCTGGTGACCACGGCCTTCACCGAGCAGTTCGCCGTGGCCTCGCTGGCGGGGGTGCCCTATCTGCTATTCCTGATCGGCGCCTACCTGGTGGTGCGCCGGATCCGGCAGAAGCGGCAGGCCTTGGGCACCGGTGACGACCCGATCTCCTGACCGGTGCCCGACGTGGTCCGGGTCCGCTCCGGTGCGACCGGGCCCGGACCGCGGTCGGCCGGGTCAGGTGGCCGAGGGACGGGACCGCACCAGACGCCCCAGCAGTTCGTCGAGGAAGTCGTGGTCCTCCCGGATGCGACGGCCCACGTCGAGCACCTCCGGCAGGCCCTGCCTGCTGTGTTCGGCCGCGTCCACCGCCTCCCGCACCACCCGCTCGGCGTCGGCGGCGGTACGGAACTCGTGGGCCACCAGCTTGCCGACCAGCCAGTCCTGCAACAGCACACGGTGCCGTTCCGGGGCACCTCCCTGCCGGGGAAGGGTCACGTCGTACTCACCGGCGGCCGTCTCCCGGACGGTCACCTGTGTCGAACCGGTCATCACAACTCCCTGCCTCGCGTTCCTGGACGAAGCCCGGCCGCACCGGGCGGAGGGAAACCCGCGGTCATCGGTGGGACGACGTATTCGGGGCCTCCCACATCCCCTGCGCGGTGCCACCGTGGACCCGCCCGTCGGTCTCCGGTCGGGGGTGCAGGCGGTACACGGCGTAGGCGGCCCGGATCACCGGCTGGGCGACGTTGCGCACCCGTACCCCACCCGAGGTGCTGCCATGTTCCGTGCCGAAGTGGGCGTGACCGTGCACCGCAAGGTCCGCACCGGTCTCGTCGATCGCCTCGGCCAACAGGTAGGACCCCAGGAAGGGGTAGATCTCCAGGGGCTCCCCACGGAGGGTCTCGGTCACCGGCGAGTAGTGGGTCAGGGCGATCCGGTAGTCGGTGTCCAGTTCCGACAGCGCCCGGCGCAGTCGTTCGGCCACCTCCACCGTGTGGCCGACGAACGCCTTCATCTCCCGTTCCCCGAAGGCGCTGCCGCACTTGCCGGCGAATCCACCGCCGAACCCCTTGACCCCGGCGATCCCCACCTGTTGGCCGTCGACTGCGACGACCTCCGACTCGCCCTCCAACACCCGGATGCCGTGGTCCTCCAACAGCCTGCCGATCTCGTCGGGCATGTCCGCGTGATGGTCGTGGTTGCCCAGCACCGCCACCACGGGGAAGGGCAGGCCACCGAACTCCTCGGCCACCACCCGGGCCTCCTCCAAGGTGCCGTGCTTGGTCAGGTCACCGGCCAACAGCAGCAGGTCGGCGTGTGCGGGCAGGTGCTCCAGCGCCGGCCGGAGCCTGCCCCTGGCGTCCTCCCCGAGGTGCACGTCCCCGACCGCAGCGATCCGGATCACCATGCATCCCTCCTCAGCGCAGCTCCTCCTCCTCGGCCGGTTCCCGGCAGTCCACGACGCCGACCTCGTTGTGCACCCGCAGGCCGGGAGCGACCTCCCGGATCACCTCGTCGAGACGTGTCCGCCTCTCCTCGCTGGCCACGTGCCCGGTCAGGAACACGTGCGTGCCGCGCACGGTCACCCGCACTCCCTGCTCGGAGGTGCGTGGATCCTCGATCAGGGCCTGGCGCAGCCGCTGTGCGGCGTACTGCGGCGGCTGGCCGGAAACGTCGCTGTCCGTCATCGGCCCTCACTCCAATCAGCCGGCCGCAACGGCGTCACCGTTCCGCTGGGGACGATCGCCAGCCGCTCCCCCAGCAACAGGAACGCCTCCGCGTACGGGGAAACCTTCGTCTCGTCCCTGACCTGCTGCCAGTCCACCTGTTCCCGCAGGGCGCGGGCCACCGTGAGCACCTCGGCCAGGTCGCAGCGGTGCGGACCGAGCACCAGCAGCTTCTCCACGAGCACGTCCGTCGCCGGGAGCACCGGCACGGTGACCGATCCGACCCGCACGTCGCAGGCCCGCCCCAGGATCTCGTCGGTGACCGGCCGGTCGTTGGGCCGGAAGATCAGGTCGATCATCACGTCGCCGTCGAAGACCTTCGTCAACCAGTCCTCCGGCGGCCTCTCGACCCGCATGCCCCGAGCGGCCAGTACCGCCAGTGCACGCTCGGTGTCCTCCTCCTTGACCAGCACGTCGACGTCGTGCAGGGAGAGTGGGCCACCGAGCGCGTACACCGCCGAACCTCCGGTCAGGGCGAACGGGACGCCCTCGGCCCGCAACGCCGTCGTCACCCGGACCAGGCTGCGCAACAGCTCCTTCGGTTCCCCACCGAGAGCCATCGACACCACCCCGCTCCTGGCTCGGTGTCCTCACCTGGGCCTTTCGATCCGCTCGGCCCGGTCCTCCGGACCCCGGCCCCGTGCTTCGACCGCATCGACCGTGCGGTCGGGACCGCCCCGACCGGTCGTGCCCTCCCGGGTCACCAGCACCGTGCCCCGTTCCTCCTCTGCCGGCTCCCGAACCTCCGGAAGATCGGGGTCACCGTGATCCGCCGGCCGCTCGTCGACCGAGGAGTCCAGCTCCTCGTCGGGGACGGCCCTGCGTGAGCCCTCGGCAGGCGGTTCGGGCGTCACGTCCGGCTCCTCCTGGGCCAGGCGCCGGTCCAGGGGCTCACCCGTGGCCTCCTCGAACGGGGTCGTCCCGTGGCGGTTCGCGCCCGACCAGTGTTCGGACGGATCCATCCCCTCCTCCAGGGGGTCGGCGTCGATCCGGTCCTGGTCCAGGTCCTCGGCGGACTGGAGCGTGGCCGGGTCCTCGGGTGAGTCCGCCGTGGGCGGTGTCTCGTCCGCCGACGGCGTCCCCGACTCCCGGTCGGGCATGTCCTGCGTCATCGCACTCCCCTCCTGGCCGAGCCCTCCTGGCCGGGGCACGGCCGGGCCACCCGGTCAGGGCCGGCTCGCGACCAGCTCGCGGGCCCGCGGCAGCACCTGGTCCCGCCAGGCCTCGAAGAACGCCTCCTGTTCCGGCCCGATCTGCTGCACGTACACCTCGTCGAATCCGGCGTCGACGTACTGGCGCAGTGCCTCCAGGTGACGTTCCGGGTCCGGCCCGCAGGGGAACGCCCGGCGAGCCGCCTCCACCGTGACCAGCTGTGTGGCCTGCTCGAAGTGACGGGGCTCCGGCAGGACCTGGCCCAGCTCCCCGGGCAGCAGCGAGTTGCCCCACAGTCGATGTGCCGTCCGTGCGCCCTCCTCCTCGGTCGGCGCCCAGCACACCTTGAATCCCGCCTGCGCGGGTCGGTCGCCACCACCGGACTCCCGGAACTCGCGGACCAGTTCCGGATCCGGTTTGGTGCACACGAACCCGTCCCCGATACGTCCGGCCAGGCGGGCGGCCTTGGGACCGAACCCGGACACGTAGATGGGGACCGGCTCCTCCGGCAGGGTGTACACCCGGGCGTTCTCGACCGTGTAGTACTCGCCGTGGTAGCTCACCCGGCCGCCGCGGTGCAGCGTGCGGATCAGTTCGACGGCCTCCTCCAGCATGCGCAGTCGGACGTCGGCCGAGGGCCACGGGCCGCCGTAGATGTGCTCGTTGAGCGCCTCGCCACTGCCCACCCCCAGCACGAACCGGCCCTCGCACTGCACCGCGGCGGTGGCTGCGGCCTGCGCGACGATCGCCGGGTGGATCCGGACGGTGGGGCACGTCACCGCAGTCGAGATCGGCAGCCGGGTGACCTGCGACAGGGCCCCGATCACTCCCCACACGAACGGACTGTGTCCCTGCGCGTCGTTCCACGGGTGGTAGTGATCGGAGATCCACAGACGTTCGAACCCGGCCTCCTCGGCCATCACGGCCTGGCGGACCAGGTCCTGCGGTCCGAACTCCTCACATGCCAGGACGTAGCCGAGGCTGACCATGTGCCGCGTGTACCCGCCTCCCTGCACAGGGAAACCGGGGCCGGTACACCACCTCGCCCCGACCCTCCGCGGCGATCACGGTGTGATCGGCCCGGCGGTCCGCGGTCAGGATTGAGCGCTCGACGGCACGGGTAGCCGGAAGTGTTCGCCCCCACGGCCCGGTGTGCCCGGACCACCCGACGCGGGGCACGGCCGGACCGCACGACAACCAGGAAGACCCGTGATACGGCGCCCAGGGACTCGGCCTCGACACCGCCGTCGGCCACGGAGGCGGGAACGGACCGGTAGGACCGGGACGGAACCCAGAGAAGACGGTCCGTGCGGCGCCGAGGACCGGGACCGGGTCGGTTCCGAACCGCACGGGATCCCCGGCAGTGGTCGGCGGGCCCCGCATCGACAGGAGAACCCGCATGGACCTCACACCGTTCCGCGAGCTGACCAGGACGACCGGACCCTTCGCCTCGGTCTTCCTCGACGCCTCGCACGAGGTGGAGGACGCAGCCCACGTGCTGGACCTGCGCTGGCGGGAACTGCGGGAGTCACTGGTCACCCAGGGCACGGATGCGGACACGCTGCGCGCCCTGGACGATGCGATACGTGATCGCCGTCCCGCGGTGGGTCGGGCCGGACGCGGACTGGTCGCGGCACACGGACGGGTGCTGGTGGACCGGTACCTGTCGACACCGCCACCGCAGCCGACGGCCCACTGGGGTCGCCTTCCCCACCTGACCCCGTTGGTGACCGGCCAGCACCGGCCGGTGCCACACCTGGTGGCGGTGGTGGATCGACTCGGCGCCGACCTGCACGTCGTGGACCACGACGGCCGGGTGGTCGTGGAACGCTCCGTGCAGGGTGAGGAGCATCCCGCCCACAAGGTCGGGGAGGGCGGCTTCGCCCACCGCAAGATCCAGCAACGGGTGGAGAACCTGGCCGAGCAGAACGCGAGCACGGTCGCCGAGGAGATCGATCGTCTGGTGCAGCAGAACGCCCCGCGGCTGCTGGTGCTGGCCGGGGAGGTCCAGGCCCGGAGCGCCGTGGCCGACCGACTCGGCCGGGCCGCCCGGGACATCCTGGTGGAGACCGGCATCGGGGGCCGTGCCGCCGGGGCCGACGAACCGGCCCTGTGGCGGGAGGCGCAACGGCTGGCGACCGAACGGGCCGCCGCCGAGGAGCGGGACACGGTGAAGCGGTTCCGCGCCGAGCTGGGCCGGCACAGTGGTCGGGCGGTGACCGGGCTGCGTCGGGTCGCCACCGCGCTGCGCCAGGGCCAGGTGGACACCGTGCTGTTGGCGGAGGACCTCCCCACGGATCGCACGCTGTGGGTGGGAGCAGAACCGAACCAGCTCGCCACCGAGGAGGCCGAGCTGCGCGGCGAGGGTGCATCCCCGGTGACACCGGACCGGGCCGACGCCGCACTGCTGTACGCACTCGCCGCCACCGGGGGACGGGTGTACGTCGTGCACGTCACGGACGAGGGCCGGCCGGAGCTGGCCGAAGGAGTCGGTGCCCTGTTGCGCTACGCGTAGCCGGTGCCGGGTGCGGGCCGTCGCAGCGGACCGCACCGCCGGAGGAGGAGATCACCGTGGAGCGAGGAAGCGCCAAGCACGGCCCGCGGGAGGACGACGCACTCAAACACGAGCTGGAGGGCACGCTGCACGGCAACCGCCCGTCACGGGCCGAGGAGTGGCGGGACCCGGAGCCGCCCGCCGATGACGACGACCCGAACGCCTTCCGCATCGAACGCGCCGAAACGAGCGACGACACGGTCGACGGCGACGAGGACGCGCAGCGACCGGGAACCGGCTGAGGCGGCCCCTCATCCGGTCCCGGCGGTGCGGACGGCGAGCAGGGCCACGTCGTCCTGCAGCTCACGGTCCACCATGGCGTCCAGCACCCGGGCGCAGACCTCGTCCACCCCACAGTCGGGGGGCATGTCGGCCACGACCTGATGGAGCCGCTCCGCGCGCTCGTCGGGATCGGTGCCCCGCACCTCGATGATCCCGTCGGTGTAGAGCAACAACAGCGACCCGTCCGGGCACTCGGCCCACGCGTCCTGTCGGCTGTTCCCGGGAACGGCACCGATCAGCAGGGACCGGGCATCGTCCAACCAGGTGACCTGGCCGTCCGGGCTACGCAACAGCGGCGCGGGGTGGCCGGCGTTGGCGTAGCTGACCCGCCGGAATCCCCCGTCGGCCGGTTCCATACGCAGGTACGCGATGGTGGCCATGGCGTCCACCTGCAGGCCGTGCACCATGTGCTCGCAGCGGTCCAACACCTCCCCCGGCCGTCCCCCCTCCCAGGCGCAGGCCCGCAGCAGGCCGCGGAGCTGGCCCATGACGGCCGCGGCCCGCAGGTCGTGGCCCACCACGTCGCCCACCACCAGGCCCACCGCCCCGTCGGGTAGCGGCAGCACGTCGTACCAGTCCCCGCCCACGTGGGTCTCCCCCGCACCGGCCAGGTAACGGGCGGCCAGCAGCAGACCGGGGACGTCCGGCAGTTCGGGGAGCAGGCTGAGCTGCAGGATCTGTGCGGCCTCGTGCTCCCGCAGGTACAGCCGGGCGTTGTCCACGGCCAGGGCCGCACGACCGGCCAGATCCGCGGCCACCTCCGCGTCGCGCTGGGTGTAGCGCCGTCCGTAGGGCCGTTCCGTGCACAGGGTGAGGGTGCCCAGCACCCGGCCGCGGGCCCGCAGCGGTACCACGATCATCGACATCGGGCGCAGCTGCCGGATCTCGTGCACCACCTCCGGTGGCCAGCTCTCGGGAGGCCAGAAGTCGTCGGGCAGATCGGGCAGCAGGACCGGTGGGCCTCCGGACAGCACGCTGGAAGCCGGGTCCGATCCGCCCACCCGGGGGGTGTACACCTCCCCCAGGCGGTACAGCGCGTCGATCTGCTCGCTCCGCCGGTGGTGGGCGGCGGCACGGTGCGCGGTGTTGCCATGGGGTTCGTCGAGCAGGTCGATCCAGCAGTAGTCGGCCAGGACCGGCACCACGAGCCTGGTGAGCTGGCGTACCACGTCGTCGACGTCGAGGGTGGCGCTGAGCAGGTCGGCGGCCTCGGTGAGCAACCGCAGGTGCCGGCTGGTCTCCTCGGCCGCGGCCCAGGCGGCCTCCCGCTGGTGTTCCAGCAACACCCGCTCGGTGACGTCGGTCAACACCGCCACGAAGTGGTCCTCCCGGCCACTGGCGTCGGTGACCGGGCTGATGGTCACCTCGTTCCAGAACGGGCTGCCGTCCTTGCGGTAGGTGATCAGCACCTCGGTGACCGGGTGGCGCTGGTGCAACGCCTGGCGCAGCCGGTCCACCACCACCTGGTCCGTCCCACGGCCCCGGAACACCCCCACGCTGCGCCCGACCACCTCGGCCGGCTCGTAACCGGTGAGCCTGGTGAACGCCGCGTTGACCCACAGCAACGGGAATCCGGGCCGGCGGGCGTCGCCGACCGCCATCGCGATACCGGCCCGGGCCAGCGCCCGCTGCCACACCAGGTCCAGCAGCCGTTCCTGGGCGCCCTCGGTCTCGTCGAGCCGCACCAGCACGATCAGCGCGACGGACCCCTCGCCCTCCGGGCCGGGCAGGGGAATGCCGGTCACCCACAGCACGTCGTCCCCGCCCCCGGCCACGCGGACCGGCTGACCGCTCACCTGGTGGCCCTCGGCGGCGTGGTGCAGCGGGGACCACGCCCGCTGCAGGGGTCGCCCGTCCAGGTCGGTCAGGCCCGCGAGCTTGCTCCAGGTGTCGACGGAGACCGGTGGGGTCGCCTCAAGGGCCAGTTCGGCGGCTGCCGGGTTGGCGTAGACGACGCTGCTGGTGGGGACATCGACGAGCAGCACGGGAGCCGCCGCCGACTCGATGCCCGCGGGAAGTGCCGCCAGATGCGTCCCCCGCATCACCCATCCCCCCGACTACCAGCGTTTTCACGGCACCAGCGAGCTTAGGTGCCCGTGTGGGGGGCGGCAGCGCGAGCGACTCCGGGAGAACCCGGGTGGGTCAGGGCGCGACCCGCACCTCTCCCGGCACGTCCGCCGCCTCCATCTCACGGTTCGGCACGGTCGTGGGGGACTCCGGGTGGACCGCCCAGCCGACGAACCGCCTCGGCCTCGGGCCGCATCTCCGGGGTGTAGTCCCCACCCTTGACGTAGACGTCGGGGCGGATCAGCTCCAGCAGTGTCCCGGCGGTGTCCTCCTCGAACACCACCACGTGGTCCACGCAGCTCAGCGCGGCCAGCACGGTTGCCCGGTCACCTGCGGGGTCACCGGGCGACCGGGGCCCTTGGGCCGGGCCACGCTCGTGCGTTCCTGCCATGCCCGGTACGGAGCCGGTGAAACTCGCCCCTGGCCGATCGGCTAGTGACGCGGGGTGACCACAGGCGCCCGAAAGGGACCCGGAAGAGCGGTTGTGACCGAGCCACTACGCCTCGTAGGGTGGGCGCAGCGGTTGCACCATCAGCTGCGCCGCGAAGGGAGTGCACCAGCAAGTACGGCGGGCCCAAACGGGGCTCGCGACCCAGGGCGGCGATCGGCGCCTCACCGTCCTGCTTCACGTGCCCCAGCTCCCCAGCGCAACAACACGGCAACGGAGGGAGCTCGATCGTGCACCACGAGCCTGCATTGGCTGCACACACCAGGAGCGGACCGACCCGAACGATCCGTTCCACCGACGGCGATGCGGAGGCGATCGTGCCGGAGCAGTTGATCGACCTGACGGTCAGCGTACGTGAGCAGGCCGTCGTGGTCAGTGTGTCCGGGGAGATCGACATGCTGACCGCGCCCACCCTGCGCTCCTGCCTGGAGCACCAGCTCAAGCAACGGCCACAGCTGATCGTGGTGGACCTGAGTTCGATCTCCTTCCTCGGTTCCAGTGGACTGGCCGTCCTGGTGGCGATGCAACGTCGGGCCGGGGAGACGGGGACGACCCTGCGCCTGGTGTGCTCCACCAGGGCCGTGCTGCGCCCGCTGCAGGCCACGGGTCTGGACGAGGTCTTCCAGGTCAGCGGCACCCTCGAGGAGGCACTGACGGAGAAGGGCGGCAGCGCGGCCGTCACGGTGTGAGCACTCGCTTCCGCCTCACCACCCGGGTCGCCCCGGTGACGTGACCGGTGACCGGGGTGGGTCCGGGCCGGTTTATCGGCGGCTCGACCTCCCGTTCCGGTCGGGACCGGTGCCCGGGACGGGGACCACACCGTCCGGTGTGGCGCGACGGGGCACGACCGGTTCCGGGCGCACCGCCTTGGTGGCGGTCATCTCGTCCAGCAGTTCCGGGCCGTATCCGTGGCCGCTGCCGCTGGCCCGCCGCGGGTTCCAGGCGACCACCGACGACTCGCTCACGAGGCTCTCCTCGCCGCAGGCTCCACGCCCGTGCCGTCCCGTTCCCGGGCGCCACGTCGGCACCCTCGAACGGCGAAGACCTGGTCGTAGCCGTAAGTCGTTGCCGATCGCGGTGAAGCTGGAGGTGTCGGTGTTCAGGGCGATCGCCGAGAACGGGAGCCGGTCGTGGGCGAACCGGCCGACCAGCTCCACGGTGAGATGTTGGGCCGCGGCGGCGTTGCCCCGTTGCCCGCGGCCAGGAGCCGTCCACCGGTGCGCAGCCGTCGGACCAGCTCCCGGCCCCGGTGAGTGAGCGCCGGGGCGTGGTCGCGCAGCCCGGCCAGGGTACCGCTCAGCTCGTCCGGGTGAGCCAGGACGGCTGACCGGGCGGGGACGGGGGTGCGCCGTGCCGGGGTCATCCCCCACCTCCTGCGATCTGCCCGGCGTGCCGATCGACGCCCGCCTCGACCATGGCCCGCTCGTAGACGCGCAGCATGTCGGTGGCGACCCGATCCCAGGAGTAGCGGGCCCGCGCCCGATCCGCCCCGGCGATGCCGAAGGCCTGCCGTCGCGACTCGTCCAGCAGGAGCTGCCGCAGTGTCTGGACCATCTGGTCGAGCTGCCGCGGGGGCACGTGCAGCCCGGTCACCCCGTCCACGACGGTGTCGGTCAGCCCGCCCACGGCGCTGGCCACCACCGGAACCCCGCAGGCCATCGACTCCAGGGGCACGATGCCGAACGGCTCGTACCAGGGGGTGCAGACCACGATGTCCGCGGAGCGCAGCAACGCCGGCATGTCCCGGTGCGGCACCTGACCCAACAGGTGGACCCGGTCGGCCACGCCTTCGTCGTTGGCCAGACGCCACAGCCGCTGGGCCTCGGGGTCGGAGACCAGGGAGGAGCGCGGCGGGCCACCGGCGATCACCAGCTCGGTGTCGGGCAGGCTCCGGAGGGCGCGGACGACCACGTCGAACCCCTTGCGCCGCACCAGCCGCCCCGCGCTGACCAGTCGGTAGCGCGCTCCCTTGGGCTGCCGTTCCCCCTCCGGGGTGAACATCTCGGTGTCCACCCCGGAGGGCACCACGGAGATCCGGTCCCGCGGCACCCCCATCCGCACCAGTTCGAAGACCTCGTCGGAGCAGGTCGCCGCGACCCGGGTCGCCTCACGACCGATCTTGCGTTCCAGGGTGATCCGCTCGGGCGGGCTGGTGTCCTCCCTGCCCTGGTAGCGCCGCTTGACCGTGCCCAGCGCGTGGAACGTCTGCACCACGGGCACCCCGACATTCCTGGCGGCCAGGATCGAGGCAAGACCGGACATCCAGAAGTGGGCGTGCACCACGTCGGGGCGTCGTCGCCGCCAGCACTCGATGAGGTAGCCGCCGAAGGCGCCCATGTACGGCAGCAGCTCGTCCTTGGGGATCCGGCGTGGTGGACCGGCCGGTACGCAGACGACCTCGACCCCCGGGGCGCAGCGCGTCCGCTCCGGAAGGTCGGGATCGTCCCTGCGGGTGTACACGGTCACCTGGTGGCCCTTGCGGGCCAGGGCCGCGGACAGTTCCGCCACGTGCAGGTTCTGCCCGCCCGCGTCCACCTCACCGAGCGGCGCCAAGGGGCTGGCGTGCTCGGACACCATCGCGATCCTCATACTCACCTCCAGCCGGCGACCGGGTGGCTCCGCCTGCCGACGCCGGTCACCCCCGTCAGGGAGACCGGCACGTTCACCGCTCCACCGGCCCCCACGGGGTGCGCGGAGACCACGGTGGTCAGCAACCGGTCCCAGTCAGCGAGGAACGAATCGAGTCCGTAGCGGGCGAGCGCGGCCCTGCGTGCCGCGCGCCCCAGGTGTGCTGCGTACTCCGGGTCGGCCGTCAGGTCACCGAGGGCCCGGAGGAGCACGTCCACCCGGGTGGAGATCACCCCGGCCTCGGGCGGCACCGCCTCGACCACCTCGGTGGTGGCCAGAGCCACCACCGGCATGCCCAGGTGCATGGCCTCGATCAGGGACAACCCGAGCGAGGTCCACCGGGCGGGATACAGGTAGACCCGTCGCCTGGCCATCTGCGCGTGCAGATCGGGCGGGCGCAGGTCGCCCATCACCCGCAGTTGCCGGGACCGGATCCCGGCCATGGCGAGCCGAGCGGGCAGCAGGGCCGTCCTCATGCCGAACACGTCGACCGGCGCGACCTCCGCGAACCGGGGCAGCAGATCGGTACCGGTCACCCGCCACCGCCGCACCGGTTCGTTGATCACGACGGCGGCGTGCGGAAGGTCGCCGGTGTAGCGGTACCCCGGGTCGACCACCCCGTGCTCGACGACCGCGGTGGGCGCCCGCCCGTTGTCCCACATCAGCTCGTTGAAGTGGGTGACGTGCACCAGCAGGATGTCGCTGCGGTCGGCGATCGGGTGAAGAGCGTTGGGCACCCCGCCCTTGGGGGCGTTGTGCTCGACGTACACCGCGGGCACGTCCCGGCCGGGTCGCCGGCCGAGCCACTGCTCGGCGTACCGGATCTCCTCGGGGCGTTGCAGCACGACGACGTCGACGTCCAGGTCCGCCAGCTCCGGAACCGGCACGTCCTGCACGTTGTCCGGCCAGTTCCGGTCACCCCGCCCGCCACCCCACGGCCCGCCCTCGGGCAGCACCGGCAGCAGGTAGGTGTGGCCGCCGCGTACGAACGAGTCGGTCCACGATCCGTGGACGTGCCACAACAGCACCCGCAGGTTCCGCCTCATGCGGCCACCTCCCCCAACAGCTGTTCCAGTGCGGCCACCACCTCCTGGGCGGACACCGAGTTCAGGCAGGGGTTGCCGGGGACAGGACAGGTCCGCGCCTGGCTGTCCCGGCAGGGCGATCTCCGGTCGCCGAGCAGCACGTCGCCGTCGCTGTCCCGACGGGCCACCAGCACGCGGGTGCCGCTCATCGCACCCCCTTTCCCGACATGGACGGAGGGCGGGGATGGGTCCCGTCGGGACGACGGGTGGGACGCAGCACGGCCCGGACCGCCTCCAGCGGATCGGAGGTCACCACCGGTGCGGCGGCGACCTCCTCAGGCCGGGTGGCAGGAGTGGGCACCAGGACGGCCCGGGCACCCGCGGCACGGGCGGCCTCGACGTCCGCCCCGATGCCACCGACGACCACGACGCCGGACACCGGCACTCCGAGTCGGCGCGTGGTGGAGAGCACCATGCCGGGGGCGGGCTTGCGGCACCGACAGCCGCTCTGCCCGGTGTGCGGGCGGATCTCCCGGACGTCGCACCGGCCCAGCAGGGCCTCCACCCGGGCATCGCCCCGGCGCAGCTGCGCGGACGTGATCAGTCCGCGACCCACGCCCGACTGGTTGGTGACGACGCCGATCGGGATACGGGCCCGCCGCAGCGCGTCGCGTGCGGGTATCGCTCCGGGCATCGGGCGCACCCGGTCCGGGTCGACGCTGTCGGGCCCGTCGTGCACCAGCGTGCCGTCCCGCTCGAACAGGACGGCGTGCACGCCGTGTCCCGTGTCGGGGGAGTCGGCGGCGAGGATACTCCTGCTCCGCTCCACAGCCGGAGGAGTTCTCCGACTGCCGGGCCGATAAACGCCCGCAACCTGATTACTACTCTCCGTGTTCGCAGACGAGATCAGCGAGACGG
Source organism: Pseudonocardiaceae bacterium (assembly GCA_036562635.1). Taxonomy (GTDB): domain Bacteria; phylum Actinomycetota; class Actinomycetes; order Mycobacteriales; family Pseudonocardiaceae; genus DATCJU01. Next base: position 31,088 of record DATCJU010000145.1, read on the forward strand.
TCCAGACGGGCCAGGGCCAGGGCGTCCGCCACCGGGCTCTCCCCCGGGACGATCACCCGCAGCCGCTGGCCGCTGGCCTGCGCCGCGACGGCCACGTCGAACAGCGCACGCACCGCTCCCGCGGTGATCTCGCCGAGTTGCCCGAGGTCCACGGCGACCGGCAGCACCCCGCCCCGGGAGGCGTTCAACAGTTCCCGACGCAGCGTCGGGGCGAACCGCTCGGGCAGATCGCCGCACACGGTCACCCGCACTCGGCCGGGGTGGCGTTCGACGTCCACGGAGAAGGGGAGCGGGACCGGTCGACTCACCCCCTTCGACACCGGCTCGTCGAGGGTGCCCTCCCAACGGGGGAATTTACGGAGCGTCACAGAGGTACCGATGGGGGACGGGTTCACCTCCACCTCGTCCACCGACTCGCGCATCAACAGCAACCCACGACCACGCGTACCGGGTTCGGTGGGCGGTGGCCGCCAGCGCCCACCGTCGGCGACGACCACCTCGACGGTCCCGTCCGCCTCCACGGTGCCACGCAGCCGAACCGTGCCCCGTTCCTCGGGCGTGTAGGCGTGTTCCACCGCGTTCGCCGTGGCCTCCCCCACCGCCTGGGCGAGAGCCTGCACGTCCTCCTCGGGGACTCCGAGGCGGTTCAGCCACTCCCGCAGCGCCCGCCGGGCCACCACCAACTGCTCCGGCTGGGCGGGGAAGCTCAGCGTGAACGCGTCCGGGAGGTGGTGCGGGGACAACGCCAGCAGCACCGCACCCTCCCCGCCGATCCCCGGCGGCCGCTCACCGAGACGGTCGGCGAGGCGGTCGCACAGTTCGGCAGGCCCCATCGGCCAGGGGGGTGTCTCGACGGGGGCGCCGGACGCGGCCCGGGCGTCGTCCCCGTCGGTGTCCGTTCGAGCGACCGACGGCCCCTCCCCCAGGTAGGTCTGCACGGCGAGCTGGGCGAACCGTGCTCCGGGGCTGCCCGTTCCAGGTGCACGCCGCATGGCGCCGGGAGTGTGCAGCAGCAGGGTCTCGGTCGGATCGAGCACGAGCTGCGGGGTACGGGCGGACACGGGCACCACCGTCACCGTGGGATCCACCCCCAGAGGGCCCGTGTGCTCCCCCACCATCTGGCGCACGGTGCCGTCCGGGGCGAGGACCAGCGGGCTGGGATGTCCAGCGCTGACGCACTCCACCGCGGCACGCACGGGATCGAACAGGACCAGGCACAGGCTCGTCCCGCTCGACTCCGGCAGCAGCCCGGCGTAGCGGTGCAGGCTGTACAGCACCTCCGTGGGGGTGTGTTCCTGCAGCAGCTGCACGGCCAGCGCGCCCCGCAACCGCTCCACGACACCGGCGCAACCGTTGGCGGGCACGTGCCCGACCACGAGGGCCAGGCAGCCACCGGGCAGGGCGAGCACGTCGTAGAAGTCCCGACCGCCGTGGTCCTCCAGGCCCCGGACCACGCCCACGCCGAGCTCGACACCGGGCACCCAGGGGAAGTCCTGGGCGGCCGGGCCGCTGGGTTCCCCGGTGGTAACCGGGGTGTCGCCGGCCCTTCCAGCACCGTTGGGCACCGCCGGCCCGCCTCCCTGGTCAGTGATCAGGAAATCACCGATGTCCGCGCCCAGCGCGCATCGCTCCCCCACGCCGGTCGCGGGGTCGATGCGGTCGATGGGGTCGATGGTCGCCACCTGTAACAATCCGTCACCACGGCTCAGCACACCGCTCGGCCCGATGCCGTTCCCGGACCGGCCCCGGTGATACCCGCCTGACACGTCCCGCTCCTCGTCCATGCCTGCGGCGGATTACCCCAGCAGGCCGGGGACGCACACATCCGCCCGTGATCGTGATGAAGTTGTCACCCCGGACGAGGCGGGCCCGGAGTGGATTCCCGGGCCATCCGTGATCGGCACCGGCCACGGTCTGCGGGTGTTCATGGGGTAATGGTCACCCAGCGTCACCGCTTGGGTCCAGACCGTCGAGAGGTACGTCTGTTTCCGGCGGTCGCCCGTCGGCCCGACCCGGTGGTCCGGGACTCGGCGGGCTCGGTGGGCCGTGGCATGACCTGTTCCAACCGGGACAGCGCCTCCCGGAGCCGCTGTTCGGGTTCTCCCGTGACCTGGCGGGCCAGGCCGTGCCCCGGCCGCCACCAGAACCGGGCGTGTACCTCCGTGGCGGTGCGCCCGCTGACCGGGGAGAACCGCAGCTGAACCCCGCACACCCCGGGTCGACCTCCGGCCCGCCAGGCCACCAGGGTCCGATCGTGCTCGGCGGACCGCTCCAGGGGAATGGTCAGCCGCTGCCCGGTCGTCCCGAGCACGTGGGCCCGTGCCCCTCGCTCGGCCACCACGTCCACGCGTTCCACCTCGGGTACGAGATCGGCGATGCTCTCGGCGCGCCGGAAGTACCGGTAGACCTCCTCCACCGGCCGGTTCACCGTCCAGTCGACGGCCACCTCGCGTCCCCGGGCGGCTGCTGCGAGCCGCCCCAACTGCCGCCAGGTCAGTCTCCCCACCAGTACGCCCGTACCCAGCACCGCCACGGTGACGGCCACAGTGCGCAACGGGTGCCGATCGCCCTCCCGCCGACGCGTCATCCCGGGATCACCCCTTCCACTGTGGATGGACCGTGGGCTCGCCGCGCCACCGGGACGCGTTCCACCCACTCCCACCGCGAGCGGACGACAAGCGGCGATGTGGCCCTCGGCAGCCGCCCCGGTCGAGACACCCGAGGTCTTCCCCACGCCCCGAGTGGTTAACCCTGCGCCCCGGGCCGACGTGGACGTGTAACCGGCGCGGCCGACGGGTACCCGGAAACGAGCGGGTGGTGCCCGCCCGGGTACGCCCGGGCGGGCACCGGCACACCACGCACGAGGAACAGCAGCCCGGGGGAAGGGAGTCCCCTCGTGACCACCATCCAGAAGTCCATCGACGTCGACGTGCCGGTGCAGACCGCCTACAACCAGTGGACGCAGTTCGAGTCGTTCCCGCAGTTCATGGAGGGCGTGGAGCGCATACGGCAGGTGACGGACACCCTGACCCACTGGGAGACCAACATCGGCGGGGTGCGTCGTGAGTTCGACGCGGAGATCACCGAACAGCATCCGGACGAGCGCATCGCCTGGCACTCCCTGCAGGGCCCCCGCCAGGACGGGGTGGTGACCTTCCACCGCCTGGACGACGACCACACCCGGATCATGCTCCAGATGGACTACGAGCCCGAGGGAATCGTGGAGAAGGCGGGTAGCGCCCTCGGGGTGATCGAACGGCGGGTGCAGGGAGACCTGGAGCGGTTCAAGCACTTCATCGAGGCCCGCAGCCACGAGACCGGGGCCTGGCGCGGCGACGTCCCGGCGCCGCACCAGCGGGGTGGATCCTCCTCCGGTTCCTCCGGTGCACAGGTGCTGCCGCCGGAACCCGACCTGCCCCCCGGTGCCCCACCGCCTCCGGGCACAGCCTGAGCATCCCCACCCCTACCTCCGATCCCGGTGACCGACGGGGCCGGGCAGGAGAGGTCGTCCGGCGCGAGCACAAGAGGACGGTCGAGGCCGCACCATGACCATGCATCCCACCCGGGTGTGCTCCCCCGCCACCCCGGCCCCCGGCCCGGTGTTCCGGGAGCGACGGCGATGAGTGGGACGCCCGCCGAGGGCGAGGTGTCCCACGCCGTGGTCACCGTCAACCCGGGGTCGTCGAGCCTGCAGCTGCACCTGGTCGCCCCGCAGGACCGGGTGGTGGCCCAGTACGTGATCGAGCACCGGCCCGACAGTGCGGCCGCGGAACGTGCCGTGACGGACTTCGTGCGGTCCAGCGGCACGGTCACGGTGGTGGCGGTGGGGTACCGGCTGGTGCACGGCGGGGTCTCGCTGCGCCGCCCGACCGTGGTCGACGAGGACGTGCTCCGCGTGGCCCGGGCCGCCGCCGACCTGGCTCCGCTGCACGTGCCGGTCACCCTCCGCCTGCTGGAGGTGCTCCGCGGTCTGCTCCCGGACGTCCCGCACGTGCTGTGCCCGGACACCGCGTTCCACGCCGACCTGCCCGAGGTGGCCCACACCTACCCGCTGCCCCGGTCGTGGCGGGACTCCTTCGGGTTGCGACGTCTGGGCTTCCACGGTCTGTCCTACGCGTGGGCGACCCGGCGGGCGGCGGAGCTGCTCGGCCGACCGGTGACGGAGCTCCAGCTGCTGCTCACCCACCTGGGCGGGGGATGTTCGGTGTGCGCGGTGCGGAACGGGCGCAGTGTGGACCACCTCCATGGGATTCACCCCACTGGACGGAGTCCCGATGACCAGGCGTTCGGGCAGTGTCGACCCCGGACTGCTGCTGTGGCTGCTCCAACACGGCGGGCTGTCGGTGTCGGACCTGCTCGACGGCCTCTACCGGCGATCCGGGCTGCTGGCCCTGTCCGAGGGCAGGTCGGCCGACACCCGGGACCTGGTGCGGGCGGCGGCCGAGCAGGACCGGGCCAGCCGGCTCGCACTGGACGTGCTGGCCCACCGGGTGCGCCGGGAGCTGGCCGCGTGCGCCACCAGTTTGGACCGGATCGACGCGCTGGTGTTCACCGGGGAGATCGGCTGGGACCAGCCCGAGGTGCGTCAGGCGGTGTGCGCCGGGCTGGGGCTGCTCGGTGTGCCGTCCGAGTTGGCCGGCAACCGGGCGGAGGACGGCCCGATCGGTCCACCGGACGCGGC
>DATCJU010000146.1:0-2223 GCA_036562635.1 Pseudonocardiaceae bacterium
CCGTTCCGCGCTGGCACGAAGAAATGTACGCACCCACCACCGCAAGGTCAAATCCGCAGCTCACCGCCCGGACCCAACCCACACCACCCAGCAAAACCGCTGGTCACCCGCGGTGGCCGGTCACCCCCACCGTACCCCCGACATCTCCACCCCAAAACGTGACCTGCAGCACAATTCACACTTCGACGGGGCGGGGCACGAAAAACGGTCCGGAAAAGCAGCAGCGCCGGCCCGCACCCACACCGCCCACGAGCTTTCCGTAGCTCCATCAGCAGTTGGTTCGCGATGCCGACGCCGCATACGAGTGGATGCGCTCACTCCTCCTCGGGAGCGGGCGCACCGTACTGACGGTCTCCGGCGTCCCCGAGGCCCGGAACGATGAAACCCGAGTCGTTGAGCCGCTCGTCGATGCTCGCGGTCACCAACAGCCGGATCGGCAGGCCGGAGTCCTCCAACCGCTTGATGCCCTCGGGGGCGGCCAGTGCGCACACCGCGGTGATGTCGGCGGCGCCCCGATCGCTGAGCAGCCGGATCGTGTGCTCCATCGAGCCTCCGGTCGCCAGCATCGGGTCCAGCACCAGTACGGAACGGCCGGCCATGTTCCCCGGCAACGACTCCATGTACGGCGTGGGCTTGAGGGTCCGCTCGTCACGGGCCAGGCCGACGAAACCCATCTGGGCCTCGGGGATCAACTTGTGTGCCTGGTCGGCCATACCCAGCCCCGCTCGCAGCACCGGGACCAGCAGCGGTGGGTTCGCCAGGCGGTACCCGGTCGCCCGGGCGACCGGGGTGTGGATGCGCTCGGTGGCCACGGGGGCGTCGCGCATCGCCTCGTAGATGAGCATGACGGTCAACTCGTGCAGGGCGGCCCGGAACGCGGCACTGTCGGTGCGCGCGTCACGCATGGTGGTGAGCCGCGCCCGGGCCAGGGGATGGTCGACGACGAGCACGTGCATAGCCGGGAACGGTAACCGCCCGTCGGCGGAACCACCCGGTCGCACCGTCGGCGACCCGGGCGGCAGGGTGCGGGCGGACCGAGTCCGGGCACCGTCCACCTAGACTCGCCCGCATGGCTGCCCCGTCCTCAGCGTCGACAACGCAGTCGGCGTCGCCGGCCGGTGTACCGACCGGCAAGAGCCGTGCGTTGCCCACCCATCTCGCCGACGCGACTCGCAACGAGACCGCGCTGCGCCGGTTCCTGCACGGCCTGCCCGGTGTGGACCGGGTCGGCCTGGAGGAGCGCGCCGCCACCCTGGCCACCCGCAGGATGGGCCGTGCCGGGATGTTGTGGGCGATCGACACCGCGATCGGCATGGTCGACCTGACCACGCTGGAAGGGGCGGACACCCCCGGCAAGGTGCGGTCGCTGTGCGCCCGGGCCCGACGCCCCGACCCGGAGCGACCGGACGTGCCCCGGGTCGCCGCGGTGTGCGTGTACCCGGACCTGGTGGAGGTCGCGGTCGCCGAACTCGCCGGGACCGGGGTGGGTGTGGCCAGTGTCGCCACCGCGTTCCCGTCCGGACGCTCCGGTCGGAAGGTGAAGCTGGCCGACACCGCACTCGCGGTGGAGGCCGGGGCGACCGAGATCGACATGGTCATCGACCGTGGCGCCTTCCTCTCCGGGCGCTACGGAGAGGTGTTCGACGAGATCGTCGCGGTACGCCAGGTGTGCGGGGACCGGGCCCATCTGAAGGTCATCCTGGAGACCTGCGAGCTGGACACCTACGACAACGTGCGACGGGCCTCCTGGCTGGCCCTGCTGGCCGGGGCCGACTTCATCAAGACCTCGACCGGCAAGGTGTCGCCGGCCGCCACGCCCGCCGTGACCCTGATCATGCTGGAGGCGGTGCGCGGCTACCTGAAGGCCACCGGGCGCCGGGTCGGGGTGAAGCCGGCGGGTGGCATCCGGACCACCAAGGACGCCATCAAGTACCTCGTGCTGGTGAACGAGACCGCCGGCCCCGACTGGCTCGACCCCGAGTGGTTCCGGCTGGGCGCCTCGTCGCTCCTGAACGATCTGCTGATGCAGCGCCAGAAGCTGGCCACCGGCCGGTACGCAGGCCCCGACTACTTCACCCTGGACTGACGCCATGTTCGAGTACGCGCCCGCGCCCGAATCGCGGGACATCGTCGATATCCAGCCGTCGTACGGCTTGTTCATCAACGGGGAGTGGGTCGAACCCCACTCCGAGGAGCGGCACCCGACCGTCAACCCGGCCACCG
>DATCJU010000151.1:0-72091 GCA_036562635.1 Pseudonocardiaceae bacterium
GGGCAGGAATCCCAGTGCGATGCCCGAGCCCGTCGACACCGCCCTGGTGATACGCCGCTCACGGTGCAGGCGGCGGGCGGTGGGCACACAGCGCAGGACACCGCGTACGTCCCGCGCCCCCACGTAGTGCACGAACTCCACGTCACGGCCCGCGAGCAGGGACGTACTCTGCTCGTTGGCGTTGGTGACCCACACCGCGGCGCCGTCACCCGGCACCCGGGTGGACAGACCGTCAAGCTGGGCCAGATGTCCCCCCGTCGTGGCAACGAACAACGTGGTCATCGGGCACCGTCCCCACGCAGCAGCATCGGCACGGTGGCCGCGAGGATCGCCAGGTCGGTCTTCAAACCGCGACGCCGGACGTACTCCAGGTCCAGCTCGAGCATCTCCAGCGTGCCCAGGGTGCTGCGCCCGCTGACCTGCCACAACCCGGTCATTCCCGGACGGACCGAGAACCGCTCGGCGTACTTGGGCGGGAACATCTCCGCCTCCCACTCCAGGCAGGGGCGGGGCCCGACCAGCGCCATCTCGCCACGCAGCACGTTGATCAACTGCGGCAGCTCGTCGATGCTGGTACGGCGCAGCCACGCGCCGATCCGGGTGACCCGTGGATCGTCGGCCAGCTTGCAGCTGCCGTCGACCCGGGTGTCCTCGCCGCGCAGCTCGCGGGCGATGAGCTCACGAAGTGCCCGGTCGTCCCCGCCCGGGCGCATGGTGCGGAACTTGTACAGCGTGAACACCTGCCCGTTCCGTCCCACCCGGGGTTGGCGGAACAGGGCCGGGCCGGGGCTGGTGAGTCGGATCGCGGCGGCCACCAGAAGCATGGGGACGGCGAGTACCACCAACGCGACCGCCGCGACCACCACGTCGATGACGCGGCCAACGACCAGTTCCCACTGCGCGGGGTGCCGTACCCGCGGGGTCTCAACGGTCATCGGACCTCCTAGCGGTGATGGCGAGCAGGGTGAACAGGAGGTCACCCGCACCGCGTAGCACGATGTGGATGTCGATCAACGACAGGACCAGGACCATCCACCAGGCGATCTCCAGCGCCGCCGCACACGCGCCCACCGCGTCGCCACGGGCGCCCAACCGCCTGGTCGTCCGGAGCACGACAACCGACAGCCAGCAGAAGGCCAGGAGCAGCGGTACCCCGCCGACCCAGAGGAACTGCAGGTAGCCGGACTCCAGGAAGATCTGTTCCCGCCAGGTCTCCGGCGCCTGGAGCACCGAGTTGGGCGAGACCCCGAGCAGGAAACGGAACCCGCCGAGTTCGGGCAGGTAGAACGTGGTGAGGTTGTCCCACCGGCCCAGCCAGCTCCGGGGTACGCCGAAACCGTCCCCGAAACCGGACAGCCGGCCGATGAACGCGGGTGCCCCCACCAGGAGGGCGAGCCCGGCCAACGGCAGGAACCGGACCGCCCGGCGCCGTGCCTCGGGATGGCGTCGCAGCAGCACCACGGCGGCGACCAGAGCGGCTATCCAGGTGGAGAACTGGCCGGCGGCGAGCACCCCGGTACCGAGGACGCAGCCCAGGACCAGGCGTTCCCAGGGATGCAGCAGTCCGCGCAGCCCGCAGGACACCACCAGGGCCAGGCTGATCACGATGTAGTCCCCGGTGGCGATCGGAGACCCGAGCAGACTGGTGCCGCGCTCGACCACCAGCCCGGACTCGTCGGGCCACAGGGCGGTGAGCATGGCCACGACCGGCCCGAACCGGAGCGTCTGCAGGATGGCGATCAGTGCGACCACGGCACCCGTCCAGCCGATCAGCCGGACGCACCGGAGAACCTGCGCGTCGGTGTGCACCGTGAGGCGGACCAGCAGGAACAGGGCGACGAGCTTGACCACCGGGAACACCGCGGTCATGTCGGAGAACAGCGGTGCCTCGCCCCGGAGCATCAGCCAGGCCAGCGGCCAGGCCGTCGACAGCACCACGAAGGCCACCAGCGGCCCGTCGAGCGCGGTGAACCTGGGTACCAGCCGCTCCCCCCGGAGAAGCCGGAGGTAACCCCCCAGACAGGCCCCCACCAGCAGCAGTCCGAGAAGTGCCTCGTTGAGCCGGACCTGGGGGATCAGCATCCCCCGCTTCATCCCGGTGATGAAGGGCAGGGCCAGCAGGTAGAGGTAGGTGGCCAGGATCGGCCGCCAGGCCACGACGGCCAGCAGCGCCACCACGGCGAGTCCGGCGGCCAGCAGGAAACCGGCCAGGGGCACAGCCAGCCCGGCCAGCACGGTGAGCAGTGCGACGAACGCGAGCAACCGGGCATCGGGCAGGGACCGCCACCGGCGGATCTGGTCACGAACACCTTCGGGTGGCCTCACCCGCACAGTGGATACGGTCATCGCGCCCGCCCCACCATCGTCCGGGCCCCGGTGTGCAGGGCGATCCCGTAGGTCGCCAGCGCGAGCAGGGCGCAACCCGCCAGCAGGCCGAGGTCGCCCGGCCCGTCCACACCGATCACCCGCAGCGCCCACCAACCGGCCCAGGCCACGGGGAGCATCGCCACCGCCGCGGCGATCGCGACCGCGATACGACGGCGGTCGGCGAGCGGCTCCGGAGTGAGCACCGCACGCAACCTGGTGATCACCGTGCCGGCGGCGACCAGGTCACCGGCCAGCAGGGCGGCGCTCAGCACGACCAGGCGTCCCGCGTCGTCGACCAGGAGCGAGCTCGACCCCACGAGCACCGTCACGGCTAGGGACACCAGACTGGCGACCCGCGGTGTGCCGATCTCCTTCCTGGCGAACAGGGCCTGCCGACCGATCTCGTGGAGACCGGCCACGAGCTGGGCGACCGCCACCACGGTCACGCAGGCCGCGAGCTGGTCGACGAAGGACTCCGCCTGCAGTTCACCGACGGCCAGCACCTCGGCCACCGGGCGGGCGAACACCGCCAGCAGGCACAGCGGGGGCAGGCCCGCTATCGCGGCGTAGGACAGGGCCAGTCGCCACTGCGCCGCGAAGCCCGTGCGGTCGCCGCTCTGCGCCGCAGCCGACATGCCCGGGAGCACCACGGTGGACACCGCACGCGCACCCAGGGCGGTGGGGGCGACGTAGACGGCGTAGGCCAGCTGCAGCACCACCACACCACCGGGCACGGTGGCCGCCAACAGCAGGAGCACCATGTGGGCCGCCGCAGGGGCGACAGGGATGCTGATCGACCCCCGGAGCTGCCGGACGACCTCCATGGCCTCCGGGTCCGAGCGCCACCGGAACGAAGGCCGGACCAGCAATCCCACTCGCGCCGCACCCCACACCTGCAGTGCCGCGTGCACCGCCACGGCGAGCGTGCTGCCCACCCCGAGGAGGAGCAGCAGCCCCGCGGGTACCGCACCGACCTCGTGCCCGGTGCCGTAGACCGCGGAGACGGCGACCAGGGTCGCCACCAGCACCACGTTCTCCACGGCCGGCGCGGCGGAGGCCAGGGCGAAGCGCCGCTGGGCCTGCTGGGCGGCGGCCCCGAGGGCGGCGATCGTGTACAGCACGATCTGTGGGGCGACCAGCAGGACCAGTACGACCGTGGCGTGCTGGGCCTGCTGTCGGCTCACGACGTCCTCGATGCCGAGGGTCAGCACCCAGGCGAACCCCGGAGCACCGACCATCACCAGCAGGGCGATCGTCCCGGAGGCGACCAGTAGGAACCCGGCCACCCGGCCGAGCAACACACCGGCCTCACCGACACCGGCCCGCGCGATGGCCCGCACGACGGCGGGCACGATCACCAGGGCCAGCGCCTGCCCGGCGATCGCCGAGTACACGGTGTTGGGCAGGGTGTTGGTGGTGGCGAACGTGTTGGCGAAGTAGGTGGGCCCCAGGGTGGCCCCGATCGCCGCCAGCCGCACCAGACCGGTGATCCTGCTCACCAGCGTCCAGCCGGCGACCGTCACCGAGTTGCGCGCGGCCAGAACCCTGGCACTCGGCCGCTTCGAGTGTCTGCCCACGGCGTCCCGTCCTCATCCCTTCGCCCAGCGACGTGCGAGAAGGAACACCGCACCGGTCGCGATCACCAGCGCGGTCAGGGCCCCGGCACCGGCGGCCAGCGCCGGACGTGGGCTCACCGGGTCGGGCACCAGGTACGGAGGCACCAGCACCTCACGACGCGGTGCGACACGCTCGGCCACGCCCAGCTCGTCGAGGCGCCCCAGCAGCTGCTGCTCACGCTGGACGAGGCTCTCCACCTCGGTCAGGGCCGCCGGGTCGGATGCGAACCGGTTCAGCCGGGCCCGTGCCGCGGTGAGCTGGTCCCGGACCTCGGTGAGCTGTGCGCGTAGGAAGTCGCCCACCTCGCTGGCCCGGTCCTGGGCCGCGATCTCGAAGTAGCGGTCGACCACGGCCTGGAGGCGTCGCAGCGCCACGTCGGGAGAACCGTCGGTGACCTCCACCTGGATGACCTCGCTGGAGTCCACCACCGAGAAGGAGATGGTCTTCTCGAACTCCTCGACGGGAATGCCCTCGGCAGCCGCCACCGGACCCAGTACCTGCCTGCTGCGCAGGACCACGAGTTGGGTGGTCAGGCTGCGGTCCTCGCGGAGGAACCCGGTGGGTTTCTCCTCCGTGATCTCGAACAGGATGTCCGCCCTGGCCGCGTACTGCGGCGGCCACAGGAGGGCTGCCCCGTACCCGACCAGGGCGCCGAGGAGCACGATGGCCAGGGACACCAGGCCCAGCCGCCGTAGCTGCTCCGCGGACAGGGGCCGGCGGCCGGTGCCGTTCGGCGCGCTCCCGTTCGCCGAGACCGCGGTGCCGTTACCCGGCGTCGGCGTCGTGATCGGCCGGGCGGGCTTGTCCGCCGCAGCGTGGCGCGGCGAGGTGGACACCCCACCCGCCGCGCCGTTGGAACCGTTGGAGCCGTTGGAACCGGAGCGCCGCGCCTTGGTACCGGTACGTGCACTCACCGCTGCACACCTCGCAGAACCTCACAGACCCGTATGACCTGGTCGTCGCTGAGCGTGGGTGACATCGGCAGCGAGAGGATCCGTTCCGCCGCACGCTCCGCGACGGGAAGTCGCTCGGTGAACTCGGCGAACGCCGGCTGCAGGTGACAGGGGACCCGGTAGTGCATTCCCCATCCGATGCCGGCCGCGGTGAGTGCCCCGGCGACCCGGTCCCGGTCGGGTACCTGGACGACCGCCAGGTGGTAGACGGGTTCGCCCTGCGGGTCCTCGGCGACCGGCGTGCAGAAGGCGGGCAGGTTTTCCCGGTAGCGGGCCATGAGCGCGCGACGACGTTCGTTGCCGGCGTCCAGGTGCGGCAGCTTCACCGACAGCACGGCGGCCTGGAGCGCGTCGAGACGGCTGTTACGACCACGCAGGTCGTGTAGCTGCCGGTCCGTGGCCGAACGTCCGTGGTCGGCCATGCTGCGGATGCGGGCGGCGAGCTGCGCGTCGTCGGTCACCACCGCCCCGCCGTCCCCCAGGGCACCGAGGTTCTTGCCCGGGTAGAAGCTGAACGCCCCGGCCACGCCGGCGCTGCCGGCCCGGCGGCCCCGGTACCGGGCGCCGTGGGCCTGCGCCGCGTCCTCGATGAAGGCCAGCCCGTGCCGCTCGGCCAACGCACCCAGGCGGTCGACGTCGACCATCTGACCGAACAGGTGGACCCCGATGACCGCCGCGGTGGCGCGGTTGATGGCCGCTGCGACGGCCTCGGGATCGATGAGCAGCGTGTCCGGTCTGACGTCGACGAACCTCGGGCGTGCTCCCACCGCGTGCACCGCCTCGACGGTGGCGATGAAGGTGTTCGCCGGGACGATCACCTCGTCGCCTCGACCGATGCCCAGAGCGGCGAGGATCAGTTCCAACGCGTCGGTCCCGTTGGCCACGCCGACGCAGTGGGCGGTCCCGCAGTACGCCGCGAACCGCTCCTCGAACCGTTCGACCTCGGGGCCGCCGACGAAACGACCGCTCTCCAGCACGGACTTCCACGCCAGATCCAGTTCCTCCCGGAGATCGGCGTGGAGGGATGCCAGGTCCAGGAAGGGGATCCGCTCGGTCAGCAGGGTCACGACCTCACCTCGTCGTTGATGAGCGCGGGAGCGAACACGGGGGTGTTGACCACGGACTCGGGAGACACCCGCGCCCTCGGGATGTCCCCGTGCACGGAGGCCCACTGACCTGTCACGCGGGCCACGTCGGCGGCGGCCAGCACACGCACGACGTCGAGTCCCCTCTCACCGGGTGTCCTGGGCTGGGCGCCGCCGCGGACGCACTCCACGAAGTGCGCGTCCTGTACCAGCAGGGGTTCCTGGAACTCGACACGCGGTACGACGATGTCCCCGACGCGGTAGATCACGGGCGCGTCGCCACCTGCGGACTCCACCCGGACGTCGTGGATACGGATCCGCTGCTCGTCGGAGGTGTCGTCGTAGACCGCCATCCTGCGGTCCCCGACGACGGTCAGCCGCCGGACCTTGGTGGGGTGTAGCCAGCTGACGTGGATGAAGGCGGTGGCCGCCGCCTGTTCCAGCACCAGACGCAGATAGGCGATGTCGGCGTGCTGGTCCTTGATCTTCCGGTGGGCCCAGGACGCCACCGAACTGGGGATCTCGTCGAGCAGATACGAAATGATCGAAATGTCGTGGGGGGCGAGATCCCAGACGACATCGACGTCCGACCGGTACAGTCCCAGGTTCAGTCGTGCCGACTCGATGTGCAGGATCTGCCCGAGTTCTCCCGAGGAAATGATCTCCTTGAGTCGGTGGACGGCGGGGTGGTATTCGAACGTGTGGCCGACCATGAGCGGAACTCCGCGCAGTGCCGCGGTGTCGACCATGGTCTGGGCCTCACGAACGGACGTGGCCAGCGGTTTCTCCACCAGGGTGGGCCTGCCCGCGTTCAACGCCTCGAGGGCCAGCGTGGCGTGTGTCGCCGGTGGGGAGGCGACGACCACCCCGTCCACCTGGTCGACGACGTCGGTCAGGCGTGCCGCGGTCTCCACACCGGGGAACCGGCGCCGCGCCTCGGCCGTCCGCTGTGGACGGCTGTCGACGACGACCACCCCGACGTCTGTCAGTGAAGTCAGGACACGGACGTGCTTGGCCCCCCAATACCCGTACCCGACGACGGCGATCCGTGTTCCTGCGTCCGTTCTCATGCTCTTCCTCGCACACCGCTCGCGAACTGACGAGGTTGCCGATTTCTCACATCGCCACATCCTCGGCTCGGCGCAGGAACCCTTCACGTCGGAACGCGCCTCTTCGCACCATCGTGCGTGCTGGTCAGAAGGCTTTCCGAACAGTCCTCAGCAGACAGAAATGCAGTCCGGAATTCGCTCCGGCGGATGACCCACACCCCTGTGGACAAGAAAATTCACGGAAACCGGTGGCAGGGGGTACCGAAAGGACACCGGGGTTCCCTCCGCAGGGGCAGCCGGGGTCCCTGTCGAACCGTGTGCCGGTCGCGACCCGTATGCGGAACCCGGTCGGCTCCCACCGGCTCCGATTGCCGTCCTCCCCGCGGCGGCTCCGTGTCTCGTCGCCCGCTGCCACCGCACCCCGGCTCCTGCTGCCCACCGGGAACGTCACCGACCCGCCGGCCCGGCCGTGGTGTGCCCGTGGCTCACGGAGCGCTCCGCCCCGCCGTCGCGGACCGAGCGGCACCGAACGACGTCAACGACATCGCCGACACCGGGTGTGCACACGAGCTCCGCGACACCGCGCCCCGCCCGGGACATGGGGCAGCGGACAACCGCTCCGGACGGGCCGGGCAGACGTCGACCGGTGGACGGGCCGCTTCCGGTGTCCCCGAACCGGCAGGGGCGACACCGTGGGCACGTCCGTCCGGACCAGGGGTGGTCCTGGGGCGTTATTACGTTCCCCGAGGGGGGCAGGCGAACTAGCATCACCCCCGTGGGTGACTCGCGTGAGGTGCTGACGCGGCCGGCTCGGCCGGCGGATCTGACGGTGCGGTACGGCCCGGGCTCCGAACACGTGGCCGACGCCTGGCTGCCCCAAGGCACGGGCCCCCATCCCCTGGTGATCGTGGTGCACGGAGGGTCCTGGCAGGCCAAGTACGACCGTGCGCACACCGGGCCGATGTGTGAGGCCCTGGCCGACGCCGGTTACCTGGCGTGCGCCGTGGAGTACCACCGGGTGGGTCATGAGCTCGGCGGCTGGCCGGGGACGTTCGCCGACGTCGCCGCCGTGGTCGACGCGGTCCCGACGTTGCTCGGCGAGCAGGTGGCCGCGGACCGGATCGCCCTGCTCGGCCACTCGGCGGGGGGACACCTGGCGCTGTGGGCCGCCGCGCGACACCGGCTGCCCGCGGACCACCCCTGGCACCGCGCGGAGCCGCTGGTGCGGGGTGTGGTGTCCCTGGCCGGGTCCAGCAATCTCGGCCTGGCCCACGAGATCGACATGGACGACGGCTCGGTCGCCTCGTTCCTCGGCGGTGGCCCGGACGCGTACCCCGACCGGTACGCCGTGGCCGACCCGATTCGTCTGGTCCCCACGGGCGTGCGCACGGTGCTGCTGCACGGCGACGCCGACGACATCGTCCCGATCGAGATAAGCCGGTCCTACGCCACCGCGGCCCGCGCCGCCGGGGACGACGTCGAGCTGCGCGAACTGCCCGGCATCGGGCACTTCGCGGTCATCGACCCGCTCTCGACCGTGTGGCCGACGGTGCTGGACGCCCTCGCGGAGATTCTGGGCACCGGGCCGAAGCGGAGCTGAGCCACGGCCGACGGTCCCGTCCCGATGACCCGCCACCCCGGTGGTCCGGTCGTTGCCGACCGGACCACCGGGGTGGCACGGCGTGTGGGCGGCTCAGTCGAGCTCGTCCCGCAGGGCTTCGGCGGCGAGCAACGCGTCCTGGTAGCCGACGTACAACGGAGCGAACCCGAACCGCAGCACGTCCGGCGGTCGGAAGTCACCGATGACTCCCCGCTCGATCAGCCGCCGCATGACCCGATCGGCGTCCGGGCAGGAGATCGACACCTGGTTGCCCCGCCACTCGTCACGTGGGGTCACCACCCGCACCCGGTCACCGAGCAGCTCGTCGACACACTCCATGAAGAACCCGGTCAACGCCAGGCCCTTGGCGCGCACCTGTTCGACCGTCACCCGGTCCCAGACGTCCAGTGCCGCGTCGAGGGCGAGCATCGACAGGATGTCCGGTGTACCGCACCGGCCCCGGCCGATCCCCGAGGCCGGCCGGTAGTCGGCCTCCATGGCGAACGGGTCGCGGTGACCGGTCCAGCCGGGCAACGGGGTGTCGAAGGAGTCCTGCAGGTCCCTGGCCACGTACAGGAAGGCCGGAGCACCCGGTCCGCCACCGAGGAACTTGTAGGTGCACCCGACGGCGAAGTCCACGCCGAGCGCGTCGAGCCGGACCGGAACGGCTCCGGCGCTGTGGCACAGGTCCCACACCACGCGAGCACCACGGGCGTGCACCGCCTCGGTGATCGCCGCCATGTCGTGCAGCCGGCCGGTGCGGTAGTCGACGTGGTTGACCAGTACCACCGCGGTCCGTTCGTCCACCTGGTCGGCGATCTCCTCGACGGGCACCGGCCGCAGGGTGCGCCCGGCGAGACGGGCTGCCGAGGAGGCTAGATACCCGTCGGTGGGGAACGTGCTGGCGTCGACGAGGACCTCGGAGCGCCCCGGGGACAGGCGGATCGCCCCGATCAGGGCCTTGAAGACGTTCACGCTGGTGGAGTCGGCGACGACCACCTGGCCGGGCGCGGCTCCGACCAGCGGTGCGATGCGGTCCCCGATGCGCTCGGGAGCCTCCCACCAGCCCTCGCTCCAGGATCGGATCAGCCGCTCGCCCCACTGGCGGCGCACCACGTCGTCGACCCGTTCGGCGATGGTGCGCAGCGGTGCCCCCAGGGAGTTGCCGTCGAGGTAGATCACCCCGTCGGGCAGGTCGAACAGCGGGCGACAGTCGGCGAGCGGGTCGACGGCGTCCAGCTCGCGGGCACGATCGATGAGCGACATCGGTGGTTCTTCCCTACAGGTGTGTGGATCAGGGACCCAGAAGATCAGACGTAGCTGCGTGCGGTCCACAGTTCGGGGAACACCGCCCGCTGTGCCCGCTTCTCCAGCCAGGCCACACCGGCGGAACCACCCGTTCCCGGTTTGGCGCCCATGGCGCGGCGGGTGGCCATCAGGTGGTTGTACCGCCAGCGGTTGAACTCCTCGGCGATGTCGGTGAGCACCTCACCGAGCTGCTGGGCCTCGGCGTGCTCGACACGGGAGGAGTAGATCCGTGCCCACACCTTCTCCACCTCCGGCGAGGGCCGGTACGGCTGGGTGAGATCCCGGTTCAGCACGGACTCGGGCATCTCGTACCCGCGGCGGTGCAGGTGGGCGAGCACGTCGTCGTAGAGGCTGGGGGCGCGCAGCGCCTCCTCCAGCTCGGCGTGCACCTGGGGTACGGCGCGGTGCGGCACCAGCATCGACGCGGACTTCTCCCCGAGCAGGAACTCCATGTGCCGGTACATCGCCGACTGGAATCCCGACCCCTCCCCCAGGTAGCCGCGGAACGCGTTGAACTCCTCCGGGGTCATCCGGGCGATCGAGCCCCAGGCGGCGTTGAGCCCCTCCAGGTGCAGCACGCTGCGACGCAGGGTCCGCACGGCGGCGGGCAGGTTGTCGGCGCGCAGCTCGGTCTGGGCCTGTCGCCACTCGAAGCACAGCAGACCGAAGTACAGCTCCATGATCTGGGTGACGACCAGGAAGGACATCTCTCCCGGGTCGTCGGACCAGCGCCGCTGCAACCGGTGCAGCGTCGAGGCGTGCACGTAGTCCTCGTAGGGCGTGGTCGCAGCGAACTCCAGGTTCGGCTCCTCCTCCGCCCCCGTCGCCGAGTGCAGCGCAGGACAGGCGGAGAGGGTCTCCGGCTGCTGCGGCCGCGCAGAGCTCATGTCGTGCCTCCTCCTTCCAGGTGACGCTGTGACCTGGACCATGGTGATGGGCACGACCACGTTCCGGAATGGGCGTCGGGGTGTATTTCGCCCCTTTCGACTTATGGTCAAAAACCAATTTGACCAGTAGCTTTACGATCGTGAGAACTCCGCTGGATCGGGTGGACTGGGCGATCCTGAA
Source organism: Pseudonocardiaceae bacterium (assembly GCA_036562635.1). Taxonomy (GTDB): domain Bacteria; phylum Actinomycetota; class Actinomycetes; order Mycobacteriales; family Pseudonocardiaceae; genus DATCJU01. The sequence goes on from DATCJU010000151.1 coordinate 11,048, forward strand.
GGAACTCCAGACCGATGCCCGACTGTCCTACAACGAGCTCGCACGCCGCGTGCATGTTTCCCCGCCGACGGTGGCGCAGCGTGTACGCCGCATGGAGGAAGAAGGGGTGATCACTGGTTACCGTGCGTGCATCGATCCGATCGCAGCCGGACGACCGGTGATCGCCCTGGTACGCATGAAGTGCTACGGGGCCCGGTGCATCACGGTGCACCCGGAGCTGCTGGAGGACTGCCCGGAGGTGCTGGAGGTCTCCCGGGTGACCGGGGACATCTGCTCGGTGGTGAAGGTGGCCGCCCCCTCCGTCCAGGCCCTGGAACGGCTGCTGGAACGTCTGGCCACCTACGGGGAGACCTCCAGCGCGATGGTGCTGTCCACACCGATCGGGTGGCGCCCGCTGACCCCGCCGGAGTGAAGCTGGGCCCGGCGGGTGGGACGGCTGTCCGAAGCCGCCCCACCCGCCGGGCCCGTTGCTTCAGAACTCGTACTCGACGGTGAGGGTGGTCGCCGTGCCGGGCCGGAAGAACACGTAGGCAGTGCCCGGCGGATCCTGCAGGAAACGCAACCGGAACTGCGTCGTCCCCGCACGGTTCAACGCGGCCAGGGCCTGCGGCGGCAGATCACCGGAACGAGCCTGCCCCGACGTGGTACGCGGGATCTCCACGATCGCCGACAGATCCGCGGGAGCAGCCCAGTCGGCGGCCTCGATACCACAACCGTTCCCGAAGCACCCGCTGCGCAGATCCACCACCAGCCGGTTGCCGGCCGGGCTGCTCCACGGGTCCCCGGACCCACTGGCCCGGTCGACGGTCAGCCAGGCCCGTGTCACGGTGGCCCCGGCGGGAATCGCCGAGGTGTCGAAGGCCAGAACCGTCCGGCTCACCTGCCCGTCGACCCCACGCCCCACGGCCAGCCCGAGCGTGCCCTCCAGGGTGCCGACAGCGGCGCCGGAACCGTCGGAAGCCGCCTTGACGTACCCGTCGAAGGCATCGATCCCCCGCAGGGTGAGCACGCCCGGCTGCTCTCCCGGGCCACTCCCCGAGTCCAGTCCCCAGGTGCGACCCATGTGCCAGGCGGCACAGACGTTCACGTCCAGCATGTAGGCGGCGGTCCTGCCGCACTGCTGGGTACCGGTACCCGGGTCGACCGGCTGACCGTGCCCCATGCCGGTGATCCGATACGTCTCCACCACCGCGCGACCACCCGAATCCCGGTAGACCGCGTGCGGATACCCGGCGACGGTGTCCGTGACGTCCGGTGTGGCGTCGGTGCCGTGCACGTCGGTCCACTGCTCGACCAACTCCTGCTGGTTGGCCACCGCCACCGTGTAGTCGGCGGTGCCGTGCCAGATGCTCACGGTCGGCCACGGCCCCCGGTACGAGCTGGCCGCCCGGACCAAGTCACCCCACTGCTGGGCCGTACGGTCCCGCCCGGGGTTCATGCACGAGAGGGACTCCAGCAGCGTGGTCGCGCAGCGGTAGGGCAGACCGGCCACGATGCCGCCTCCGGCGAACAGATCGGGGTAGGTGGCCAACATCACCGTGGTCATCGCACCACCGGCGGACAACCCGGTCACGTAGACCCGCTCGCTGTCGGCCCCGGTGTCGGCGAGCATCCGCTGGATCATCTGGGCGATCGAGGCGGCCTCGCCCTGACCGCGGGTGGTGTCACCGGGCTCGTACCAGGTGAAACAGTTCTGGACCTGGTTGACGAACTGCTGCTGGGGAAGCAGCAGGGAGAACCCCCATCGATCGGCCAACTCCACCCAGCCGGAGCTGGTGCCGTACCCGGTGGCGTCCTGGGTGCAACCGTGCATGGCGACCACCAGGGGACGGCCCGTGGGCAACCCGTCGGGCACGTACCGGAACATGCGCAGGTTGCCGGGGTTGCTGCCGAAACCGGTGACCTCCTCGATGCCGGCGGCCCGGGCCACCGGAGCGGTGAGGGTGAGCAACCCGACCACCAGGGCCACCACCGCCCCGAACGCCCCCAGAACCCGCGCCGGGACGGGCCCTGCCGATCCTGTGGACACCTCGTGCATACGACCTCCCGACGACCTCGACGACGTCGCTTCCCACCGTGCGGTGATCGGGATCACACGCTAGAAGCGATGTGTCGGAATCGGGATGGGCCTGATCACCACACCGCACCCGGACCGGATGTGCCCACCATCCAGGACACCGCGACGAGAGGGCCGAATCACCAGGTCGACGCACCGGTGGTGATCACCCGCCCGGGGCAAGATCACCTGCCGCCCCGGGCGGTGGACCGTGGGACGTACCACCGACGGTGCAGGGATCGGCCACCGGCTGGAGTGCATTAATCACAGGCGGAGACCGCCGGCCCTCTGCCTATCCTTGACCCCATATGGGTACTCGCCTCGTGAAATCTCCTCTCGACGACCTGCGGACACGCCTGTCCGGGCTGATGCTGCGCGACCAGCACCGGCTGCGTCGCCGCATCGACGGCGCGCGCAAGGTGCGGAACGCCGAGGCTCTGCAGGCCGTCGTCGAGGAGATCTCCGCGGACGTGACCGCCGCCGAGGAACGGGTGGCGCGGCGCCGCGCCGCCGTGCCCCGGATCAGCTACCCCGAGACCCTGCCGGTCAGCCAGCGCAGGGACGACATCCTCGCCGCGATCCGCGACCACCAGGTCGTGATCGTCGCCGGGGAGACCGGCTCCGGCAAGACCACCCAGCTGCCCAAGATGTGCCTGGAGCTGGGCCGGGGAGTACTGGGGACGATCGGACACACCCAGCCCCGTCGCCTGGCCGCGCGCACCGTGGCCGAGCGGGTCGCCGAGGAACTGGCCACTCCCCTGGGGGAGGTCGTCGGCTACAAGGTGCGGTTCACCGACCGGGCGGGCGAGGACACCCTGGTCAAACTGATGACCGACGGGATCCTCCTGGCGGAGATCCAGAACGACCGGATGCTGCGCCAGTACGACACCCTGATCATCGACGAGGCGCACGAGCGCAGCCTGAACATCGACTTCATCCTGGGCTATCTCAAGCAGCTGCTGCCGCGCCGCCCCGACCTGAAGGTCATCATCACCTCGGCGACCATCGACCCGGAACGTTTCGCCCACCACTTCGCCACCGAGGACGGACCCGCCCCGATCGTGGAGGTCTCCGGCCGCACCTACCCGGTGGAGGTGCGCTACCGACCGGTGGTGGACCCCGACGACGAGAACTCCGACCCCGACCGGGACCAGATCCAGGCCATCTGCGACGCGGTGGACGAGCTGCGTGCCGAGGGCCCGGGGGACATCCTGGTCTTCCTCTCCGGTGAGCGAGAGATCCGGGACACCGCCGACGCGCTGAAGGGCATGAACCTGCCCAACACCGAGATCCTGCCGCTCTACGCCCGACTGTCGGCGGCCGAGCAGCACCGGGTGTTCCAGCCGCACACCGGGCGACGCATCGTGCTGGCGACCAACGTCGCCGAGACCTCACTGACCGTGCCGGGCATCCGGTACGTGATCGACCCCGGCACGGCACGGATCTCCCGGTACAGCCACCGGCTCAAGGTGCAGCGGCTGCCCATCGAGCCGATCTCGCAGGCCTCGGCCAACCAGCGCAAGGGACGCTGTGGCCGGGTGTCGGAGGGTATCTGCATCCGGCTGTACTCCGAAGAGGACTTCCTGTCCCGCCCGGAGTTCACCGACCCGGAGATCCTGCGCACCAACCTCGCCTCGGTCGTCCTGCAGATGACGGCGCTGGGGCTGGGCGACGTCGCCGCCTTCCCCTTCATCGACCCACCGGACCGGCGCAACATCTCCGACGGCGTGCAGCTGCTGCAGGAACTGGGTGCGTTGAACCCGGCGGAGAAGGACCCACGGAAGCGGCTGACCCCGCTGGGGCGCAAACTGGCGCAGCTGCCGATCGATCCCCGCCTGGGACGGATGGTGCTGGAGGCCGAGCGCAACGGCTGCGTCCGCGAGGTGCTGATCATCGCCTCGGCGCTGTCCATCCAGGACCCGCGGGAGCGACCCGCGGACAAGCAGCAGGCCGCCGACGAGAAACACGCCCGGTTCGCCCACCCTGACTCGGACTTCTTGGCCTACCTCAACCTGTGGAACTACCTGCAGGAACGACAGAAGGAACTGTCGTCGAACCAGTTCCGCAAGTTGTGCCGCGCCGAGTTCCTCAACTACCTGCGGGTGCGCGAGTGGCAGGACCTGTTCGGCCAGCTGCGCCAGGTGACCAGGTCACTGGACATCTCGCTGAGCAGTGCACCCGACGACCCACAGCGCATCCACGCCTCGCTGCTGGCCGGTCTGCTGTCCCACGTCGGGATGAAGGACGTCACGAAGCGCAACACCCAGTCCGCGCGGCAGGGGCGGGGCCCCGAGGAGTACCTGGGTGCCCGCAACGCACGGTTCGCCATCTTCCCCGGCTCGGCGCTGGCGAAGAAGCCACCACAGTGGGTCATGGCGGCCGAGTTGGTGGAGACCTCCCGGCTGTGGGCCCGGATCGTCGCGCGCATCGAGCCGGAGTGGGTGGAGCCACTGGCCCAACACCTGGTGAAGCGCACCTACAGCGAACCGCACTGGGACGCCCGCCGCGGCGCGGTGATGGCCTACGAGAAGGTGACGTTGTACGGCATCCCCCTCGTGGTGGGACGCCGGGTCAACTACGGACGCATCGACCCCGAGCTGTCCCGGGAGCTGTTCATCCGGCACGCGCTGGTCGAGGGCGACTGGGACACCCGCCACGAGTTCTTCCACGCCAACAGGCGGCTGCTCGCCGAGGTGGAGGAGCTGGAGCACCGGACGCGGCGACGCGACATCCTCGTCGACGACGAGACGCTGTTCCGGTTCTACGACGAGCGCGTGGGCCGTGAGGTGGTGTCGGCCCGCCACTTCGACACGTGGTGGAAGAAGGTACGCCGCACCCAGCCGGACCTGCTCACCTTCACCAGGTCGATGCTGGTCAACGAGCAGGCGGGAGAGATCGACGGGCAGGACTTCCCGGACTCCTGGCAGCAGGGCGGGCTCACTCTGCCGCTGTCGTACCACTTCGAGCCCGGTACCTCGTCGGACGGCGTGACGGTGCACGTCCCGCTGGCCGTGCTCAACCAGATGACCGGGGACACCTTCGACTGGCTGGTACCGGGTCTGCGGGAGGAGCTGGTCACCGCGCTGCTCCGGTCGCTGCCCAAGCCGCTGCGCCGCCACCTGGTCCCGGTGCCCGACTGTGCGCGCCAGGTGTTGGCGCGGATCTCGACGGACGAGCCGCTGCTGGAGGCGCTGGAGCGGGAGCTGCGACAGCTGCGTGGCGTGACCGTGCCACGCGACGCCTGGGACCTGGACCGGATCCCGGGACACCTGAAGGCCACCTTCCGGGTGGTGGACGACGACGGCCGCACCCTGGCCGAGGGCAAGGACCTGGACGAGCTCCGGCGGCGCCTGCGCAGCCAGCTGCAGGCCACGCTGTCCGACGCCGCACACGAGGTGGAGCGGCAGGGCCTGCGGTCCTGGACCATCGGGACACTGCCCAGGCGGATCGAGCGGGAGCGGGCCGGTTTCGTCGTCACCGCCTATCCGGCGCTGGTGGACGAGAAGGACAGCGTCGCGGTCCGCACCTTCGAGTCCGAGGCCCAGCAGCAGCGCGCGATGTGGGCGGGCACCCGCCGTCTGCTGCTGCTGAACGCGCCTTCGCCGGTGAAGGTGGTGCAGCGGAGCCTGAGCAACGAGGCCAAGCTGGCACTGACCCACAACCCCCACGGTGGGGTGGCGCCGATGCTGGCGGACTGCATCGACTGTGCCGCGGACAAGCTGATCGCCGACAACGGCGGTCCCGTCTGGGACGAGGAGAGCTTCACCAAGCTCAGCGACCGGGTGAACCGCGAGCTGGCCGCCACGGTGCTCGACGTGCTGGGCCACGTGCACCGCGTGCTGGTCGCGGCGCGCGACGTCGAGCTGAAGCTGTCCCGCCCCTGGGGACCGGCGCTGGCCCCCTCGGTCGCGGACGTCCGGGCCCAGCTGACCGGGTTGGTCTACCCCGGGTTCGTCACCGCCACCGGGTGGCGGCGGCTGCCCGACCTGGTCCGGTACCTGCGCGGTGCCGAGCGCCGGTTGGAGAAGCTGCCGGAGAACCCGCGGCGCGACCAGGAGTGGATGGACCGGGTGGCGGACGTGCAGCAGGCCTACCAGGAGCTGCTGGACCGGCTGCCCCCGGAGACGGCGGACACCGAGGAGGTACGGCAGATCCGCTGGATGATCGAGGAGCTGCGCATCAGCTACTTCGCCCAGACGCTCCGGACCGCCTACCCGGTGTCCGACAAGCGCATCTTCCGGGTGATCGACGGGTTGATGCCCTGAGGTGGCCCGCCCCGACGTGGGCGGCCCGGGTGTCGGACCTGCGCGGCACAATTCCTCTGCGCATCCTCTGCGCAGCCCAGGACCGCGGAGGTGGTGGGGATGTCGTTCCGCTTGGCCCGCTGGCCGGGCCGGGTGGTACCGGAGACGGACGAGGAGATCACCCAGGCCGTGACCTCGCTGTGCGAGCGGGCCGGGTGGCGTGACGCCGACCTCGACCAGGTCACCACCGTGCTGTCCGGGTGGTTCGCCGCGGGCTGGTGCGTCGACGCGATCGTGGCCGCCCTGGACCACACCCCCCGCCGGGAGCGCCAGCCACCGCGGCAGAGCCGGGAGAGCGTGCACGACTACCTGCGCACCCGGTTGCGTGCCTGGTTCGACGACGACGCCGCCGGCCCCACCGAACGTCTGGCCCCGCCCGTGCCCGGGATGAGTCTGGGCCGCTGGTGGCACCTCAACCAGCGCCGCCGCAGTATCGAGGCGCCCCGGGGAGCCGCCCCACGACTGTCCGAGGCCGGACGGCAGGCCTGGGAGCAGGCCCGCCGTACCGCCCGCTCACGCCGTCGTGACCCGCTGCAGCGGGTCCGGGAGAGCAACCGGCGTATCCAGAACGCCCTGGACAGCCTGCTGCCGCCGGGAGTTGCCCCACCCCCGCCCACGGACACCCGTCGACCGGTACGGGACCAGCAGGCGGGTCAGTACGTGGCCGACTACGCGGCCCGCCGTGCCGCCGTCGCCGCCGATCCCGCCGTGCGCACGGTGCTGGAGCGACTGCGCGCCCAGCGGGGCAGGCTCACCCCCGAGGCGGTCCGGGTCGCACGCAACGTCATCTCGGCCGCCCGGTGCCGGGCCGAGCTGGCCTCGTTGGAGGCGCTCGCCGCCACCGCGGACCCGGCCACCCGGCTCTCCCCCGAGGCGCAGCGCATCCTGGACCACCTGGATCGGGCGATCGACGAGGACCTTCCCGTGGACGCCATGATCGCGCTCCTGGAGCGGCCCGAGGAGGACGCCGACGTGCCCCGCCCCGGTGGGATCACCGGACGCCCGGGTCGGTCCCGCACCGGACGGAACCGCTGAGCCACGCCCCGTCGACCGTTTCCCTGCTCGTCCGCACCCACGCGGACCCCGGCTCGGGAGCCTCCGCCCCCGCGTCCTGCTCCGCTGCCGATCGGCTCCTCGCTCGTTGATCATGCGGTGGGCGCCGTACCACACGGATCGGCGCCGGCAGGCGATCGTGACGAGGAGCGACCGTGACGGGGTTCGACCGACACCGACACCAGGAACCCGGGTTCGTGACCGCCACGCGGGTGGGCGGCCGATGAACACGGTCCTCTCCTGGTTGACCTCACCGGCGTTCACCGCGTTCGGCGCACCGACGAGCTGGGCCGAGCTCCTGGGCTTCGTCACCGGTGCGGTGTGTGTCCGGCTGGTGGCGTCGCAGAACGTGTGGAGCTGGCCCCTCGGCATCGCGAACAACCTGATGTGGATCCTGCTGTTCGCCACCGCGGGGCTCTACGCGGACTCCGGGCTGCAGGTGGTCTACATCGGGCTGGCCCTGTGGGGATGGCGGCAGTGGCTGCACGGAGGACAGGACCGCACTCCGCTGACCGTGTCCCGGACCACACCGGTGCAGTGGGTGTGGCTGACCGCCGCCGGGATCGCGGCGACCGGTGGACTCACCTGGCTGCTGGCCACCGCGACGAACTCCACCGTGCCGTTCTTCGACGCGCTCACCACGGCACTGTCGTTGATGGCCACCTGGGGGCAGTGTCGGAAGAAGCTGGAGTCGTGGTGGCTGTGGATCGGCGCGGACCTGGTCTACGTGCCGCTGTACCTGCACAAGGACCTGGTGCTCACCGCCGTGCTCTACGTGGTGTTCCTCGCCCTGTGCGTCCAGGGCCTCGTGCGGTGGCGGCACAGCCTGTACCGGCAGGGCGCACCCGCCGCGTCCGGAGTGGACACACGGTCGACAGCCGTGCTCACCGGGGGTGATCCGGCGTGAAACCCCATCGACACGGGCTGGTCCTGGGCAAGTTCTACCCGCCGCACCGCGGCCACCACTTCCTGGTGCGCCAGGCGGCAGCAGGGTGCGAACGCACCACGGTCCTGGTGATGGCAAGCAGCTGGGAGAGCATCGGGCTGGCAGAGCGCGTCGCCTGGATGCGCGAGGTCCATGCCGAGGACCCGGGTGTCACCGTGCTCGGGGTCCCCGACGACGCCCCCGTCGACTACGGGGACCACGCAGTCTGGGACGCGCACGTCGCCCTGGTCGAGGAGACGTTGACCGTGCACGGGCGAGGCCCGGTCGACGCCGTCTACAGCTCCGAGCCGTACGGGGAGGAGCTGGCGCGCCGGCTGGGTGCCCGGGCGGTGACGGTCGATCCGGAGCGGCTGCGGCACCCGGTGTCGGGCACCGCCTGCCGGGCCGACCTGGCTGCGCGATGGGACGACCTACACCCGGTGGTCCGGGCGGGACTGGCCGCACGGGTCGTCGTGGTGGGCGCCGAGTCGACGGGGACCACGACGATCAGTCGATGGCTCGCCGAGCACTTCCGGGCACGGGGTGGGGTGTGGGCGCGCACCGCCTGGGTGCCGGAGTACGGGCGCGAGTACACCGCGCTCAAGTGGGACCGGGCCCGCGCCACGGCTCGGGCCGAGGGCCGTCCGGAACCCGCGTTGGAGGATCTGGTGTGGACGGCCGAGGACTTTGCGCGCATCGCCGCGGAGCAGACCCGCCAGGAGGAGAAGGCGGCACGGGAGGGCTCACCCCTGGTCGTGTGCGACACCGACGCGTTCGCCACCGCGGTGTGGGAGCACCGCTACACCGGTCGCACCAGCGCCGAGACCCTGGCCTGGGCCGGGGAACGCCTGCCCCGCCGGGACGTGTACCTGCTCACCGACCACACCGGGGTGCCGTTCGTACAGGACGGGCTGCGGGACGGGGAACACGTGCGCGCCGACATGACGGGATGGTTCCGGCGACGACTCACCGAGGCCGGGCACTCGTGGGTGCTGCTCCGGGGCGACCTGGAGGAGCGGTGCGCCCTGGCCGCGCGTACCTGTGAGCTGGTGCTCGCCCGTCGGCTGCGCCTGGGTGAGCCCCTGCCACAGTCCGGGGACGTGGCGACCCTGACCCCGCGGGGCTGAGGCTCCGTGCCACCACGGGGTCGGCGTGGGGAGCCGGCACGAGCCGTGTCGGGCGTGACGGCGACGCTCACTCCTCCGACGGTCCGGTCTGGGGTGGGAGGAGCAACGCGAGCAGGTCGTCACGCCCGAACATCCTGGCGGTGTCCACGGCGGACGGCTGTCCACCCCACGGGTCCGCGCCGCCGTCCCGCAGGACGCGCACCACACTCTCCTCCCCCTTGAACACCGCGCCGGCCAGCGGGGTCTGTCCCCGGTCGTTGGGGCAGTTGGGATCGGCACCCCGGGCCAGCAGGGCGGCGACGGTGGCGGCATGCCCGTGGTAGGCGGCCAGCATCAGCAGCGTGTCACCCTTGTCGTTGCTGAGGTCGACCGGGACCCCGGCGTCCACGTAGGCCATCAGGGTCTCCGTGTCCCCCTCCCTGGCCATGGTGAACAACCGCGTGGCCAGCTCGATCACCTCGGGGTCGTGTCCCGGCTCGTCCACAACGTCACCTCCTGCCGGCAGCGGTACACCACGACCGGATTGCACGGACCGGCCCGTGGCACGGGGCGCCCGGTCACCGTGACCCGCACGGCGCCGTCGAGGGCGGTTCCTCCACCGGTATCGGATACCCGATCCACTCCGATCGTGCCGACTCGAACCGCGGGTGCCGCGTGTCGCCCCGACCAGGTGTGCCGGGTGCCGTCCTCCCGGAGAGCGGGAGACGGTGCTTTGCCGGGGACGTGGCGGTTCCGCACAGTGGAGACGTGCTCAGCGCTGACGTCGTGGTGGTGGGTGGCGGTATCGCCGGTGTCTCGATCGCCGGCGAGTTGGCCGAGCACTGCTCGGTGGTGCTGTTGGAACAGGAGTCCCAGCTCGCCTATCACACCACCGGGCGGTCCGCGGCGACCTTCCTGGAGTCCTACGGCGGCCCGGAGATCAGGGCGCTCACCCACGCCAGCCGTGCGCTCGTCGACCGGGCGGGCCAGGAGCGGGGCGCGCCCCTGTTCTCACCGCGTCCCCTGCTGTGGGTCACCGACCGGGATCACCTGCCGGAGCTGGATGCGCTCGTGGCCGCCAACCCGACCCTGCAGCGGATCGGCGTGGACGAGGCCCGCGAGCTGTGTCCGGTCCTGGATCCCGCCTACCTCGCCGGGGCCGCGACGGAGCCGGGTGCACAGGACGTCGACGTTCTCGGCCTGCACCAGTACTACCTGGCCCGGGCACGACGGTACGGGGCCCGGGTGCTGGTCGACACGCGGGTGGAGTCCGGCGAACGGAGCGGGTCACGGTGGCGGTTGCACACCACACAGGGCCCGGTCGAGGCCGACGTCGTGGTGAACGCGGCCGGCGCCTGGGGCGACGATCTCGCCGCACGACTCGGGGTGGCTCCGATCGGGTTGTCCCCGCTGCGGCGCACGATCGCGGTGGCCCCGCTCGACGGGGTGAACCGGTCGTGGCCACTGGTCGCCGACGTCGCGGAGACGTTCTACTTCCGCCCGGAAGGACCGGGGATCCTGCTGTCCCCCGCGGACGAGACACCCTGCGCTCCCTGCGACGCCAAGCCGGCCGACCTCGACGTCGCGCTGGCTGTCGAACGGGTCAACGCGGCCACCTCGCTGCAGGTGCGGTCCGTCCGGGTCGCCTGGGCCGGCCTGCGGACCTTCGCGCCCGACCGCAACCCGGTCATCGGGTTCGACCCCGGGCACGAGGGGTTCTTCTGGCTGGTCGGGCAGGGTGGTTACGGCATCCAGAGCACGCCCGCCACAGCGTTGTTGGCCACGGGCCTGATCACACGGGGCACGGTACCCGACGTCCTGACCGCCACCGGGCTGGACGTGACCCGGCTGTCCCCGGACCGCCTCCGCGGCTGACCGGTCCTGTCCGGCAACCGCCCGGGATCCGTACCGGGCCGCGGCACCCGCCAGGCCTCAGGCCACGGCGAGGTGCGGGCGCACGAACGCGGTGAACACCAGTCGCGCCAGGCGGACGGCCAGTTCCTCCACCAGCATGGCCACCGTCTTCGCGAGCACCGTGGCGAAGAAGTCACTCATCGGGGTTCCACTCCTGTCGGGGCACCGTCATCACCGCTTGCTCCCGGGGACCGTAGGAACCCTGGTTGGACGCGCGGCGGAGCGCAGGTTAACAAAGGGTGACGTGTGAGGGAACCACAGATGTCCACCGAGAAACGATCTTGAGAATTCGTCATCCTGCCGGGTCAGTGCACCAGCAGCCCCGCCAGCGTGGCCACCGTCGCCGAGCCCAGGCCGATCGCCCAGCTGTGCGGCAGCAGCGGCCGACAACCGAAGAAGTGACTCACCCCGGGCACCTGGACGATCAGCGCCAGCACGAGCAGGGACAGCAGGGCCGAGATCACGACCAACGGGGTCCGTCCCCGCATCGCGACGGTCTGCCCCAGCTGGGCCGCCACCAGTGCGACCAGCGCCACCGTACTGGCCTGTCCCCGGGTACCGGACACCTTGCCAAGCAACCACGCCAGGGTGGCGGCTCCGGCGGTGAGGGCACCGCGCAGGTAGACGTCACGGGTCAGCGGGGCACCCAACGAGATGTCCGGTCCCTCGGCGAGCAGCTGCTCGGAAGTCATGCGCGGGGGCGGGCGAACCGCCACGGCCATGGCGGGCAGCGCGTCGGTGAGCAGGTTGACCAGCAGCAGCTGCCGGGCGTTGAGGGTGTCCCGCCCACCGAACAGGCCGCTGCCCACGGTGAAGACGATCTCTCCGACGTTGCCGCCCAGCAGGATGGCCAGGGCGTCCCGCACCGACGCCCACATGGCCCGTCCCTCGACGATGGCGTCGGTGATGGTCTCGATGCGGTCGTCGGTGACCACCAGGTCCGCCGCCTCCCGCGCGGCCGGGGTGGCGTTCCGCCCCAGTGCGATGCCCACGTCGGCCAACCGGATCGCCGGGGCGTCGTTGGCACCGTCCCCGGTCACCGCCACCACCTGGCCGGCCCGGCGCAGGGCTCGCACCACACGGACCTTCTGCGCCGGACTGACCCGGGCGAACACGGCGATCTCGGGCAGCTCGGCCGCCAGGCGATCATCGTCCATCGCATCCAGCTGCGGCCCGGTCACCACCCGCCGTCCGTTGAGCACGTCCAGTTCAGCGGCGATGGCCTCGGCGGTGCTCGGATGGTCCCCGGTGACCATGACGATCTCCACCCCGGCCTGCTGCAGCTGGCGCACCGCCGCCGCGGCGGTCGGACGGATCCGGTCGGCCAGGGCGACCAGCCCGATCAGGCACAGACCGCGCAACCGGGACTCGTCCAGATCACGACGGTCCGAGGCGGGCCGTTCGGCAACGGCCAGCACCCGGAAACCCTTCCGGGCCAGCCGGTCCACCTCACGCTCGACCTCGGTCCGTGCCTCCACGTCGAACGGGATCTCCCCGTGTTCCCGGCGCCACCGGGTGCACAGCTCCAACACGATCTCGGGGGCACCCTTGACGCTCAGCCGTTGTCCACCGTCGAACCGGCCGAGCACCGCGTGGTACCCACGCGACGGTTCGAAGTGCAGCTCGTCCACCCGGTGCCAACCGGGCAGATCCTCGTCGGGGCGCACCCCGGCCTCACGGGCACCGTCGACCACGGCCTGATCGGTGGGGTGCGGAAGCCGTTCGTCCTCCCCTGGATGCGGGCTGGCACGCAGCGCCGCACCGAGCACCGCACGGTGCCACGCTCCCAACGCCTCCACCGGCTGGTGCTCCGCTCCGTCGGACACCTGGCGCAGGAAGATCCGTCCCTCGGTGAGGGTGCCGGTCTTGTCGAAGCACAGCACGTTCGCCCGGCCGAGCGCCTCGATGGTCGAGGCGTTGCGCACCAGGGCACCCCGTCGGGACAGTCGACGGGCGGCGGCCAGCTCGGCCACGGTGGCCACGAACGGCAGCCCTTCCGGCACCGCGGCCACCGCCAGGCTCACCGCACGGCCCAGGGCCTGCCCGACCGGCCGACCACGCAGCAGGTCGACCAGCATCAGCAGCGCACCGGCCCCCACCGACAGCGGCAGCGTGGTCCGGGTCAACGACCGGAGCCGCTCCTCCACACCACTGCTGGGCGGTCGTTCCTCGGTGGCGCTGCTGCGCTGCATCTCGGTGTCGGCGCCCACCGCGGTCACCACCGCCAGGGCCCGACCTGCCGCCACGGCCGTGCCCTGGTAGAGCATCGAGCGCCGATCGGCCACGGCGGCCGCCACCACCGGCTCGGCCGTCTTGGTCACCAGGTGCGACTCACCGGTGAGGCTGGACTCGTCGACCTCGAGTCCGTCGGCCTCCAGTACCCGGCAGTCCGCAGGCACCACGTCCCCCGAACGCAGCTCCACCACGTCACCGGGTACCAGCCGATCCGTCGTGCCGGACATCGGGCGCCCGGACCGCCGGAGACGCACAGGCAGGCTGGTGCTCTTCACGAGCCGACGCAGGGCTCGCTGCGCACCCAGACGCTGCGCACCGCCGAGCAGCGCGTTGACCGCCATGACCCCGCTGATCATCACCGCGTCGGCGACGGCACCGATGCTGGCCGAGGCACCCGCACCCGCGGCGAGAGCCGGCGTGAGCGGGTTGGCCAGCTCCTCCAGGGAGGTTCGTACCAGATCCGGCTCCGGCTCGGTCTCCTCACTGCTGCCGACACGTCGCTCGGCTTCCTCGTCGGACAGGCCCTGCGGCGAGGAGTCCAGCCGGTCCAGCACCAGGGACGCGGGCAGCAGGTGCCAGGGAGTGGTCGGCGCAGGTCGGGGAGCCGGCCGCCGGGCCTCGGTGGCTCCCCACCAACTCGCCGTGGCGAAGGAGAGCAGTGTGGCCAGGGCACCGGGGAGCGTCGCACGGTCCTGACTCGTGGCGGCGGGCCCGAACAGGCTCAGCAGCGCACCTGCGGCACAGCCGAGAGCAGCCAGGCCGCTGGTGCGTCGGCTCGTGGCGCGCGCCGCGGGTACCGCGCGGAGCAGCACATAGGCCTGGGCCGGTGTGTCGCACACCAGATGGGCCCCCCAGGGTGGCGGGTCCTGCTCGACGCCGATGCCCAGGTCCGCCATGGCCAGGGCGATCCGGTTGGTCGCCGACACCACGGCGACGGTGCGGCCCTCGCGCTGCAGGCGACGCACCTCCCCAGCCAGCCGGGTGCCACCGGGAACCACCTGGTCCACCGCGATCCAGTGCCGGACCCATCCGACTTCCGCCGCCAACACCACCGTGCCGACGTCCCGGGCTGCCGCCACCAGCTCCTCGGCCAGGGGAGCCGGCTCAGGAGCCACGATCACCAGGGCACGCGGTTCGGATCCGCGCAGCAACGCCCATGCCCGCTCGTTCCCGTCGCGCTCCGCGCTGCGGGGTGGAACCTTCGTGGACAGGCCTGGCACCTCGGCGGCGGGTACCAGGTGCCACCGCTCCTCCGGCGGAGGTGCGGGGGCCGGAACACCGTCGGGTTCGACGGGAGAGGGCGTCCGGTGTGCCCTGCCGGGGGTGCGCGCCGTGACCAGCTCGTGGGCGCGTCGTGTCAGCAGGGCCAGCTCCTCCTCGTCGATGTCCTCCCGCAACGGCACGACGTCCCGGACCGCCTCGGCACCGGTGAACAACAGATCGGCGTCGAGCACCACCGTGTCCACCCGGTCCAGCATGCGCAGGGCACGGCGGTCGAGGACGACGAACCCACGTCGGGCCAACCCGGTTGTCAGCTGCGCGGCGAACGCCTCCCGGCCGACGATCGCCGCGCGGGGCACCCCGGAGATCAGCACACCCAGGGCGCGCTGCGTGCTACGGGTGAGGGCGAGCACCCCACCCGCCAGGGCGAGGGCGAGCGCACCGGCTCGGTTCGCCACGTGTTCCACCGGACCGGGGGGCGGGGGGACGGGCCGGGGCTCCACCGGGAGCGGTGGGCACTCCCAGGCCCCGGGCCGGGCGGCCAGGCGGTGCTCCCAGGCGACCCAGCTCCGCTCGACGGCCTGGGCCTCCCGCAGCAGGGTGTAGCGGTAGCACACGTCGGTCAGCAGAGCGATCGGGCGTTGGGCCGCCGTGTTCACGACAGCACTGCCCAGACCGAGCAGCAGGTCGGTGACGTGCCGCCCGAGCCGATGTTCCAGGAAGCCTCGCAGGCGGGGCGTCGTGTCGACCACCGTCACCGCAGCAGGCACCACGGGCGGGAGCAGCCGGGGCCCCAGGAGGCGTGCGGCCATCGTGAGTCCGGCACCGGCCAGGTTGACGGTGACCGCCGCCGCATGGCGCAACGCGGCGGCCGGATTCGCCGGATGGGTGTCCTCGGCCGGGGTGTGTGGCTGATCGTCCAGCCCCAGGTCCTGCTCCGCGGAGCGGACCTCGTCCAGCAGGCGCGCCACGTCGGTGGTCGATTCGTCGAAGTGGACGACGGCCCGCCCCATGGGAGCGTTGATCTCCACCTGGTGCACACCGGGGAGTCGGCGCAACCGCTGGGCCAGGGCCTGGGCAGCCGACTCCGAACCGGGCAGGTGCACACCCCGCACCGTCAGGTGTGCTCGCCCCTCGGTGGTCCACGCCCGGGAAACACCCGTGGGATCGAGCACCGAGGGAGTCAGGGCACGGGCCAACCGGGTCACCGGACCGGTCACCCAGGACGCCACGGAGGTGAGTGCACCCAGGGCCATGACCTCCACCGAAGACGTAGTGAACCGCGGCGGTACCGGGGCGCTGGGAAGGGTGGGCCCCGGCCGGGTCAGTTGCGCCGGGTCGACCGTGCCGTGCCGGCGGTCGCCCCCTCCTCGGTCTCACCTCGCTTCCGGGCGATGCCACGGCTGGCGAGGGCCGTTCCCGCGCCCACGGCGACCGCGACCGGCCACTCGATGACTTCCAGGGCTGCGGCGACACCCAGACCCGCGTAGTAGGCGGCCCGCTGGGGCGAGGGCAGCATGGAGCGGACCGTGTTCACCGCGCCGGCGACCTCCTCGCTGCTCACACGGGGCATCCGCAGCGGGGGAAGGGGCAGGCGCGGCAGCGGCACGCGGGGCATCCGGAACTCGGCGGTGACGAACGGCAGCTGCAACGTCGCCGTGCGCGGTTTCTGCTCCCGCTCGGCCTGCTCCTGGTGTCCCTGTGCCGTCCGTCTCCGGGCCGTGGTGGCCGGTTCCTGCGTGGTAGTCCTGGTCTGTTTCTGGGCCGCGGCAACCGGATCCTGCACGGTCCTGGCGGCCTTCCGCGTGGCCTCGGTTCCCGTACTGGGGGTGCGCCGCCGCGTTGTCTGGCTGCGGGACGACGCCTGACTGCGGGACCGCGTGGATCTGGTGGGGCCCCCGGCAGCAGTCATGGCTCCTCCTCGTGGAGTGGAGAGTGCGTCTGCTCGGATCGGGCGCCGTCCGGCCTGATCGGTCCGCGTGACGACGAACAGGATTCGGCGACGGGTCCCGGTGAGCAACGATATCGACGAGTGACGATTCGGCGACCTGCAGGAAAACGATTCCGGAGGACAACCACCCGAAGGTGGCCCACACGCCGGGTGGGACGTTTCATCGGCGTCCCCGACCGGAAACGATATCCCGGGCCCGGTCCAGCACACCCATCATCGGACCGAGCACGAGATTGCCGGGTGGGGTGTGCGGGGCCGCGGGGTGCGGCCGGGTCGGTGCGATCGTTTTCGCCAACGCGGCCTTGCGTCCGAGCTCGACCAGTTCCTCGGTGGTGCAGACCGAACGCAGCTGCGGGAACAGCTCGTTCTCCTCCTCCTGCACGTGTTGGCGGATCTGCCGCATCAACCGGTGGACGGTGGGCCAGAACTCCTCGTGCTCGGGGTTCATCCCCTCCAGTTCCGCCATGGTCCGTTCGGCGTCGAGGTGCTCGGCCAGCTCGTGTTCGGCGATCCGATCCCCGTCGGGTACTCGCGCCCGGACCACGGGGTACAGGTGCAGTTCCTCGGCCACCGAGTGGCGGACCAGTTCGATGACCACCTGCTCCGCGACGACCTTCGCCTCCCGACCGGTGCCGCCGGCCAGCTGTCCCAGCCGCTCGAACAACGCCTCCACCCTGCGGTGATCGGCGGTGAGCAGCGTGATCAGGTCCTCGGGCCGGCCCTCCTCGTGGTGCGGCGGCGAGTCGGTCACGGGAACCTCCGCATCGGCGTCGAGTTCTTCCGGGATGCTCTTCGGGCTTTCCCGGGAACGCCGTGGACAAACCTCCTGCCCGCACTGATCCACCGGGAGGCGGCGTGGATGTCGGTCGGGCGGGCTCGAACAGGCGAAGGGGGTGAGCCGTCCGGCTCACCCCCTTCGTGGACTCGGTCTCAACCGCTCATCTCCGGCCGGGCTTCGCGCTGCCGCGGAACCCAGGCCCTGGTCCGCGTGCTCAGCGAGCGCACCACCTCGGCCGCCAGTTCGGCGTCCAGCAACGACGACGGCGTGTATCCGCGGAACCCCAGGTCGTACAGGTGCTCCAGCACCTCGGCCACCGACACCCGCGCCTGTTCGGCGAGCGTGTAGACGCGCACCAGCTTGGCCGCCGACCCCGCATCACCACGGCCGCCCCTGGTGAACAGCCCGCCTCTCGGCATATCGCTTCCTCCCCTCGTCTCCGTCCTTGCGGGACGGAGCCCGTTCATGGCGGAACGATAATCACGGATACCCTTCATCAAGAATTGCCACCCAAACGGGTGATATTCCGGAATCCGTCCCCTCTTTCACTGTGGCGCCCGTAACAGGGCGTGTGGGAAGGCGGCCATACCTTCCGGGAATACCGTCCACCGCGACGACGAATCGCTCCACCACTAGACTCGGTGACGATCGCGCCGGGCGGTGAGTTCCGGTCCTCTGCGGAGTACCCCCGACAGGCGGTCGAATACACCTTCCGACCCGAGTCGATGATCACCGTCACACCGCCCGCCGGAGGCGATCGTCATGACCGTCACCCTGGCCCTGGCCGGTGACATGATGTTGGGTCGTGGTGTGGCCGCCCGGATACGCCGGACCGGACCACTGGACCTGGTTGCACCCGAGATCCGGTGGATCACCCGGGCTGCGGACCTGTTCGTGCTCAACCTGGAGTGTTGTGTCTCCGCCCGGGGCAGCCCGTGGCCCGATCCGACCAAGCCGTTCTTCTTCCGCGCACCGCCCACCGCCACCGAGACCCTGTCCTGGCTCGGAGTGGACTGCGTGACGCTGGCGAACAACCACGCCCTGGACTTCCGGCACACCGCGCTGCTCGACACCCTCACCCACCTGCACGACGCGGGAATCGCCACCGTCGGCGCGGGACGGGACGTGGAGCAGGCCCGCCACCCGGTGGTGCTGACCCGCTCCGGGCTGCGCGTCGGGGTGCTGGGCGTCACCGACCACCCGGCGGACTTCGCCGCGACACCGAGGCATCCCGGCGTGGCCCACGCCGCGCTGCAGCAGGGGGTACCCGACTGGCTGGTCGACCGGATCGACCGGCTGCGGCGACAGACCGACCTGGTCCTGGTCACCCCGCACTGGGGGCCCGAACATGGTGCCCGAACCCCTCGCCTACGTCCGACGCGCCGCCGCGGACCTCGTCGCCGCAGGTGCCACCGTGGTGGCGGGGCACTCGGCCCACGTGTTCCACGGTGTCGCCGGACTCGGTGGCCGCCCGGTCCTGTTCGACCTGGGCGACTTCCTCGACGACTACGCGGTCCACCCGGTGCTGCGGAACGACCGCGGCCTGTTGTTCCTGTTGACGCTGGACGCGGACGGCCCGCGGACACTGACCGCGTTCCCGCTCGCCCTGGAGACCGCCCGTACCCGGCTGGCCACCGGGGCCGAGTACACCTGGGTTCGCGACCGGTTCACCACGGCGTGCGCCCGGCTGGGCACCACGGTGACCGATCGGGGCGATCACCTGGAGGTGCGGTGGTGAGTCCGGACGTGCCGGTCAGGCCGGCATGCGGGAACGCAACCAACGCTCGGCGAACTGTCGTACCTGCTCCTGGTCCGTCCACCCGGACGGGGGTACCGGCACCCGATCCACCAGTCCGCTCATGTTGAGCGATCCCACGTGGTCCCCGCGGTGCACCGTCATGTACGGATCGCCCCGCCCCCAGCGGAAGGTGAATCCGGCGCGGCGGTGCCACGCCACCGGAAAGCTGACGTCCCGTTCCCCCATACGCGCCACCCCACTACCGCCTCGTGGCAGGAATGCGCGCCCCGTCACTCCGGGGCGTCAAGCCTCTGTCCTGCGAAAACGACACCCGATGTCGCGTTGTGCCGTATGCATGGCGCTTACGTTTCCGATAACGGTCCCCCGCTGGTGCCGCTCAATCCGACATTGGTGGAGTCTCATCGCTGGATCCGCCGAGCAGCTGTGACTCTCCGCACACGATCGCGGTCTGCCGCGCCGGACTCGAGGCTCTCCGAGCCGGAGCACCGCAGCCGCCACCGCTCACGATCACCGAACACCCGCGCGGATCCCCGTCGGGTACGGACCGGCCCGGACAGCGGGTCGCCGTGCCCTCCTGTGCGCCGGATGGACCGGGCGACCGGGAAGAAGGACGCCGGGAACACACGCGGACCGGTGTCGGAGGATGGGACCATCCCGAGCTCGAGTACCTCACCCGCGGCACGGCCCGCCGTCGGATGGCCGGGGATCCCCGGAACGTGGTGGGTGACCGCCGAGCGTTCCGATCCACGTACCACCGATCGGCTCGTCCGGGGCCTGCCGTCCTCCCACCCCGGAACTGCCACACATCGGCACCCCACCGAGTGACGAAATGGTCGATCCACGTCCTCATCCGGTTACCACCAGGGGCACACACACGGCCGGGAGAGGACGGAACGGAACCGCACGATCGTGACCGTACTCCGGAGGAGGAACGGAAAACTCCCCCGAGTTCGGGACCGGATGCACCCCGATCAGCGGTCTTTCCGTCGCATCATCTCGGTCCCGAGCAGAACAACCCTCCGCAACGGGTTTTCGTCGCCCGGCACGGTGCATGGTCACCATCACTCCCCTTGATCCCCGGCTGCGGCACCACAGTACTTTGCTCGGGAGAGTGACACGAACACACGAACGAGCGATTGCTTCACTATTCACTGTGATGCTCTAGTTCGGTCGGATCGGCGCGGAAAACCCCTTTCACGCCGCAGACGAAGAACACACCGTGATCTGCACGGTCGTCACCACGACACGGCGCTTCTCCGTGACACCGACGTATTCCCGACGCATGCTCCGGGCACAGCGAACGGGCGAGATCCCGCCGGACCGGCGGCACGACACCCCCGGACGGCGTCCGGACCGATCACACCACGTCACCGGTCACGGAGACGACGGGAGCGAAGGGCCTCCCGGCACCCCGATGCGCGGGGGTGGAAGGTCCTCGCGCCCTTCCCCGGCGGTGCGCACGGAGCGACGGTGGACAGGACCGGCACCGGGCGGGCGAACCGGAGGTCCGGATGGACACCTTGCTGCGCGACGCACCGCTCTCCCGGGTGAGTGGCCGCAAGGCGCCGCCAGGTCGTTCCTGGCTGGTCAGTCGACGGTGGCGGCACGACGCCGGGCACCCCGCCCCAGCAACGTGCCGAGCAGGATCATGCCTGCGGCAAGCCCCAGGTGCAGCCAGTTGTCCGCGTTGTTGACCGGCACGAAGTTGGCGGCGCTGTCGTGGTCGATCACCAGCCCGTACAGCCACAGCACCAGATAGATGATCCCGCCACCGACCAGGAAGGCCCGTGCCGTGCCGGTCGCGCGTGACATCGCGACCCCGACCAGACCGAACAGCAGGTGCACGATGTTGTGCAGGACCGACACCTGGAAGACACCGAGCAGCTTGGCCTGCGAATTGTGGCCGGCGAACTGCAGGGTGTCGTAGTCGGTGGTGATCCCCGGAATGAACCCGAGCACACCCACCAGCAGGAAAACCGCACCGACCAGTCCCGCAGCCGTTCGCAGTGCCTCACCGCCAGCCCCGTGGGTGGCTGACGCACCGGTTTCGAAGTCCGCCATGCTCGTCACGCCCCTCACCGGCATCCGACCTTGTCAGGCCCGAGATCTACCCACGCGTCACCAGGACAAACGTCGCAAGAGGTTGAACCGGAGGCCGCCGGGGTACGCAAGTCGCGAGCCACGCGCCGACGACACGTCCCGCGGATTCCGACGAGCACGGGTGCGGAAGCCCGACCGGTGCCGTCCCGGCCGTCGGCTCCCTCCCGACCACCACCGCCCCCAGGCTCCGAAGGACTCGGCACGAATACGTACCGACACCGTGGAGGGACGGAACGGCACATGGTCACCCCGGAACAGATCCCCCCGCAGGAGCAGGCGTACCCGGGCCGAACCGAGCGGATGGAACCCCGTCCGCGGGACTCGATGGAGGACTACCGGGGGCGAGACCTGCTGGCGGGTCGGCGGGCCCTGATCACCGGAGGCGACTCCGGCATCGGACGCGCCGTGGCGGTGGCCTTCGCCAAGGAAGGGGCCGACGTCGCCATCGCCTACCTGGACGAGCACGAGGACGCCGAACACACCGCGGAGCTGGTCCGCAGGGTCGGGCGACGCTGTGTCCTGCTGCCGGGTGATCTGGCGGACCGGGAGCACTGTCGCCAGGTGGTCGAACGGACCGTGGCCGAACTGGGCGGATTGGAGGTACTGGTCAACAACGTCGCATTCCAGCAACCTGTGTCCTCCCCCGAGGAGCTGGACGACGAGCAGTGGCTGCGCACCTTCGACGTGAACATCCACTCCTACTTCCGGGTGATCCGCGCTGCCCTACCCCATCTGCGGGAGGGGGCCGCGATCATCAACACCGCCTCGGTGAACGGGCTGCGCGGCAACAAGTCGCTGATCGACTACGCGGCGACCAAGGGCGCGGTCATCGCCCTGACCTACTCGCTGGCCCAGGCGCTGGTCGAACGTCGGATCCGGGTGAACTGCGTGGCTCCGGGCCCGGTGTGGACCCCGCTGATCCCCGCCACGTTCGACGAGGACCGGGTCAGCAGCTTCGGTTCCCAGGTGCCCATGCAGCGTGCCGCCCACCCTGACGAGATCGCCCCGTCCTACGTCTTCTTCGCCGCCGAGCAGCTGTCCTCCTACTACACCGGGGAGGTGCTGGCCCCGCTGGGCGGCGAGGTCACCCCGGGCTGCGTCGGAGCCGGCCGAGGACCGGGCAGCCCTGTGAGGTGACACGTCACAGTCCTCATGCGCACAACGACGGGCTCGGTCGCTCGTTGATGTAGCCGTGAGGAAGCGAGAGCAGGGCAGCTCACGAGACGAGTCCTCGGGAGAAATCGCCCGTTCGCTGTACATCGGTGGAGTGAGTGGGGTTGCCCTGGGCGTGCTGTGCGCGCTGGGGTACGCCACGTTGGTGGAATCGGCACCCGACGGCAACATCCTGCGCTGGGTGTTGGGCTCCGTGCTGTTCGGGTTGATGGTCGGTGGTGCGCTGGGCGTGGCCACCGGCCTGGTCGTCGGCGTGAGCCTGCGAGCGCTCCGCCACACGCCCACCCTCCTGGCCGGAGGCCTGGCCGCCCTGCTGGCCGGGTTCACGGTCCTGCTGTGCGTCACCTACCTGGGGCCCGGCAAGAACGAGATGACGGCACCGTTCTCACTCGGCCTCGCCGGCGCGGCGGCCCTCCTCGCCGGGGTGCTGACCCCCTGGATCCGTCGCGCAGGAGGCACGGTCTCCACCGGGTCCGCCGGCGACTCCGGGTTCCGGGACCAGCAGTCCTGAGACACTCCGGACTTTCCGGTCCCCGGGCGTGGGGAAGGCGCACGCCACGCCACCCGGCACCGACCCTCGGCGGTCGACCCCCGTGCGCCGGTGTGAGTGCGCGCCGACGGAAACGAGCGGTCCACGACGTGCGTTCGGGCGTTGCCGGATGCACCCGCGTCGCATCCGGCAACGCCCGAACGTCAGGAGAGCACGCCGTCGAGCAGGCCGGTCACCAACCTGCCCACCTGCTCCGTCTCGATCAGGAACGCGTCGTGGCCGTACGGGGAGTGGATCACCTGCAACGGCCCGGCCTTGGGAATCGCGGCCGCGAGCTCCTCCTGCTGCTCCAGGGGGAACAACCGGTCGGTGTCCACCCCGGCGACGATGGTCCGCGCCCGCACCCGACGCAGCGCCTCGGCGACACCACCCCGTCCCCGGCCGACGTCGTGCCCCGCCATGGCGGTGGTCAAGGTGACGTAGCTGCCGGCGTCGAACCGCCGCACCAGCTTCTCCGCGTGGTGGTCCAGGTAGGACTCCACCTGGTACCGACCTCCGTACCAGGGGTGTTCCCCCTCCTGGTACTCCGCCCCGAACCGGACCTGCAGTTCACCGGGGGACCGGTAGGTGATGTGGGCAATGCGGCGTGCCAGGCCCAGTCCGTGGTGCGGTCCCCCACCGGGAGGGCTGTCGTAGTAGTCGCCGCCCTGCCACCCCGGATCGCCTCGGACGGCGTGCACCTGGGCCGAGCACCAGGCGATCTGCTCGGCGGAGGACCGGGCACAGCAGGCCAGCAGGAGCGCCGCGTCGACCCGGTCCGGTTCGCTGACCGCCCACTCCAGGGCCCGGATACCACCGAGGGAGCCGCCGATCACCGCCGCCCACCGTTCGATCCCCAGGGCGTCGGCGAGCTGGACCTCGGCCGCCACCATGTCCCGGATCGTGATCACGGGGAACCGGCTTCCCCAGGGACGCCCATCAGGTGCGAGCGAGGCCGGTCCGGTGCTGCCCTGGCAGCCTCCCAGCGCGTTCGGTACCACGACGAACCAGCGTCGGGTGTCCAGGGGGCGCCCCGGCCCGATCAGTGCGTCCCACCATCCGGATGTGGGATGCCCCGGACCTGCCGGACCGGCCGCGTGACTGTCCCCGGTGAGAGCGTGCAGCACGAGCACGGCGTTCCCGCGGTCCGCGGCCAGCGTGCCCCAGGTCTCGTACGCCAGGCGCACGCCGGGCAACTCTCCCCCCGCCTCCAACTTGAGCGGTTCGGACAGGGAGATCCACCGGCGATCCCCCGGTGGATCTCCCTCCTGCCATGCACCAGTGACGGGCGGAGAGTCACCGCGTATCGCGATGACCATGGTGTTGTGCTCCTCGGGCTCAGGCCTCGAGCGCCTGCTTCGCCGCGCGGAAACCGGCCTCCAGGTCGGCCTTGAGGTCCTCCACGCCCTCAATCCCCACCGACAGACGGACCAGCCCCGGCGTGACACCCGCCGACAGCTGCTGCTCGGGGGTGAGCTGGCTGTGCGTGGTGCTCGCGGGGTGCACGATGAGGCTCCGGACGTCCCCGATGTTGACCAGATGGCTGAACAGCTCCACGCCGTCCACCAGCGCCCGCCCGGCCTCGACACCGCCGCGCAGCTCGAACGAGACGACGGCACCGGCGCCGCGGGGCAGGTACCGCTGCGCCGCCTCGTACCAGCGGCTGCTGGACAGGCCCGGGTAGTACACCGCCTCGACCTCGTCGCGCTCGGACAGCCACTCGGCGAGAGCCTGGGCGTTGGCGACGTGCCGCTCCATACGCAGGGACAGGGTCTCCAGACCCTGGATCAGCAGGAAGGCGTTGAACGGGGACAACGCGGGCCCGATGTCGCGCAGCCCCTGCACGCGCAGCTTGGCCGCGAAGGCACCGGGTCCGAGCGCCTCCCAGTAGCGCAGTCCGTGGTAGCTGGGGTCGGGCTCGTTGAAGCCGGGGAAACGGTCGGCGTGAGCACCGAAGTCGAAGGTGCCGCCGTCCACCACCACACCACCGATCGAGGTGCCGTGGCCACCCAGGTACTTGGTGGCCGAGTGCACCACGATGTCCGCACCGTGCTCGATCGGTCGGAGCAGGTAGGGCGTCGGGACGGTGTTGTCCACGACGAGCGGCACCCCGACCTCGTGGGCGACCTGCGCCACGCCGGCGATGTCCAGGACCGCACCGAGCGGGTTGGCCAGCGCCTCACCGAAGAAGAGCTTGGTGTTCGGCCGCACCGCCGCACGCCAGGCGTCGAGGTCGTCCTGGTCCTCCACGAACGTCACCTCGATGCCCAGGTGGGGCAGGGTGTGGCGGAACAGGTTGTAGGTGCCCCCGTACAGCGCGGAGCTGACGACCACGTGGTCGCCTGCTCCGGCGAGCGTCAGCACCGTCAGGGTCTCCGCAGCCTGCCCTGAGGACAGGGCCACGGCGGCGACGCCGCCCTCCAACGCAGCCACCCGCTGCTCCAGGACGTCCTGGGTGGGGTTGTTGATCCGGGTGTAGATGTTGCCCTGCTCCGCCAGGCTGAACAGGGCGGCGGCGTGGTCGGTGTCCCGGAAGACGAACGACGTCGTCTGGTAGATGGGCACGGCCCGGGCACCGGTGGTCGGGTCCGCGACGGCGCCGGCGTGCACCTGCTTGGTCTCGAAGGACCATTCCCGCGGAGTCGAAGACACGGGAGAGCCCGGCGTGGTTTCGGCGGTCATCGTTATTTCTTTCTCCTGTCGAAATCCTGATCCTGGACGGGCGCGCGTGAATTCGGGGAAAGACCGACCCATCACCGGTTCCGCCTGTCGACACGAAACCGGAAAAGATCATGGATGTCCTGTCGAAAGACAGGGGAACCCGCGGTTTCCTCCCGTGGCGACCCCGAACCGACTACCGGGGCCCACCACGAGGAGGGCCGCCAGGAAGCAGCTCCGACCAGCTCGAACGCCAGGTTCGGGAAGGAGACCGACCGGGACCGGATGTCAGCACGAACTGGCTTGCGCGGCGACACGAACGAAATCGACGTGCCGTCGCCTGGTCAGGAATTCCCCGAAGAACACGCAGTCATTCGAGCAGAGGAGGAAAGTGATGTCAAACCCCTGAATGGGAGGTCACCGCTTCGGCGGCATGATCTCCCACATCCTGAGAAGAGGCACTTCGCAGTCGCGCGCCACACGGCACCCTCGCACCCCCAGCGGCCACCAGGAGGAGCAACGACCTGGGCAGCCCCTTCGGAGCGACCCCGAACCCCGGAGGCCGACGCCCACCGCCCGACGCCCCAACCCTCCCACGTGGTGGGAAAAGAAACCGGCCCCACCACGGGGGCGGGGCCGGTTCGCGAGCTTCGGAGGAAAACCGAAATCAGGAGTTGATCTGCTGCATCAGCACCGAGTAGAACGCCGAGACCTGGGCGTACACACCCGGGTAGCCGGCGCGGGCGCAGCCGTAACCCCAGGACACGACGCCGATCAGCTTGCCACCGGCGACCAGCGGACCACCGGAGTCACCCTGGCAGGCGTCGACGCCACCCTGGGTGTAGCCGGCGCACACCTCACGGGAAGCCACGAACTCGGAACCGTAGGCGGCCGCGCAGGAGCTGTCGGACACGACCGGGACGGTGGCCTTGAGCAGGTACCGCGACGCCGAACCGCCCTCGCGGGTGTTACCCCAGCCCAGGACGGTGGCCGAGGTGCCCGGGTTGTACAGCGCGGAGTCGCTGCTGGAGGCCAGCGGCAGCGTGGCGTACGGCAGGTTGCGGTCCAGGGTCAGCACCGAGACGTCGTAGCCCCACCCGGTCGCGTAGTTCGGGTGCACCCAGATCTTGGTGACACCGGCGACGACACCCGCACTGCTCTGCTTGTCCTCACGGCCGGCGACCACACGCACGGCGCTGGGCGAGTCGCCGTAGGTGCAGTGCGCGGCGGTCACGACCTTGTTCGGCGCGACCAGCGTGCCACCGCAGTACTGGAATCCGCTGGTGGTGGCCAGGTACACCACCCACGGGTACTGGCTGATGCTGGCCCGGCTGCCACCCACGACGTACGGCTGGATGTCCTCCGACTCGGCCGCCGAAGCCGCCGACCCGAAGGAGACGGTCGCGGCGATCGCCGCGAACAACGCGGCGACGACTGCGGCCAGGCGGCGCAGGGGTTCCGCCATGGTCCTCTCCTTCCGCGCTCCGTGTCACCACGGAGCACACGGCTGATCACTGGTGAACACAGTGCAGCCGAACATGACCACGACGCACCAGAGACCGGACGGAGTAAGCGCACGACGGTCGGATTAGGCGATGAGGAGGCGCGATGCCTTCTTTCGACGCCCCCTGCCCCCAGAACACCGGACATACCGGGCAGAAGCACCGGCCGACCAGGTCTCCGGTGCACGACGTGGGTACCGGCGGAACCTGTTGCGGTCCTGCTCCGACTTCCGGTTGCCGATCCGGAAGACCGGGGACGGCAACGTCCGGGAACGCTCCCCGGCGGGGCGCAGCCACCAGCTCCCTCCGGGGGCGGCACGAGGGTTTCGCCGCGGAAACGGGTGGTATCACCGCCGGAGTCGGTGCCGGTCCGGATGTCGCCGACCCGGGACCGTCGCCCGGCCCAACCGGGACCGTGGCCCTTCAGGTCCCCTCGGGCAGTCGGACGGGCCGGAGCAGTTCCCCGGAGGGAGGCAGGTGTGGTGGTGGACCAGGAACGTCCCCGACGCACCCCGACACGTCCGGTGCGTCTCATGACGACCGTTCCGCCACCAGCCACCGCGGCGAGGGTCTCGGGCCGGGAAGGACCGGGGTGAACGAACACGTCGAGGGGCGACACCCGTATCAGACCACTCCGAGCCGGGCGGGCGCGGCCGGACGTGCGCTTCTCGGCGCACTGGTGATGACCCTGGCGCTCGGGGTCGGAACGGTCGTCGGCCCGTCGCTGGTCGAGTTGCTCGAGCTTGACCCGCACGGCTTTCCCGGCCGGCTGGTCCCGGCAGCACTGGTGGGCGGTATCGCCCTGTCACTGGTGGTGCTCCTGGGCCGGTACGACGGCCGGCCCGTGCTGCCCCGGCTGGGGCTGGACCGAGGACGGTCCGCGCTCCGCGGGTTCGTTCTCGGGGTGGTCGTCACCGGGACGAGCGCGGTGGTCGTACTCGGCGCCGGAAGTGCGGCGGGTCGGCTGTCCTGGTCCCCTGCCGACCCCGTTCCGCTGATCGTGTTCCTGTTCACCAACGGTGTGGTGGCGCTCCTGCTGGAGGCGCTGCCCGAGGAGGTCACCCTGCGGGGCTACACCTGGACCGCACTACGGCTGCGGTGGTCGGCGAGCGTGGCCGCTGTCGGGACAACCGCGCTGTTCCTCCTGGTCCCTGGGGCCACCAGCCTGGTCCAGGCCGGGGTGGGGCTGCTGCTCGGGATCGGTCCACTCCCGGTCGGCCCGGTTCCGGCCGGACAGGACGCCGTGTCCTACCTGGTCCTGCTCACCGTCTTCGGCTTCACCCTGGTGGCCGCCCGCACCGCCACCGGGTCGCTGTGGACCGCCGTCGCCACCCACCTGACCTTCCTCACGGTCAACCGGATCACCTTCGAAGGGGTGCGACGGGACGCGGGCTGGTCGGCGGACCCGACGCCCGACGCGGTCCTGCTCGTCCCCCTCTACCTGCTGGTGGCTCTGGGGGTCTACCTGGTCCTCGGGCGGCTGCGGCGGCGCAGACCGGAACACACACCCGACCGGTGACGGCCTCTCCCGGAGCGGAGACGACGCTCCCTCTCCTCCGGGGCTCGATCACTCGACGACGTGTCGTGGGCGATCGGTATGCAGCACGGGCGGTCTCACCGCCTGCGGGGTCGTCTCCCGCGTTCGGCCTGGTCCGGGATCCCCCCGTCGTCCGGTATCGGGGCACCGGTGAGCAGCACCGGTCCCCTGATGTCCCCGGCCTGCACCACCGTCCCGGTCACCCGACCGTTCACCTGGTTGATCACAGCGGCTCCCTCCCGGGGCGCCTCCGGGGCCGGGAGATGCGACGCCGCACTCGGCCGCTCCGGGACCGCCTGCGGCTCGGACTCCGACGAGCGCAGCCAGAACGTGACCCCGGCGCTGGTCAGGGTCAGGACCACCACCGCCACCCACGCCCACGGGTTGCTCTTCCACTCCGTGGCCAGGTTGACCAACACCGCCAGCGCCGTGCCCACCACCGCGCCGACCAATGCCGGCAACCACGCCCGTGCAGCGGCCGAACGTGCCACGACCCCTCCTCGTGCACCCGGGAACCCCTCCGCAGGCGAGGATCCTCGCACCGCCCTTCCCGTGGCAAGGCGGAGACACCCCGTCCTGATCTTCCTCCTCCCCGAGGAGAACTGAGCAGGGGAAATGCCACCTGTGCGACCGGAAGGGTGAACCTGTCGTGATCACCGCCGTCACCGGTGACGGCTCGGCACCATGCCCGCGTGAACGCACAGGCGGTCCGGCGAGCGCAGCAGGCGATTCGTGAGGTGGGACGACCTCGGCCCTTCCGTCGCGGTGACATCCTCATGATGTCGGGCGAGCCAAGCACCGAGGTGCTGCTCGTCGAATCGGGTGCGGTGAAGGTCGTCCTGCTGGCACCGAACGGATCGGAGTCGATCGTAGGCATCCTCGGCCCCGGCGAACTTCTCGGGGAACTGGGGGTGATGAGCGGCCGGCCCCGGAACGCCACGGTGGTCGGGCATCTGGACGGGGTGGCCTGGCACGTCGCCCGGGACGTGTTCCTGCGCCTGCTGGAACGCGACCGGGACATATCGGTGTTGATCAACAACACCCTGCAGGACCGGTTGTACCACGCCGACAACCGGCAGCTCGCCTTCGCCGCCCTCGACGTCCCCACCCGGGTCGCGGCCCAGCTGCTCACCTGGGCGAGGTCCCACGGGGAACAGGTCGACGGCGGTCTGCGGGTGCACGGGATGACCCAGCGCGACCTGGCTCTGGCGGTCACCGCGTCGGAGAAGACCGTCGAGGCGGTGCTCAGGGACCTGCGCGCCGCCGGACTGGTCCGGACCTCGCGCCGCGCCTACCTGTTGCCCGACCCCGTAGCCCTCGAACGCCTGCTCCGGCAACACGGCTGGACACCGGAGTCGTAGTCCTCCGTCGTTCTCCCGGATTTCCGGGAGAACGAATCGCGGGTGCGCACGACACTCACCTCCGCGACCGACACCGACCGCCGGAGGTGGACCGTGAATCCTGTTCCTCCGCACCGTGCCCTGCTGGGTGTGGACGTCGTGGGCTCGGCCCGGAAGCCGAGGTATCGCCTGAACCCGATGCGGGCGGTGGTCGAGGACATGCTGTGCCGGGCGCTGGAGGACAGCGGTGTTCCGGACAGTGAGGTGCTGACCTGGGCGCCCACCGGGGGCGGCGCCCTGTTGACCCTGCCGGGTCGATGGCTGGGTGTGCTGCTGGACCTGGGGCAGCGTCTGGACCGGCTCGCGGCGGAGCACAACCGCCGTCACCAGCTCGAGGTGCGGCTGCGTATCACGGTCGACCTCGACCCGGTGGGCGACGAGACCGGCCCCCGCCGCCCCGGGATCCCGCACACCCGCCTGCCGAACGCCGAGCTGGCCAAGCAGCTCCTCGAACGCTGCCTGCGCGAGCGTGCCGACGGTGCGGTGCACACGGTGCTCGTGGTGTCCGACCACGCGTTCCGCAGCGCCTTCGGCAAGGACCGTCCCCGTCTGGTCCAGCAAGGAGACTTCGCCCCGGTCTCGCTCCAGGACAAGGAACACTCCGGCACCGTCTGGGTCCAGGTTCCCGGCTTCGACGCGCACAGCATCACCGAGCTCGCCAGGCAGGCCAGCCCCCAGCAGGAACCACCCCAACAGCAGGCGTGAAGAACCTGGTCCTCGGCCCCACGGCAGCGACCGCGGGGCCGGGCCAGCAGGGACCGTGGCGCCGGAGTCAGTAGGGCCAGGTCCAGTCCCGCACCTCCGGTGGGTCCTCGCCGTACCGGCGGGTGTGGGCGCGCACGGCGAGCCGGGTGTCGACCATCTCCTGCCGCAGGTGTGCGGCGCGCTCCCCCAGCCCGGGTACACGGTCGATCACGTCCATCACCAGGTGGTACCGGTCCAGGTCGTTGAGCATCACCATGTCGAACGGTGTCGTGGTGGTGCCCTCCTCCCGGTAGCCGCGCACGTGGAAGTTGGGGTGGTTGCGCCGCCGGTAGGTCAACCGGTGGATCAGCCAGGGGTAGCCGTGGTAGGCGAAGATCACCGGCCGTGCGGTGGTGAACAACGCGTCGAACTCGGCGTCCGGCAGTCCGTGTGGATGTTCGCTGGGCGGTTGCAGCCGCATCAGGTCGACGACGTTGACCACACGGACCCGCAGTTCGGGCAGGTTGCGGTGCAGCAGGTCCACCGCGGCCATCGTCTCCAGGGTGGGCACGTCCCCCGCACAGGCCAGCACGACGTCGGGTTCGCTCGTTCCGTGGTCGACGTCGTTGCTGGCCCAGCTCCAAACCCCGATACCCCGGGTGCAGTGCAGCACCGCCTCGTCCATGGACAGCCAGTTCAGCTGCGGCTGCTTGCCCGCCACCACCACGTTGACGTAGTTCCTGCTGCGCAGGCAGTGGTCCATGACCGACAGCAGGGTGTTGGCGTCCGGCGGCAGGTACACCCGGATGACGTCGGCCTTCTTGTTCACCACGTGGTCGATGAACCCCGGGTCCTGGTGGGAGAAACCGTTGTGGTCCTGGCGCCACACGTGCGAGGTGAGCACGTAGTTCAGCGAGGCAATCGGTCGCCGCCAGGGCAGGGTGCGGCTGACCTTCAGCCACTTGGCGTGCTGGTTGAACATCGAGTCGACGATGTGGACGAACGCCTCGTAGCAGTTGAACAGACCGTGCCGCCCAGTGAGCAGGTAGCCCTCCAGCCACCCCTGGCACAGGTGTTCCGACAGCACCTCCAGCACCCGCCCGTCCCGGGACAGGTGCTCGTCCGTGGGGAGCAGGTCCGCCACCCAGACCCGCCCGGTCGCCTCGAAGACGTCCTGCAGTCGGTTCGACGCGGTCTCGTCGGGACCGAAGATGCGGAAGTTGGCCTGGGCGGCGTTGGCCCGCAGCACGTCACGCAGGTAACCACCCAGCACCTGGGTGGCCGAGCTCCTGGTGACGCCGTGTCCCTCCGTGTCCACGGCGTGGTCACGGAAGTCCGGCAGCACCAGGTCACGCAGCAACAGGCCTCCGTTGGCGTGCGGGTTCGCGCTCATCCGCGCGTCGCCCTCGGGAACCAGGCGGGTCACCTCGGCACGAGGCCGACCTCGGTCGTCGAACAACTCCTCGGGACGGTAGGAGCGCAGCCACTCCTCCAGCTGCCGCAGGTGCTCGGGGTTCTCCCGCACGGCGGCCAGCGGCACCTGGTGCGACCGCCAGGTGCCCTCGGTGGGTTTGCCGTCGACCTGGACGGGACCGGTCCACCCCTTCGGGGTGCGCAGGACGATCATCGGCCAGGTGGGGCGTTCGGTCACGCCGTCCCGGCGTGCGGCACGCTGGATCCGGTCGATGTCGTCGAGGACCTCGTCCAGCACCGCGGCCAACCGCCGGTGCACCTGGGCCGGTTCGGCGCCCTCCACCAGGTGGGGCCGGTAGCCGTAGCCCTCCATCAGCGCCCGCAGCTCCTCGACCGGGATGCGGGCCAGCACCGACGGGTTGGCGATCTTGTAGCCGTTGAGGTGCAGGATCGGCAGCACGGCACCGTCCCGGACCGGATCGAGGAACTTCGTGGAGTGCCAGCTGGCAGCCAGGGGGCCTGTCTCGGCCTCCCCGTCCCCGACGACACAGGCGACCAGCAGGTCGGGATTGTCGAACGCGGCACCGAACGCGTGGGCGAGCGAGTACCCCAGCTCCCCACCCTCGTGGATGGACCCGGGGGTCTCGGGGGCGGCGTGGCTGGGGATGCCTCCGGGGAAGGAGAACTGTCGGAACAGCTGCCGCATCCCGTCGAGGTCCTGCGTGATGTGCGGATAGACCTCGGTGTAGGTGCCCTCCAGGTAGGCGTTGGCCACCATGGCGGGGCCGCCGTGTCCCGGGCCGCACACGTAGATCATGTTCAGCCCCCTGCTCCTGATCACCCGGTTCAGGTGGGCGTAGACGAGGTTGAGCCCGGGGGTGGTACCCCAGTGGCCGAGGAGCCGGGGTTTGACGTGTTCCCGCCGCAACGGTTCCCGGAGCAACGGGTTGTCGAGCAGATAGATCTGTCCCACGGACAGGTAGTTGGCCGCCCGCCAGTAGGCGTCGATCGTCGCGATCTCGTCGTCGGAGAGGGCCCCGGACCGGGTCTCGGGCGGCCGGGGCGCGGTCTGGGTCATGGTCGACGTTCCCTTCCTGGTTCGAGGCCGACGGGTGCGCCGCCCGTCACGTCTCGGGGCGACCACCGCAGCGCGCAGGCCGGCGCACCCGCGCCGGCGGGCCGGGTTCCTCGGGGCCACCGGGGTACCCGGACCGTGTGTCCGCTGAACAGAGCTCCCGATCACCACGCGTGAGGTCATCCGATAGCGGGTAGGCCGTGCTTCTAGCCCCAGCGCGGGGCATTCCGGAACGGAGGACGAGGACGACAGGACCACTCACGGCGGGGTGCCCGGTGCAGTGGGACGGTCCGGTCACGTGGGGTTCCGGGATCGGTGTGGGCGGGAAGGGGATGACGAGGATGGATCCGGCAGCGACACGCGGCGCGGTGGTGGCCGGGTACGACGGCTCGGAACCCGCCCGTCGCGCAGCCCGGTGGGCGGTGTTGGAGGCCGCGCTCCGACGTCGACCGTTGCTTCTGGTGGCGGCGTTCTCCCCACCCCGTTTCCACCCGCGGTTCACCACCGGGACACCCACCTCGAAGGACGTCGAGCAGCTTCGGCAGCACGTCGAGGAGAGCCTGCAGGCGATCGCCGAGGAGTGCCGGCGGTCCGCCCCGGGAGTCGAGGTGCACACCGTCGCGGTCATGGAGCACCCCGTCACCGCGCTCACCCGCCACGCCGAGGACGCAGAACTCCTGGTGGTCGGCGCCTCGGGGGCCACCGCCCTGCGACGCCTCACCCTCGGCTCGACCACGTCGGCGCTCGTCCGACATGTGCAACGGCCCGTGGTGGTGGTCCGCGACACCCCGGACGACACCACGGAGAGGAGACGGGTCCTGGTCGGTGTCGACGAGGACCCCTCCACCGACGCCGCCGTCGGTTTCGCCTTCGACTTCGCCTCCCGGCACGGGTACGACCTGCAGGTCGTCCACGTCTGGAACGACCTGCCGTTCGACGCACTGGCACCGGTGCGGCTGTGGGACTTCGACTGGAAACAGGTGAACGAGCAGGCCACCCGGCTGCTCACCGAGTCGGTGTCCGGTTGGCAGGAGCGCTACCCCGAGGTGCGGTTCGAGACGGAGAACATCGCCAGTGGGCACCCGGCCGCGGTGTTGCTGGAGCGCTCCTCGGAGGCGGCCCTGCTGGTCGTGGGCAGCCACCACACCCCGCTCGAACGTGCCCTGATCGGATCGGTCAGCCACGCCGTACTGCACCACGCGTCCTGTCCGGTCGCCGTGGTGCGCTCCGGCGCGGCACCGGACGACACCTCCGGATGACCCGATGTCCGACGGGCCGCCGTGACGGCACGCCCGCTTCAGGGAAGATCGGCCCGGACCATCGGGACGCCCGCGGGCTCGGCGGTGTCGAAGGCGTCGTCCACGAGCACCACCGTCCGCCCGGCGCGGGCCAGCAGGGAGGCCGCGGCGGCAGCCCGGTAACCGCTGCCGCAGTGCACCCACACCGTGTCACCGGGGTCGAGCTCGGTCATCCGCCGGGGCAGCTCGGGCAGCGGGATGTGCACGGCGTTCCGGACGTGGGATCGGCGCCATTCCGTGCCGAGCCGGACGTCGAGCACCACCTGCGGCGCCGGCAGACCCGCGGGAACCCCGCGACCGGACAGCGCCGTGGCCAGCTCGGCGAAGGAGGCGGTGGGTAGGCCGACGACCTGGCGTGGGTCGGCGGCCAACTGCTCGGGTGGGCCGGTCGCCGCGGCGGCCGGTCGGTCGACACCGATGCGGACCAGCTCCCGCTGTGCCCGGGCGACCTGGTCGGGCGTACTGCCCACCAGGGTGACCGGGGCGCCCCGGTCCACCAGCCAGCCCAGCCAGGTGGCCATCGACCCGTCCAGCCCCAGACTGACGGTGCCGGCCAGGTGCGACCGGGCGAACGCGCGACGTGACCGCAGGTCGACCACCCACTCCCCCGCCTCGATCCGCCGCACCAGCTCGGCGGGATCGGCCCGCCGGGCCGGGCTGATGTCGACCGGTTCCGGCCCCGCGAGGTTCCGCACACCCATGTGCGCGTAGTAGGCCGGATAGGCGTCGAGCCCACCGAGAAGGTTCCGCACGAACTCCTCCGTGGCCAGCCGGAACGCGGGGTTGACCTGTTTCTCCCGGCCCAGGGTCGACGCCTCCCGGGAGGCCTTCCCGGCCGAGCAGAAGCTGCCGAAGCCGTGGGTGGGCCAGATCCGTGCGCCGTCGGGCAGCACCTCGGCCAGCCGACGGACCGACGTGTACTGGCGGCGGGCCAGTTCCTCGGCGTACCGCTCGCCGAGCAGATCGGTGCGGCCTATGGTGCCGAACAACAGGGAGCCACCGGTGAAGACGCCCTCCGTTCCGTCCGGGCCCTGCAGCACGTAGGACAGGTGGTGGAACGTGTGCCCCGGGGTGGCAAGCACCGACAGGCGCAGGACCGGAGAGACCTCGACGACGTCGCCGTCGGCCAAGGCGACGCGGGGGAACGGCACCTCGTCGGCGGCCGCCACACCGTAGCTCGCCCCGGTCAACCGACACAGTTCCAGACCGCCGGAGACGTAGTCGTTGTGGATGTGGGTCTCCACCACGTGGGTGATCCGCGCCCCGAGCCGCCCGGCCAGCATCAGGATCCGGTCCACGTCGCGCTGCGGGTCCACCACCACGGCCACCTCGCCGTCCGTGGCCAGGTAACTGCGGTCCCCCAGCGACGACGTCTCGATCACGTACACGTCCGACATCGGTGCCACCCCGTTCCTCCGTGGTCCCTCATCACCCTGTCGGGGTTCCCCGTCGGCCTCGCTTCTGACCACCCTCGGCCTTCAAGTCGTCCTGCCCACACCGACGGGCGGTACGAACCGGCACGAAGGCCGCCCCACGAGCAGCCGGAGCGCTACACCACCCCGTGGCCGGGTACTCGACCCTCATGGAGGAGCACCGGGAGACGCACGCACCCACACCGAGCAGCACCAGGGACCGGGTGGTTGCGGCACTCGAACAGCACGAGGCCGGATGGCACGCCCTGCACTGGGCGGCGGCGGAGGCCGCCGCGCACCGTGTGCCCCTGCGGATCCACCACTGCTGGCAGGCGGTGCGCGACGCCCTACCGGCGCCCGGCAGCACCATGGGGATCCCGGTGCCCACCCTCGGCCAGGAACCGAGCCCCGTGGCGGGGATGCTGCTCGACGAGGGCGTTCGTCGGGTCCGGGCCCTGTATCCGGGGTTGCCGGTGGACGGGGCCCTGCTCGAGGGCCGCGCGGGTCCGGCGCTGGCCGCCGCCGCACGTCCCGGGGATCTGCTGGTGCTCGGTCTGCGCAGCACCCATCGGTTCGCCGCGCGGCTGCTGGGGTCGACGGTCAGCTATCTGCTGCGCCACGCGCCGTGCCCGATCGCGGTGCTTCCCCCGGGAGGGCCGGACAACCCGGGCCCGTTCCAGGGGCACGTCATCGCCGCGCTCGACGGCACGCCACCGGACGACGAGGTGCTCGCCGTGGCCTTCGCCGAGGCCGCCGCGCACCGTCTCCCCCTTGTCGCGGCACACGCCGAGGAGACCGACGAACCGGTTTCCGGATCCGTGGTGGACGAACAGATGCTCCAGATCACCCTCGTCCCCCACCCGAAGGCGTACGGGGTGCTGCAGGAGGAGCTGGCGCCGTGGCGGGCGCGGTACCCCGACGTCCCGGTACGGCGAGCGACGTTCCGCGGCGCCCCCGCGGCGGTGCTGCGTCGCATCGTGGCCGGTGCCGCCATGCTGGTGCTGGGGCGGAGCCGGCGCACGTGGCGACCGGTGAGCCTGGTCGACCTCGTCCTGTCGGACGCCCGCTGCCCGGTGCTGGTGACGCCGCCCCCGGTGAGGACGTCCCCGGTTCCCGCGTCCGCGCCGGGTGCGGGTACGGCGCCCGGTCGTTGACCGGGACGGCGTCGGAGCACCACCCGGTTCGGTACCGGGCCGGGCGAGCTCCGCTCGTTCGACCGACTCCCGTCCACGGGTGGGGCTCAGGACGGCGTGCTCTCCACCTCGACGTGCACCACACCGGGCACCGCCTGGGCCAGCACGGCGGCCACGTGGCGGTCGGTCGGGTCGTGGTACTCGTCGCGGATCCGTACCGCACCCTGCCGCACCTCGACGGTCCAGCGGCCACGGCCTCCGTAGATCTCCAGCCGGTGTCGTACGTCCCTGGCGATCACCTGGTCGTCGCGGGTGATGGTGCGGACCAGGTCACGTCGGCTCACGATGCCGACCACACGGGAACCTTCCACGACGGGGACACTGCGGATGCCCCGCTCGAGCATCGTCCGCGCCACGTCGCCGACATCCGTACCGGCGGCGGCCACCACCACCGGGGAGGTCATCACCTCTCCCACGGTGGCCCCCGGCGGGTCGGACACCGGCTCCTCCTGCCGCCAGATCCGGGCACGTGGATCGCGGGGGATGCGGCCGCGTACCACATCGGCCTCGGTGACGATCCCGACCAGCTGCTCCTCGTCGTCAACGACGGGCAGCGCGGTGAACCCGTGTGCCACCAGCAGGGCAGCCGCCTCCTTGACCGATGTCCCCGGCCGCACGGTGATCACGGGGCTGGTCATCACGTCCCTGGCTCGCATCGCCGCTCCTCGCCCTACCCGTCCACCTGGTCGGTTCCTACCCGTCCCACGTGTTTCCATGCCCGGGACCGGAACGGTCGGGCCCGCTCAGAGCACCGGAGTGTCATGCACGATGAGTTCGGACACCGGACGACGCGGGACCGGGGGCACCGAGATGCCGTAACCGATGCGCAGCACCATCTGCGGGTGGAGGTGTCCACCGAGCAGGGCACGCAGCCGCCTGCGGGTGGCCGGTACCTCCACCACCTGGGACAGGAACGACGCCGACAGGCCCAGTGAGGTCGCGGTGAGCAGCACCCGCTGCATCCCCTGCCCGCTCTGCAGCTCGGCGAGCGGCCCGGAGTGGTGCGAGCACAGCACCACGACCAGGGGATCGTCCTCGAAATCCTTGCCCGGAACCCGGGGCCGGGCCCGCCCGCCGGTGAAGTCCCGCAGCACCCACACGTCCTGCGGTTCCGGCTTGGGCCCGCCCGCGGACACCGGGACCCCCTGCTTCGCCTCCGCGCCCATCCCCACCCAGGCCGCCATCTCGGCGCGGAAGGCCGGATCCGCGCTCTGCACCTCGTGGGCCTGCACCACCAGCTCGCGGAGTGCGGCCCGCTCGGTCCGGTCCCGCACCACGTGCAGCCAGCACTGTTCCGCCTGGGCCGCCCGCACCAGTGCCTGCCGGTGCATGACGGGCACCGGTTCGTCGGTGAAGGGATGCCGGTTGGTGCGGCGCCGCGGGATCGCGGCGACCAGCTCGGCGACCTGTGGGTCGGGCCGAGCGGGGCCGGCGGCACGCACGGTCGCCAGGAGATCCGGCTGCCGGGTGTCCGGCAGCAGGGTGACCAGCGGGTGGACCCCCATGTTCTTCAGCGCCAGCTTCAGGTTCAGCAGCGCGGCTCCACAGCCCAGGCGCAACTCCTGGTCGTCGGGGTCCGCCGCGGGGAGCCGCCGCTCCGGATCCCTGAACAGATCGATCGACGCCGGCTGCAACCGGAACCGCCACGGCTGGGCGTTGTGCAGGGAAGGTGCGGCGGCCGCGGCCCGCAGCGCGGCCTCCACCTGTTCGGAGGTCAGACCCAGCACCGAAGGGATGTCGTTCATCGCGAACCCTTTCCCACCCGGTCGGGCGGACCGGGCGAACAGTGCGGTGCGGCCCGAGCACCTGCGATGGTCGCATTGCTCCGGGATTCACTGCCCTGGAACTCAGGATCGCGTCGCACCGCTCCTCCCACCACGGTCGAAGGTCCCTTCCCAGGGGGGACGATCGCCCCTCGGGACAGTGCGTTCTGTTGCGGTCCCCCAGGGCACCTGCGAGCCTGGACAGACGACTTCACCTGTTCGGTGGGGATGAGCCATGTCGGACGGCCAGGACCACGCTCTCGGGGGCTCCCCGCCGGGGATGCGCGGGTTGCGCCTGGACGAGTTGCTCCACGAGATGCAGGAGCAGCTCACCGAGGTGGTCCGGGCCAGGGACCAGCTGCGTGGCCTGTTGGAGGCGGTGTTCGCGGTGGCCTCCGGCCTGGAGCTGGACCTGACGTTGCGGCGGATCGTGCACGCGGCCACGAGACTGGTGCACGCCCGTTACGGGGCCCTGGGGGTGCTCGGCCCGGACGGACGGCTGTCCGACTTCATCCATGTCGGCGTCGACGAACGAACCCGTGCCCAGATCGGCCACCTCCCCCGAGGGCACGGACTGCTGGGCCAGTTGATCCACGACCCACGACCACTGCGTCTGCGGGACCTGACACAGCATCCGTCCTCGGTGGGCTTCCCACCTCACCATCCCCCGATGCGCAACTTCCTCGGCGTTCCGGTACGTGTCCGCGACGAGGTGTTCGGCAACCTCTACATGACGGAGAAGATCGGGGGTGAGGAGTTCACCCCGGACGACGAGGTGGTGCTGGAGGCGCTCGCCGCCGCGGCCGGGGTGGCCGTGGAGAACGCGAGGCTGTTCGAACAGGCCAAGCTCCGGCAACGGTGGTTGCAGGCCTCGGGGGAGATCACCACCGAACTGCTCTCCGGCCTGGACACCGGTGCGGCGCTCACCCTGGTCGCCCGACGGGTGCTGGAGCTGCTCGAGGCACGCTCCTCCTTCGTCCTGCTCGGCCCGGTCGACGAGGCAGGTCGTTTCCGCATCGGTGCGCAGGCCGGGGAACCCGCCTCCGCCGAGCACCTGGTCGGCACCCTCGTGTCGGTGACGGGCACCCCGCTGGAGTCGGTGTGGCGGCAGGACACGGCGGTGCTCAGCGGGGAGTGGGACTACAACTACCCCGACCTGGGGCTGCCCGCCGAGCGCTGCGGACCGGCCCTGGCCGTCGTGCTGCATCCCGGCGAGCAGGTCGCGGGCATGCTCGTGGCGCTGCGTGCCCGCGGTGACGAACCCTTCCACGCCGACCAGCTGCCCCTGCTCACCAGCTTCGCCAACCAGGCGGCCCTGGCCGTGGAGCTGGCCGGTAGACAGGTCACCCAACGCGAGGTGGCCGTCCTGCACGACCGCGATCGCATCGCCCGCGACCTGCACGACCACGTGATCCAACGGCTGTTCGCCGCCGGGATGACCCTGCAGGGGACCCTGCGTCGCATCTCCTCCGCGGAAGCCAAGGAACGGATCATGCGGGTGGTCGAACAGCTCGACGAGACGGTGTCGGACATCCGCACCACCATCTTCGACCTGCACAGTGCGGCGGAGACGGGGAGACGGAGCCTGCGCAGACAGCTGCTGAACACCGCGTCCGCTGCCTGTGCCGCCTCCGGCCTGTCCCCCACCGTGCGGATGTCCGGGCCGATCGACACCCTGGTGCCCCAGGAGGTGGGCAGGCACGCGGTGGCGGTGCTGCGGGAGGCCCTGAGCAACGTCCTCCGACATGCTCACGCCACCGGTGTCGTGGTGACCGTCGAGGCCGACGACGACCTGGTGATCGACGTGGCGGACGACGGGGTGGGCATTGACCGGGAGGCCGCGCGCAGTGGGCTGCGGAACCTGGAGGCGCGAGCCGCACGGTACGGCGGGTCCCTGACGGTGGACCGACGCCCCGAGGGTGGGACCCGGCTGCACTGGCAGGTGCCCCTGCCGCGGGACGCGGAGCCGTCCCCGCCGCGGTGACCGGCGCGGACGTTCCACCGGGCGGGACACGTCCGCGGATACGGGAAAGCAGAGGAGCGACGGGGCGATCACGCCGTCACCCGGCTCCGTCACCCACCTGGCCTGCGGCTTCGGGTGGCTCAGCGCCCCGGCTGGGGGCGTACCACGGCCACCGGGCAGGGCGCATGGTGCAGCAGGGCCTGGCTGGTCGATCCGAGCAGCATGCCCCGCACCCCACCGCGGCCCCGACTGCCAACCACGACCAGCCGCGCCCCACCCGCCTGGTCCAACAGGGCACGCGCCGCCGCGCCCCGGGTGACCACCTGCCGGACCGACACGTCCGGGTACTGCTCCTGCCAGCCGGCCAGGCGCTGGGCGAGCAGCTGCTGCCCGTCCGCCTCGATCGCCTCCCAGTCGACGAACACGGCCGCCAGACCCCACAACGCGTCGGACACCGCGTCGTTCCAGCTGTGCACGGCCACCAGCGGGGTGTCCCACCGGGACGCCTCGTCGAAGGCGAACGCGACCGCCGCCTCACTGGCCGCCGTCCCGTCCACCCCGACCACCACCGGCCCGGTCTCGGGGGGCGGGGCGTCGAGAGGATCGCCGCGGACCACCACCACGGGGCAGTGACCGTGCGCGGCGAGCGTGACGGCGACGGAGCCGACCAGCAGCCCGGTGAACCCGCCCAGTCCGCGTGACCCCAGGACCACCATGCGTGCCGACCGGGACAGGTCGACCAGCACCGCCGCGGGCACTCCGTCCAGCAGATCCGTGGCCACCTCGACCCCCGGGGCCTCCTGTCGGGCCAACACGGCCCCCTGCTCCAGCCACTGCCGTCCCTGGTCCTTCAGGGCCTCCTCGAAGGAGCGGGGCACGGTCACCGGTGTGTAGGCCGTGATCCGCGGCACGGCGTGCACCAGCCGTAGCTGCAGGCGTCGGACCAGGGCCGTGCGCGCCGCCCACCGGACGGCGTTCTCGGCCGAGAGGGAACCGTCGACGCCCACGAGAACCGGGCCGGTCATGTCTCTCCTCCGTCGGTGTGGGGGCGTACGAGATCGGCCGGCCTCCGATGGGGCACGGCCGGCGGGGTGTCCACCGTCCGCCCCACCCGGAGCAGGGCCTGGGGGAACCCCGGAAGGTCCAGACGCTCGGCGAGACCGGAACGCACCTCACGCAGGTGCAGTGGCTGGGTGACCACCGACGCGCCCAGGCCGAGACTGGTGGCGGTCAACCAGACCCGTTCCAGCACCGCTCCGGCGACCGTGTGGTCCCGTTTGCCGTCCTCGGCGGTGAGCACGACGAGCACGCACTCCTGCTGCAACCGGGAGGCCAGCACGTAACGGTCGGGTGCGGGGCCACCGGGCCGGACCAGGCCACCGAACAACCCGGTGCCCTCCAGCCGGAGGCGCGGAATGCCGGTACCGGTGGGGTCCTCGGTACCGGAGACGGTCCAGGCCGCCAGTTCCCGCTGGTACCCGCTGTCGTGTCGCAGCACCCCCGCGGCGTGTTCGAACAGCCCCGCCACCGCGTGTGCCTGCTCCGGTCCGCTGATGCGGTGCACGTCGACCCCGGGTTCGTCGGCCGCGGCCATCAGGGCCCGGATCTCGTCCTCGTCCAGAGGACTGGACGCGAAGGGCTCACGATGGCTGCGCCGCCGTGGGATGGCGGCGAACCATGCGGCCTCGGTCTCGGTGGGCGGCTGGGGCGACACCGCCGTCACGGTGACCACGTGATCGGGATGCGTCGGGTCCGGGAACAGCGCCACCGCGGTCCGCCACCCCAGGTTCCGCACGGCCAGCACCAGGTTGGTCAGCGCGGCACCGCAGGAGATCAGCCGGTCCCGACCGGTGGGGTCGTGGTGCGGAAGGGAGACGTCCCCCCGCTCGAACAACAGGGCACTGCGCTGGTGCAGTTCCAGCACCCATGGCTGGGTGTTGTGCACCGAGGGCGCCCGCTGCACCGCCCGTACCAGCACTCCCTCTTCGTCGGGTGACCAGTTGCTCATGGCGGTGACGCTCCTTCCCGGGGGGCCGGTGCCGGGCCCCGCGCTTCCCGGTCCCGTCGCGGGCCGACACGTGCGGGCCCGGGAACACGGCCTGTCCGCCCCGCCACGCACCGGGCCGCACGACCCGCTCGGCAGGGCCTGGGTTCGGATACCAACGTTCGTCCCGTTCTGAACCCGTCGCGGCCGTCCCGGCGGTTCCGGTGACAGGTCCCTCGTGGCAGGTCCACCCGACCACGAACGCGTCTCGGTCCCCGGCCCGGGTGGCGGATGCCGGCACGGCCCCGCACGGTGGGCACATGAACGGGTCGAGCTCTCCCGGTGCGGTGGTCTGCGGGGTCGACGGGTCACGATGGGCGGAGGACGCAGCGCTGTGGGCCGCCGCGGAGGCTGTCCGACGCCGGGCCGAGCTGCACCTGGTCCACGCCATGCCGCCACCCCCGGTCGCGGTGGTCGGTGGACCGCCGGGCCGGTGGGTGGCCGGCTCGCTCCGCGATCGCGCGGAACGGATACTCACGGGCACGGCCACCCGCTGCCGGGAGGAGCACCCGGGTCTGACGGTGCGGACCAGGACGGACACCGCTCCCGCGGCCCAGGTCCTGTTGCGCCACGGCACGGAGGCGGGGGTGCTGGTCGTGGGCAGCCGTGGTCTCGGTGGCCACACCGGGCTGGTCGTGGGCTCGGTCGGGGTGGCGTTGGCTGCGGCCGCTCCGTGCCCCGTGGTCGTGGTCAGGGCGTCCGACGGTGCACCACCCACCACGGGTCCGGTCCTGCTGGGTCTCGACCCGTCGGCCTGCGGGGCCGACATCGGTTTCGCCGTCACCGCGGCGCTGGCCCGGCGCTGCCCTCTCGTCGTCGTGCACGCCTGGTACACCGAGCTGGACGGCGATCCGCTGACCGAGTTCCTCGACGCCTTCGGCGACGAGCCGCACCGGACGGCAACCGCCCGGGTCGAGCAGACCCTGGCGTCCTGGCGCAGGGCACACGCCGACCT
This sequence comes from Pseudonocardiaceae bacterium, assembly GCA_036562635.1. GTDB lineage: Bacteria > Actinomycetota > Actinomycetes > Mycobacteriales > Pseudonocardiaceae > DATCJU01. The sequence goes on from DATCJU010000151.1 coordinate 55,049, forward strand.
CGACATCCGTACCGAGGTCCGGCACGCTCGACCGGTCCCCGCGCTGCTGGAGGTGGCAACACGGCACGGCGCCCAGCTGCTGGTGCTCGGCCGGGCGCACCGCGGCCCCGTCACCGGGCATCTGCTCAGCTCCACGATCCACGGTGCCCTGCACGGAGCACCGTGCCCGGTCGCGGTCGTGCCCCTGGAACGGTGAGCCCTCACGGGGCCGGCGCTCTCCGTGTCCGCAGCCCTCGGTCGAGGAGGTTCAGGTACGGGGGGACGTGGGAGCCGCGGTCCCACCTCCGGCTGCGGCGTTCCGGCGTGCGACCAGGGACGTGTGGGTGGGGGCGTCCGGCACGGTGGGTGGCCGGCCGACGGCGAACTCCCGGCGCAGCACCGGCACGACCTCCTCGCCGAGGATGTCGATCTGCTCCAGCACGGTCTTCAGCGGCAGGCCGGCGTGGTCCATCAGGAAGAGCTGCCGCTGGTAGTCGCCGAAGTACTCCCGGAACTTCAGGGTCCGGTCGACGACCTGTTGCGGACTGCCCACCGTGAGAGGGGTCTGCGCCATGAACTCCTCCAGCGACGGGCCGTGCCCGTAGACGGGGGCGTTGTCGAAGTAGGGGCGGAACTCACGCACCGCGTCCTGGGACCGCCTGCGCATGAACACCTGGCCGCCGAGTCCGACGATGGCCTCCTCGGGCGCCCCGTGCCCGTAGTGGGCGTAGCGTTCGCGGTAGAGGCCGACCAGGCGCTGGAAGTGTTCCTTGGGCCAGAAGATGTTGTTGGCGAAGAACCCGTCACCGTAGTAGGCGGCCTGCTCGGCGATCTCGGGGCTGCGGATCGAACCGTGCCAGACGAAGGGTGGTACCCCGTCCAGCGGCCGCGGTGTGGCGGTGAACCCCTCCAGGGGTGTGCGGAAACGGCCCTGCCAGTCCACGACGTCCTCGCGCCACAGCCGGTGCAGCAAGGCGTAGTTCTCGATGGCGAGCGGGATGCCCTGGCGGATGTCCTTGCCGAACCAGGGGTAGACCGGGGCGGTGTTGCCACGGCCCAGCATCAGGTCGACACGCCCGTCGGCCAGGTGCTGCAGCATCGCGTAGTCCTCGGCGATCTTGACCGGATCGTTGGTCGTGATCAGGGTCGTCGCCGTGGACAGGATCAACCGCTCGGTGCGGGCGGCGATGTAGCCCAGCATGGTCGTCGGCGAGGAGGGCACGAACGGCGGATTGTGGTGCTCACCGGTGGCGAAGACGTCCAGGCCGGCCTCCTCCGCCTTCAGCGCGATCGCCACCATGGCCTTGATCCGCTCGTGCTCGCCGGGCGTCCTGCCCGTGGTGGGATCGGGCGTGACGTCACCAACACTGAAGATCCCGAACTGCATCGTATCCACAGCGCACCCCCACCTCCGGTTACCCCCTGCCGGGGAGGTGCAACCGCGCAGCCGCTGCACCACGTTCCGGCCGGTCCCCGGTGTCGAGGCCGGTCACCGACGGTGGGCGAGGTGCGTCGCGAGCGGCCCGGAGTCGTTCCCGCCCGGGGTCGGTCCGCGCTCCCCGAGCCCGGCCAACCGGGCCAGGCGCCGGTAGGAGTCCAGCATCTCCTCCCGGTCGTAGGTGCTCGTGGTCACGAGGACCTCGTCCGCCCCGGTGGCCGCGACCACCCGGGCCAGTTCGGCTGCCACCTCGTCCTCGGTGCCGTGGATCTGTCCGCGCAGTGTGTCCGCGAGCAGGCGGCGCTCCCGGTCGGTCATGTCCCGGGCGAGCACCTCCTCGGCAGGCACCAGCGGCGGGAAGACCCCGTGGATGCGGGAGTGGACGGTCGACCAGGCCTCGGGAAGCAGCAACCGCCTGGCCGCCTCCGTGTTCCCGGCGACCGCGATGGCCGCGGCGACGACCACGTAGGGGCGGTCGGCCCAGGGCGAGGGCCGGAAGCGGCGACGGTAACGCTCGATCGCACCCAGCATCCGCTCCTCCCCCCGGACGGCCCCGATCACCAGGGGAAGGCCCAGGTCGGCGGCGTGATCGGCCGCGGCCCCGGTGGCCAGGACAAAGACCGGTACCCGGGCGCCCTCGGCCGGCGTGGCCCGCGCACCGGGGTGGACCCGCTGTTCCCCGGTGAAGTAGCCGAGCAGTTCCTCCAGCTGCGCCCCGAACTCCGCGGCAGCCTCCTTGTCCCGTCCCAGGGCACGGCGAACGTCGCGGGTGAACCCGACCGAGCGTCCCAGCCCCATGTCGATGCGCCCCGGGAAGAGCGAGGCGAGCACGCCGAACTGTTCGGCCACCACGAACGGTGGGTGGTTGGGCAGCATCACGCCGCCGGTGCCGACCCGGATGCGTGTGGTGGCCGAGGCGACGGCGGCGGCCAGCACCGTCGGTGCCGCACCGGCGATACCGGGAACCCCGTGGTGTTCCGCCACCCAGAACCGGTGGTAGCCCAGCGCCTCGATCCGACGGGCGAACCGGACGGTGTCGCGCAGCGCCCGCGCCGCGCTCTGCCCCTTCCGGACGCTCGACCGGTCCAGCACGGACAGTCGGGAGGGAAGTGCCGTCGACGTCACCTCCGAGGCAACACCGGCCGGGGGAACCGGCATTCCCCGGTGTCGGGGCACCCCACCGGCGGTCCGCCCTCGCGTCCCGGACACACTCGTCCGGCGTAGCGGGTGAGTCCCGTCCTCCACGCCGACAACACGGGCACCCACACCCCACGGGCGGCGACCTGCGGTGTCCGGGAGCGTGTCACCACCCCCACGGGTGGCGCCCGAAGAAGTGGTTTGCCGTTACGGCGTCAGGCTTTCGACGAGGGGCACTTCGCCCGGATTGCGCTGGTGGGAGACACGAGGGGAATAAATTTCAGTTGAGACTGAAACAATTATTGCAATTGCATTGAAGCTAAGGGTTGCTCTTTCGTCACGACACTGCGATGTTCAAGTGCGATGCCGAAGCTTCTGATCGTCCACCACACGCCCTCGCCGTCGATGCAGGCCATGCTCGAAGCGGTCATCGACGGTGCGCGCGACGAGGCGATCGAGGGTGTCGACGTCGTCGTACGTCCCGCCCTGGTCGCCACGGCGGTCGACGTCCTGGAAGCCGACGGCTACCTGCTCGGCACCCCTGCCAACATCGGCTACATGAGCGGGGCGCTGAAGCACTTCTTCGACGGGATCTACTACCCGTGCCTACAGGCCACGGTGCGCCGGCCCTACGCACTCTACGTGCACGGCAACAACGACGTCTGCGGCGCGGTCCGCGCCGTGGAGTCGATCAGCACCGGTCTGCGGTGGCGACGGGTGCGTCCACCGGTGGAGGTGATCGGCGAGCCCAGCAAGGAGGACCTTCAAGCCTGCTGGGAACTGGGAGCGACCGTCGCAGCGGAACTCTCCCCCGGCTGACGGCGACCCCAGCCCACACCGGCCGACGCGCCGAACCGCGCCCGGAACAGCCGGTGTAGCCGATTCGTGACCAATCTCTCGATCGGCGATCACTCGGCTTCCCACCAGGTCAGCCCCGCACCGACCTGGGAAAGCGGAACTCCTGCGGCCCGAAACTTGATCAACATCTAGCGCCGCGGGTGCGGCAGGATGCATCCTTTGGCCCGACCCCGACAAGGACATGGAGAAGCACCGCATGACCGCGACGATGCACGAACCCGGCCCGGCGGACTGGCCGACCGGCCCGATCCCCGTCATCGACGAGGCCCCGACAACCGTGCTCTTCGACACCGGTGAGCTGAACGCGCTGCTCGCGGAGGCCACCGACGCCCCCGCGGAGCCGAAGCCGGCGGTGCGACGGCACCACCGCGAGCAGCAGGCGACCTGCGCCCGGTGCGCCGCGGACGACCACGCCTGGGGAAGCACCGAGCGCGAGGACGTCGGGTACGCCCGGCTCACCCGACGGTTCTGTGAGTGCTCCGAGTGCTCGGACTGCGAGGCCACGCAGGTGACGGTCGAGCCCACGGTGTCCTTCGGCGGGCAACACCGGGAGTGACCCCGGGCTGGTGAACCTCCCCGCCGGAAGAACCGGACGGGTGCCCCCGACCCCGCCGGCTTCCTCCGACCGTGACAGCGGTCGCGACCCGACCGTTCCTTCCCGCAGAGCAGCGAGACCCTGCCAGCTACAGCTGCTCCACCAACGCCGGCCGGCGGGGATCGTCCACCCGTACCACCACGTCGGCCTGCCGCCACGGCACGACCTCCTCCGCGTAGCGAGCGAAGGCAGGCAGGGTCCAGGACCACTCCGGGTCGATCCGCCGGGCCAGCGCTGTCGGGGACAGCCACAGATGGACCGTGACGTCGAACGGCAGTCCCCGACCGAGCAGCAACGACCCGTCCACCAGGACTACACCGCCCGGTGGCACCCGCACGTAGTCCGCCCGCGTGGCACGATCCGTTTCCGCGTCCCACAGGCTCGGCAGCACCCGTCCGGACCCGTCCGGGGCGGTCGGCGCGAGCACCTCACGGTGCAGGGCCCCCAGGTCCACCCAGCCCTCGTAGAAGGAGTCCGGGTCGTGACGCCCCCGCTCGAACCGCAACGAGGCCGGGCGCAGGAAGTCCGTCGCGCTCACCCGTACCACCGCACGGCCACGCACCCGTAGCGGATCCACCAGCCTCTCGGCCAGCTCCCCCGGGGCAGCAGGGCCCGGACCGTCCACCGCCACCCGCGTCCAACGGGTCGCAGCGGCCCCGGCGATCCGGTCGGCGAGTTCCTCGATCAACAGGGGCCAGGACACCGGACGCACACGCACTCGATCCATCCTGCCCTGATCCGGCACCCACGTCGCCGCCGAGCGCAGACCACCGTCCCCGAACGGCGGACCGGATCAGGAGAGGAGCCGTCCGGGCCCGATCATGGTGCGCAGTTCGGCGGCGAAACGCTCCACCCCGTGCAGCTGCTCGAGCAACACCCGACGGCGGGACTCCGCCGCATCGTGGTACACCCGCAGCCGTTCCCGCAGCCTCGCCCGCTCGGCCGCGGGCAACCGGGCGGCGGACTCCGGTGATCCCAGTCGGTCCAGTGCGGACAGCACCTCGCTCATCTGCTCCAGGGTGAACTCCAGCGGCTTCATCTGCTTGACCAGCCGCAACCGGTCCACATCGGCCTCGGAGTAGAGACGGAAACCTCCCCGGCTCCGCGAGGACGGCCGGACCAGACCGACCTCCTCGTAGTAACGGATGGTCCGCAGGGACAGCCCGGTACGCTCGGCCACCTCCCCGATCTGCATGTGCCGCTCAGCCACGGCCGCCCTCCCACGACGCACATCGTGTCTCCCCCGCACCTCGAACCTACCTTCACGTCACGTGAGTGTCAGCGCACGGTGGTGTCGGGTATCTCTTCGGCAGCCCGTGGCGAGCGGAATAGATCACATAGAGGTGAACCTTCACGCATCGGTAGAGTTGAAGCACTTGCCGCCATAACCCGATCGGGCGGCACCTCAGTCGACGCCAGGAGAACGCCCACAACATGAGCACCGCAACCACGCAACCGCCCGTGCCCCACGCCCCGACCGCCGACACCCAGAAGTCGTCGCTGGTTCGGCTGGCGGAGGCGGCTGCCCGCACCGCAGGCGGCGATGGCGGCGCCGTGGCCGTGGTCCGTGGCTTCGACCGGAACAGCCGACAGCGCGCCAGCCTGCTGCGCGGCCACCTGACCGCGTTGCAGGTCCAGGTGATCGACGCGACTCCAGCCCTGACCCGCTCCGAGAGCGCCATCGACCGGCTCCCCCGGCTCAGCGCCGTGATCAACGCCGCGGGGGCTGCCTCCGACGACGCACACCGGCTCGCCGCTCGCCTGCGTGTGCCGCTGCTGACCCTGGCCGACGGCGAGACCGCCTCGGAGGAGAACTCCGGCCAGGAGGTCGCCGAGCGTCGACGTGACGTCATCGAGATCAACGCCCCCGACCGCGCGCGTGACGTGGCGTTCGTCGACATCGCCGCCGAGCCGGTCGACGAGCAGGCCGGGGAGCTGACCGTCACCGTCGACGGCGAGTCCGGTGGCACCCTCACCGGCTCCTCCGTGCTCGTGACCCTGGTCAGGAACCAGCTCGGGGTGCGGGTCTCCGCCCCCGGCCGTGCTCCCGAGTCGCTGTTCGGGCAGCGGGTGGTGCTGCAGGCGACCAGCGGTGCCTACACGCTGATCCGGGACGGTCTGCCGATCGGTGAGCTGGGTGGCCCGCTGACCCTCACCGTCGAGCCACAGGACCTCGCGGTCCACTTCGTACAGCGCTGAACCGTTGCTTCGACCGGGGCGGTGGACCGTGGAACGGTCCACCGCCCCGGTTTCTTCCGGCCGTCGGTACCGCCGGGAACGTGGACCTGCATCCCACGTACCCGGTTCAGCGGTCGCGGTGCACCACCGTCCGTACCAGTGTGGACAGTCGTGCGGTCGCCTGCGCGTCGATCGGGACCTGCTCCAGTGCCCGCAGCGCATGGTCGGCCAGTCGTTCGATACGGCGCTCCACGGCACGGACCGCACCCAGCTCCACCAGCAGTCGGCGCGCACGGGCCACCCCGGCGGCGTCCAGGTCGGCCCGCCCGAGCAGCTCGCGCAGGGTCGCGACCCGTTCCGGCCCATGGGCCGCGGCGCGCCGCAGCGCCTCGACCACCAGCAGGGTGCACTTGCCCTCCCGCAGGTCCTCCCCCGCGGGTTTGCCGGTGACCTCCGGATCGCCGAACACACCGAGCAGGTCGTCGCGCAACTGGAACGCCACCCCCAACGCGACCCCGTACCGGCGGAGGGCGGCCACCACCGGCGCGGGGGCACCCGCGATCGCCGCTCCCAGGTGCAGCGGCCGTTCCACGGTGTAGGCGGCACACTTCAGGCGCGCGATCCGCAACGCCTGGCCCGCCCCGAACTGCCCGGCCACCGGAGCCCGTAGGTCCAGGTACTGGCCGGCCAACATCTCGGCCCGCAGGGCCGACCACGGCTCCTGGGCCCGGCACAGCGCCACCGCGGGCAGCCCGGCCCCGGTCAGCAGGTCGTCGGCCCAGGTCAACGCGAGATCACCGGCCAGCACCGCGACCGAGCTCCCGAACCGCTCCGGATCTCCCTCCCACCCCGCCGTGCGGTGCCGCCGTGCATGGACCACGTGCATCGCCGGAGCTCCCCGGCGGACGTCCGACCCGTCCATGACGTCGTCGTGGACCAACGCGAACGCCTGCAGCAGCTCCAGGGCGCTGACCGCCCGCAGCACGGCGTCGGCCTCGACGCCTCCGGGATCACCGCCTCCGGCGCGCCATCCCCACCAGGCGAACATCGGGCGCAACCGCTTGCCGCCGCGCAACACGAACGCGGTCAGCGTGTCGACCACCTCGGTGGCGAACGCCGGGGCCACGGCAGCCACCGATTCCCGGCGTTGTTCCAGGTAGTCGACCAGGACCTGCTGCACCCGCCGGGGCAGGTCGTCGTCGACTCCCGCATGTCTCGGGTGGTCCCGCACCGGCGTGGGAGGTGACTCGGTCACAGGGTCGGCGCTCATCGGCAGCCCCGCCTCTCATCGCACAACGGCCGGCCTCAGACCTGCCAGCGCCAGCAGCAACGGCTTGACCTCGGTGACGTGCAACCGCTCCCGGCCCAGCGTCGGGTCCGAGCACAGCAGCACCGGCCCGTCCAACGGGTCGTCCGGCAGGCGGCCGTGGCTGCCCCGTACCGGCGCGGGATCCAGCGGCACCACGTCCATCAGGTACCGCATGCCCAGCTTCTTGCGGGCCAGGGCGGCGGCCGCCCGCAGCTTCACGAACCGGTCGGTGGGGTCCATGAACAGCTCGGCCGGGTCGTAGCCGGGCTTGCGGTGGATCTCCACCAACCGAGCGAAGTCAGGTGCCCGGTCGTCGTCCAACCAGTAGTAGTAGGTGAACCAGGCGTCCGGTTCCGCGACGGCCACCAGTTCACCGGCACGTTCGTGGTCCAACCCGTACCGCTGCTTGCCGTCGGCGTCCAGCACCTCGTCCACCCCGTCGAGCTCGGCGACCAGCGATCGCACACGGGGTACGTCGGCCGGATCACGGACGTACACGTGGGCCACCTGGTGGTCGGCCACGGCGAAAGCCCGGGACACCCATGGGTCCAGGTATTCCATGCCGGCCTGGGTGTAAACCTGGAGCAGGCCCTCCCGACGCAGTGCCCGGTTGATGTCCACCGGACGGCGGGCCGGGGTGATGCCGTACTCGGAGAGCACGACCACCGTGACGTCCCGCTCCCGGGCCGCCCGCAGCAGCGGCCCGAGCGTCGCGTCCACCTCACGGGCCGCGGCGGCCGCCTCCGGGCCGTGGGGGCCGAACCGCTGCAGGTCGTAGTCCAGGTGCGGTACGTAGACCAGCGTCAGGTCGGGTCGCCGGTCGGTCAGGATGTACTCGGCCGCGCGGCAGATCCACCGGGAGGACGTGATCGAAGCCCCGGGACCCCAGTAGCTGAACAGCGGGAACGTGCCGAAACGGTCGGTGAGGTCGTCGTGCAGCTCGGGCGGGTAGGTGTAGCAGTCGGGTTCCTTGCGCCCGTCGGCGTGGTAGACCGGTCGCGGGGTGACCACCACGTCGGTGGTCATGCCCATGGCGTACCACCAGCAGATGTTGGCCGCGGTGTACCCGGGGGCCACGGCACGGGCGGCCTCCCACACGTGTTCGCCCTGCACCAACCGGTTGTGCTGGCGCCACAGGTAGACCTCCCCCAGGTCCCGGAAGTACCAGCCGTTGCCGACGATGCCGTGGTCCCGGGGCAGGGAGCCGGTGAGGGCACTGGCCTGCACCGAGCAGGTCACCGCGGGCAGCACCGGATCCAGCCGGGCCTGGAACCCGCTTCTGGCGAGTTGTCGCAGGTTCGGGGTGTACGCCAACAGTCGCGGCGTCAACCCGACCACGTCGATCAGCAGGACAGGCCTGTGGGCGGGGTTCGTGGACCCGCTCATCACGGTACCTCCACCAGTCCTCGTTCCAGCAGCTCGCGCCGCACCCAGTCCAGCTCGGCGGCGATCCCGTCGGCGAGCTCGGTGTCGGTGCCGGGGCGCTGTCCGGCCGGGAGCACGCCCCAGGTGTAGGTCTCCACCTCGATGTGATCGGTCCGGGCCACCGGCCCGCTGAACAGTTCGGTCAGCACGGCACGCAGCACCGGACGGGTGGAGGTGAGCGGTGGGGCGGGATCGGCGTGCAACGGCACGTGGAAGTGCACCCGCCAGGGACCGGCACCAGGCAGCCCGTCCGGAGTCAGGGCCGCGTCGAGGTCGTCGACGGCGATCCGCCCGTCCGCCGCCCGTTCCCGGGTCTGGTGCAGGAAACGGGGCTCGACGAACCGGGCCAGTGCCTCCCGGGTACGTGGATCGGTGGGGTCGGCCGCCTCCAGCGCCGCCGAGGCCTGGGTCTTCACCACGGGCACCCCGGCCTGGGCCAGTCGGTCCAGGGCCGCACGCGGCTCCTCGAACTCCGTCGCCAGATGACAGGTGTCCAGGCATACCCCGAACCACTCGGGGTCCAGATCGGACAGCCACCGGACGGCGTCCGACGTGGACTCCACGACACAACCGGGCTCGGGTTCGAACCCGATCCGCACCCGGCGTCCCTCGGCGGCGGCCAGCGCGGCCAGCTCGGTGCCGAGCCGGGCGATACCAGCTCCGGCCTGCTCCCGTTCCCGTGCTCCCCAGGGTTCCCGCCAAGCCAGCGGCAGGGTGGAGACACTGCCCCGCACCGCGTCCTCGGGCAGCAGGCGCAGCAGGATCCGGGCCAGGTCCACCGTGTGGTCGACACGGCGCGGGTCGGTCCAGTCCGGCAGGTACACCGCGTGCTTGACCACCGGGTCGTGGAAACCCCGGTAGGGAAACCCGTTGAGGGTCACCACCTCCAGGCCGCGTGCGTCCAGTTCGGCGCGCAGGCGCCGCAGTGCCGCGGGCTCGGCGACGAGTCGGCTGCTGAGCGGGTGGGCCAGCCACAGTCCCAGACCGAGTCGGGCGACGTCGAGCCGCTTCCGGACCGGCTCGGCGTAGCGGACCAGCTGGTCCAGCACCCCGTCCAGGTCCTCGGCGGGGTGCACGTTGGTGCAGTAGGCAAGGTGGACGATGGTGCCGTCGGGGTGACGGAAACGCATCTCACCCCTCCGGCCGCGCACCGCGGAGGACGGAGTTGCCCTGGTAGGTGGCGGTCGGGTCCACCGGAAGTTCGTCCCCGTCCAGCTCCAACCGACCGCTCTGCCCGTAGAAGGCCACCGGGTTGCGCCACAGGACCTTGTCCACCTCGTCCTCGTCGAAGCCGGCGGCGAGCATGGCCTCCCCGGTCCTGCGGGTCTTCAGCGGATCGCTGCGTCCCCAGTCGGCGGCGGAGTTCACCAGCATGCGGTCGGTGCCGTACTCCTTGAGGATCTCCACCATGCGGTGCTCCTCCATCTTGGTGTCCGGATAGATGGAGAAGGCCATCCAGCACCCCGAGTCCACGACCAGGCCGACCGTCATCTCGTTGAGGTGGTCCACCACGACCCGTTCCGGGGGGATGCCCGACTCGCGTATCACGTCCAGGGTGCGGCGGGTCCCGGCGGCCTTGTCCCGATGCGGGGTGTGCACCAGCACGGGAAGGTCGTGCTCGACGGCCAGTTCCAGTTGGGCGGCGAAGACCTCGTCCTCCTCCGGGGTCATCGAGTCGTAGCCGACCTCGCCCACCGCGACCACCCGGTCCTTGGCCAGATACCGGGGCAGCACGTCGAGCACGCCCCGACACCGGGGATCGTTGGCCTCCTTGGGGTTGAGCGCGATCGTGCAGTGGTGGCGGATGCCGAACTGCCCGGCCCGGAACGGTTCCCAGCCGATGAGGCTGTCGAAGTAGTCCACGAAACTGCCCACCGAGGTGCGGGGCTGGCCGAGCCAGAAGGCCGGTTCCACCACTGCCCGGACCCCCGCGGCGTACATGGCCTCGTAGTCGTCGGTGGTGCGCGAGGTCATGTGGATGTGCGGGTCGAAGATGCGCATCAGGCCTCCTGGGTGCTCAGAACGCCTGCTCCCGGCGGTGCACTGTGTGCCGGAACAGGCGATGGCTCACCGGTCCTGCGGGGCGACGGGGACACGTGCCGCCTCCCGGGCCGCCAGTGCACGCCGGGCCGCCTCCCGCCGGGCCGGCACGGAGGAGTGCAGCTCGTCGTCCAGCCGGGCCGCGGCGACCACCTGCGGGTGGCGGTTCACGACCGGCCAGATGTCGGCGGGCACGTCCCGGCCGGCGGCGATCCGCTCGCGGGCGAAGTCGACCATCATCCGCGCCAGCTCGGCGTCGGCCCGCTCGGGCAGCCCGTGCACACGGTCCAGGGGAATGCCGAGGAAGACACACTTGAGCACACCCTGCCGCCAGGCCGGTCCGTCCAGGTGGGTCGCGCCGTAGGGGCCAAGCGCGGCGGCCACCAACCGGGTGTCGTTGGTACGCAACGCGTCCCGGACCACCGGGAGCGCCCGGTCTCCCAACGGGAGCAGGTGCAGCGCGTACAGCACCGCACGTTTCTCGGCCGCGTCCCCGTAGCGGTACAGCTGGTCGACCTCGTCGGCCAACGGTTCGTCCTGCAGCGGCAGCGCACACAACAGCAGGGCCCGGGCCACCAGGTCGACCGTCCACGGGATGCGCTGACCGGCCACCGGTAGTGGTCCGCGTCCACAGCGTCGGGCCGCGGCGGGGAACAGCGTGCGGATCGCCTGTGGCTCGGTCCGCACACGTGCACACGCCTCGACCAGCCACCGTCGGGCCTCCTCCCCGGCGGTGGACGTGTCCATGGCGGCGCGCAGTTCCGCTTCGCTCACCGTGGGACCTCCTGCCTCTCGTCACACAGCGCCCCTACCCGGTCGGTGTCCGTGGACCAGTGGGACGGTGGCTCGGGGGTTTCCTCCTTCCACGTCGGCCGGGCGGTCGCCCACGCCCGGCGCAGGAAGTGCAGCGAGCGCTCGGCCACCACCGGGGCGGCGTGACTGTGCCGGGGCAGTTCGACCGAGACCAGTCCGCGATAGTCCACATCGGACAACGCACGCAGCACCGGTGGGAAGTCGATCTCCCCGTCGCCGAACTCCAGGTGCTCGTGCACCCCACGCCGCATGTCCTCGATCTGCACGTTCACCAGGTACGGTCCCGCGCGGTGCACACAGTCCGGCACCGGCAGCGGCTCCAGGCAGCAGCAGTGGCCCACGTCCAGGGTCAGCCCGAACCGCTCGGGAGCGCCAAGCAGTCCACGCAGGTGCTCGTAGCCGTCCAGATCGGACACGAACATGCCCGGCTCCGGCTCGAACCCCAGCACCACGTCGTACTGTTCGGCCACCTCCAGCACCCGGGCGCACCCCTCGGCCAGGCGCCGCCAGGCGATCTCGTCGGGCAGGCCGTCGGGTCGGGCTCCGCTCCAGAAGGACACGGCCTCGGCGCCGAGGTCGGCGGCGACGCGCACCGCGCGGATCAGGTAGTCCAGCCGCCGTTCCCGACCGGTGTCCGACAGCAGGGTCGGGTGGTGTTTGCGGCGCGGGTCGAGCACGTACCGGGCCCCGGTCTCCACCACCACGGCCAGGCCCAGTTGTTCCAGTCGGCGGGCCACCGCCGCCACCCGGCGGGACAGGTCGGGAGCGAACGGATCGAGGTGACCGTGGTCGAGGGTGAGAGCCACCCCGTCGTAGCCCAGGTCGGCCAGTACCGCCAGAGCCTCGGGCAGGCGGTGGTCGGTGAATCCGTTGGTGCCGTAGCCGAAGCGCAGGGTCATGTCGGCGACACCTTCCTGGTCAGACGGCGGGCCAGCGGGAACCCCAAGGCCAGGGCGAGTGCGGTCCGAGGGGCTCCCGCGGCCGCGGTCAGCGCGGCCTGCAGCGGCACCATCCCGAGGATTCCGGCGCCCACTGCTCGCCGGATCCGGTGGGGGGTGGGCCGGCTGATCGCCGCGAGCTGCGCCCGGCCGACCGGGACGGCGTAGCCGGCCAGCAGAGCCGCGCTCACCAGCCGTCGTGCCCGGCGGAGGGGTGTCCTGCGGCCGGTGTCGGCGCGCAGGGTGGCCCGGGCACCGGCGGCGGTCACCGCGGCCGTGGTGAGCAGGCCGACCCCGGCCACCTCCGGAGAACCGCCGCGCACCTCGTTCCGGCTCAGCGCGGTGACGGCGAAGGTGTGCGCCCCCACGACGAGAGCGGTGGGCAGCGCCGGGCGCCACGAGCCGGCACCGGCGCCGAGCAGCACGTCCAGCGCCCGGGCCGCGGCCATCCCGACCGGCCCGACCACGGTGCGTTTGAGCAGCAGGTCGTAGGCCCACACCGCCGCGGCCAGGGGGACGGCGCCCCGCAGGGCTCGACGACCACCGACCGCCCCGGCCACCGCCAGTCCGGTGGCGGTCAGCCCGGTGGCCAACCCCAGGGCGAACCCGGGGCGTACCCGCCCGCTCGGGATGGGCCGTTCGGGCCGTTCGACGGCGTCGACCCTCCGGTCGGCGTAGTCGTTGAGGGCCATGCCCGCCCAGTACAGGCACACGGACGCCACGGGCAGCGCCACGGTTCGCGCACCGAGCGGGAATCCCGCGGCGGCGGCTCCGGCCAGGACGTCACCGGGCACGGACAGTGCCGCCGGGGCCCGCACCAGCTGCACCAGACTGCGCAGGTCGGGGACCAGGGGCGCTCGGCGGATGTTCATGCGTCCTCCCCCAGCTCGGCAGCCCAGCGGCGCAGCAACGTGTACTGGGCGGCCAGGTCGTGCTCGCCCAGGCCGATGGGGTCCTTGAAGAAGAAACCGAGTTCGGGCAAGGGGCCGCGGCGACCACACTGGTGGGCGCGGGCGACGAGACGCGCCAGGTCGAGCACCAGGGGCGCGGCCAGTGCCGAGTCGCACCCCTGCCAGATGAACTGTGCGGTCATCCGCACTCCGAGGAAGCCCTCGAACGTGATGTGGTCCCAGGCGGTCTTCCACTCACCGAGGTCGGGCACGTAGTCGATGTGCACCTGGCCGTCGACCTCGTGCCCCAACGTCTCGGCGAGCACCCGCTGCTTGGACCGGGTCTTGCTGGTCGCGACCACGGGGTCGGCCAGGTTCGCGCCGTCACCTCCACCCAACAGGTTGGTGCCGGACCAGGACAGCACGCGCAACGCCCGCATGGCGAACATCGGCGCCAGGACGCTCTTGACCAGGGTCTCCCCCGTCTTGCCGTCGCTGCCGGCGTACGGCACCCCCTCGCGCAGGGCCAGCTCGTGCAGTGCCGGCAACCGCACCCCGGTGGAGGGGGTGAAGTCGACGAAGGAGCACCCGGCCAGCAGCGCGGCGTACGCGTAGCGCGAGCTGGGCGGCAGCACGGCCTCGCCCCGGTCCAGTGCTCGTTCCAGCGCGGCAAGGTCGTCGTGCTCGGGTCGTGGCGAGTGCGGTGGCTCGGTGGAGGCGACGTTCACCACGACCACGCGGTCCAGCCGACGACGCTTCCGGAACGACCGCAGGTCCAAGGCCAGACGATCGATCTCCTCCCGCCCGACGGGTACGTCGGGCGGGACGGTCGTCCCGGGGCGTGCCTCCGCGTCCGCCGCGACCAGGTCCTCGTGGACCAGCGGCAGCAGGCGCGCCGGGAGCACCCCGCCGCTCGCGAGCTGCTCGGCGCGTTTGGGCAGGGGGTTGTCCACCACGTCGTGGCCACCGAACACCAGCGTGTCCAGGGGCGGTAGCCCGGCACTCGGGAAACCGGGCAGTTCGCTGACCAGGCCGCTCGGTGCGGCGTGCCGACCCTTGACCGCGGCGGCTCCGGCGACGGCGGTCGTTCCGACCGAGCCACGGATGCCGACGAGCCAGACCCCGGTGCGGCTTCCGCTCACATGCCCTCCCCTGTCGCGTTCCGGGCGGTCCCGACCCCACACCGGGCGAGACCGTGACCCGAAACACATATTTGTCGGTTGGACAGACAAACTAGGAGGGCACTACCGGAAGGTGTACCGCCAAGGGAGCGATCTTTCCTGCGTAATCTCACCGAGGCGACACGATTCAGCAACGGTACGTACTCAAAGTGCCGCCACAGATCACACCTTTTGCCTTATTGCTTCTCCACTTTTGTTTGTTCTGTTCAAATATGGGGGCGGAGTCCGATAGGAGGATCGGCCTACTGCCGACGGGCCAGACGCAGCACCCGCAGGGTGCGCAGACGGTTCAGCGCCGCTGCCACCTCCAGCCGGCGTGGCAGGACGAAGTCACCGAGGAAACCACCTCGGACGGCCTCCACCCCGGAGTCGGCCAGGTCGGCGTCCAGCCGGTCCAGCACCTCGGCCACGGTGGCCTTACCGTCCAGGTGTCCCGCTCGGACACAGTGCGCCAGCGCCAACCCGATCCCGGTCACCTGGCTGGGGTCGACGATCTGTTCCACCGCCCGCAGGTCCACCTCGGACTCACCGAACAGGAGGGCGTCCCTTCCCCTGCCGGAGACCCGGAACCGGCCACCGCGATGCGGGTCCACCGAACGCGGATCGACCACCCGGTGGGTGACCACCGGGAACGCGTTCGCCTCGGCGGCCCGCCCGGTGGGCACCGCGGCCAGGGCACGGGCGCGGTCGGTGACGTCGAGCGGGTGGTAGCGGTCCAGCATGATCACCCGGTCGGCGACGTCGATGTAGTCGCCGGAACCGCCCATCACCAGCACCGTGGACACCCCGTGCTCACGGTGCAGCGGACGCACCAGGTCCACGAACGGGGTCAGTGGTTCGGACTCCTTGGCCACCAGCGCCTGCATCCGGGCGTCCCGGATCATCAGGTTGGTGGCCGCCGTGTCCTCGTCAACCAACAGCACACGCGCCCCGGCCTCCAGCGCCTCGACGATGGAGGCGGCCTGCGAGGTCGACCCGGACGCGTTGTCGGTGGAGAAGTCCGCGGTGTCCGCCCCGGTGGGCAGGTGTGAGACGAACGCGCTGACGTCGACCCGCTGCACCCGACGTCCGTCCTCGGCCCGGATCTTGCAGGTGTCCGACCGGGACACCACCAGTTCACGCCCGTCGCCGGGGACGTGGTCGTAGACGCCCCGTTCCAACGCACGCAGCAGGGTGGACTTGCCGTGGAAGCCGCCGCCCACGATCAGGGTGACGCCCTCGGGGATGCCCATGCCGGTCACTCGGCCCCGGTGCGGCAGCTCCACCTCCACCCGCAACGATTCGGGGGACCGGAACGGTACCCCGCCACCGGGCAGCGGCCGGTCGTCGACCCCACTGCGCCGGGCCAACACCGAACCGTCGGCGACGAACGCGACCAACCCCAGATCGGGCAGCATCCGCCGGAGCGCGTCGGTGTCCTCGACCGAGTCGACGAAGCGCCGCACCTCCACCGGGTCCAGTGCCTCCCAGAGCAGGGCGTTCCGCACCACCTCCGGCAGCCGGTCGCACAGCTCCCGCTCGGCAGCACGGCCGTCGATGGTGCGTCCCCGGCCCGGAAGATCGATACCCGCCCGCAGGACGACGGTGCCCTCGTGCACCCGACACGCGCTGCGTTCCAGGACGGTCTGCCCGCCGACGTCCACCCGCAGTGCGCTGCGACCCAGCTGCTCGGCGACCCGGCGCAGCAGGTAGTCGGCGAGCGCCCTGGCCCGCACCCGCATGCGCCACAGGTCCTCGGGGAACGCGGCGGTCGCCGCGGGGACCCGCAGCGCGATCCGGCTCGCGGGAGCGAACGGGTCGGCCTGGACCCGCTCAACCTCCAGCTCGAAGCCGGGGAACCGCCACCGACCGGTCAGAGCGCGGTACCGCCCGTACCCCGCGCCGTCGATCTCGCGCAGCTGCCGTCGCAGCTCCTCGGCGGTACGCGGCCCCGGTCCGGTGGAGCGCTCCGGCAGCCGTCCCGCCGAGCCGTACCGCCCCGGCACGGTGCTTCCCCGTCCACGTCTCCGCTCACCGAACATTCCGCTCTGACCGCGCACCCCTTCTACCTACCCGATGCGCGGAGGC
This sequence comes from Pseudonocardiaceae bacterium, assembly GCA_036562635.1. GTDB lineage: Bacteria > Actinomycetota > Actinomycetes > Mycobacteriales > Pseudonocardiaceae > DATCJU01. Next base: position 71,897 of record DATCJU010000151.1, read on the forward strand.
GACGCCCGCCCGCCCCGGGCGCAGGTGATCGGGTGGCTTCTCACGCGGGGTCCGGGTCGTCGAGCGGGAGCCGCACCACCAGGCACGGGCCGCCGTAGGGCAGACCACCGTCGACGGCGACCGCCGCCCCACCCGCGTACTGCAGGGCCGTGGTGACCGCGTCCGGTTCGCACTGGAGGAAGTCGGGTACCGGGG
>DATCJU010000173.1:0-16161 GCA_036562635.1 Pseudonocardiaceae bacterium
CGGGTGGGGCCGTATCCCCGCCGGCGCCGGCAACACCTACGCGATCGGGGTGGAGACCGACCACACCGTCGGGGAGGCGTGGCCGGCCGCCCAGCTGGAGGGCCTGCGCCGGGGCACGGCGGCGCTGCTGCGCCACCTGGGCGCGCACCCCTCCGACGCGCTGTGCGGGCACCTGGAGTACGCCCCCGGGCGCAAGATCGCCCCGGCGGGGCTGGACATGGCGGCCGAGCGCCGCATCGTCGCCGAGCTGCTGGAGGAGGACATGCCGAGCCTGCGGGAGATCGAGGACGCCGCGTACCGGGCCGTGCTCAACGCCCTCAACGACGCCCGGCACGGGCGCAACCCGACCGCCGTGGAGGCACGTGACTCGCTGGGGATCATGGCGCTGGAGCAGCGGCAGCACCAGTCCCGTTACAGCACGCCGGACGGCCGGCGCAGCGACTACACGGCCACCCCGGTGGACTACCTGCTCAATGTGGACGCCCACGTCTACCAGCTGCTGGTGGACGCGCTGCCGGCCGCGGTGCGCGAGATCAAGGAGGCGGTGGCGGCACCGCAGGTCGACCTGGACGCCCTGGCCGACAAGGTCGCCGAGCGGATCGCCGACCAGGTGGCGGTGCGGGTCGCGGACATCCTCGCCAAGCGCCCACAGTCCTGAGTGGCGGCGCGGTCGCCGTGCCGCGTCGGATTCCCGTGGCGGTCGAGCGGCCGGGCGTTCAGAAACGCAGGGAACCGGGGGCGTCGATCCGTGGATCGACCACGTGCCAACCACCACCGGCGGGACAACGGTACGCGGTGAGCCGCCCGTGGGTGGCCGTCACCAGCCGAGTCGCAACCTGTTCGGACAGCAGCGCCCGTTGCCGGCAGACCTCGCATCTCGGCGCCTGGCTGTACACCTCACGCACGGCGTGAGCCTAAGACGGCTCCAGCCGTTCCGCCCCGGCGCGCGGGTGTGATCCCGCACCGCCGCGCCGGCTCCGGCTCACCCCATCAGAGCGCACGCCCGGACCCGCTCACCCGAGATCGTGCCGATCGTTCACCGGCGCGGATCTCAGGCCATGAAACTCGGACTCCACCCGGGCCGGTGTCTCCTCTCCGCCGCCGTGGCAGGGGTCCGCCAGGACGTTCCGGTCACGGTCGCCGCAGCAGAGTCGCCGGTCCGGAGCACCGCCGTACCGCGCTACGGCCGGCCCCCGGACCACCTCGTCGAAGTCCCGCACGGAGTGCCGGGTGGCGCCCGTTGCCGCGCCACAGCTCCGGTGCGCACATCCGCACACGGGCACCGTCGAGAACCTCGGGCACCTCGCTCATTCCCGACGGCCGCGGGGCCGCCTGATGACGGATCGTGCCGAGCACTCCCAGCGCATCTCGGCACCAGCGTTCGAGACGTTCAGCGACGAACCACCATGCGAGGATCAGGTCCCCAGGTGCACGCCACCCGGGAGAACCTCCAGGCACTCAGCTCGAATTCGATAAGACGACAAGCGCCCCACCCTTGGCGACCCTCCCGCAAGAATCGCCGCAACGCAGAGACCGTCGTCCGCCACTCCGAGACAGGAATCCCGTCCTCGTTGACAGTGCAACGAGGCCTCACGACCGTCCACGGCTCCCAGGGATCGAACCTGCCAGCCGGTTCACCCAAGACAACGATCGAATTCTGGACACAGACATCTTCCCCCTCCGGTGGAGTGGCCAACAAAAAATGAAGTCGGCCGAACCGGGATCGGCGATCGAAGTGATAAGGCAGCAATCCGAGGGGTCTGACCCCGCAGCCCTGCGCAAGGCAATTTCCCAGTTGCGTACGCAGCCACTCACACTCCAGCGGGAAAGATCCATTCGGAATGTTTCCACAACATCGCCGGCCACGATTCTCCCCGTTGCGGAGCCACCCCGCGGACTGTCAGCACACGACGGCACCACCTCGATCGAGAAGTTACCAATTCTTGACATAATTCAGGCCCGCTTCGTAGGTTCTTGTCCCATCTCCTCGACGGTCGAAAACGTTCCATCCATTCGTCACGTTGCGGCCGCCCGCACCAGGAGCAACGCAGTTCCCGCCATTGAAGAAAACTGGCCGTCCATGCGAGCCGAGCAGATCTCCGGCTCTCCGAGGGGGATGCGTCCGGGCTGACCCGCTCCGGCCGCACGCCCCTCAACGGAAACGAGATGAATTCCACGATCCAGCGCACCACGTTCTGCGACCGAATCGGGGTGGTACGGCCCCTTCCAGGACAGGAGACGAAGTGTACCCCTCGGGAAATCATCGTCACGGCCTGTCGGGCGGTGGCAGCGTCCCCCCTCGAGTACATGTACACGCTCGCCGGCGGGCCGCACCGACAGCGCGTCGGACAAAGACGCCTCCGGCGGGAGCGCTCCGACTCCGGGATCGGCATAACTTTGCCCTTACTCGAGCACGGCTACTACACAGGCCATTTCGCCGTTCTGTCCGATGCCGACCCGCACCGGCCCTCCGCCGATGAATTCGACCGGATCCGCCCCGGACAGCATCAGGGTGACGACTCCCGCGCGAATACACATGCCCAACTTGCTCTCGACGCGTGCGATTTTAACTGCAGGTTCCGAGTAGTCAGGCGTTATTTTCCAAGGCCAGAGATCGAGATCGAGGGCGGGAGTCAAGCACCCCTGGCCGCTCCCGGAAACCGGGAGATTATCGAACCCGTCCACTTCAGGTGGCCGCTCGATCACAATGAGTTCCACCAGCGCACCATCCGTAGAATTGACCTTCAGCTCGACGTAACCCCCCTCGAGCCCCCTAACCATGAGATAGAGGGTGTCGGCACGCGCTTTCACCCGCCAGGATACGTCCAGGACAATGTAGGGGTCGTTCTCGACCTCAACGCCGCCACACTCCACGCGTTTTACAACCTTTATCATCTCGGCTACCCCTTGTAGAACCCATGAATGAGCACCGGAAGCGGTTCCCCGATGCCGGCCGAGGTCTGCAACAGGTCCCCGGCCGCACCAACCGACTCCACGCGCCGTACGAACTCGCACTACGTACCGGACTCCGGCAAGGTGAACTCCTCGGCCTCCGGTGGGAGGACCTCGACCTCGACTCCGGAACGGCCAGCATCCGCTACTCGAGCATGTATCTCATGCTACTCAATCCTGTCGACATCCTTTCTGCTCCATGTGGAATTCATCGAACAGCTCCCTCGAGGCCAGCGCGTGGGCGCCGGACAAATCGCCCGAATACTTCCTCTCCGCCAACTCGCGAACCAGCGTCCGCCCAGTGGGGGAGACACGCTCGGAATACTTGATGTCGCTGCCGCTACAAGCGATTCTCAACAAAATCTTTGAATCTCTTGATCGCCAGCCCCAGCGACATCGGGTCACACGCCGAGTGATACTTTAAGCCATCAGACCAGGAGCAGATCCACCTGCCCTCCGCCGGTTCGATGCTGGACCCAGCAAGCTCGCGACCCTCATAATCCGTTTCGGCCAGATCGATCTCCAAGCTTCAGCCCGGATTATCCAGCGTCTCTATCTTGATTCCGAACTCATGCTCCCAGTCACCGTTACACTGTTCGAGATACCACTCTTGAAGAAACTGCAACAAGTTCTGCATATCCTCGGTCGCATCCCTGGGGAAGTTCCCACGCCTCAGGTTTCCTGGCAGTACCATCCGGCAGGTTGATGTGCGGCGTTTCCACCTCCGTACCGTCGGGGTTGGTGCGTGCAGGACCATATCGGTCAAAACGCTTCTTCATGACGAACTCGCGCGGGCCCCAGGGTCGTCCGGTGGTCCCCACTCCGCGTACTTCTTCACCTTACCATCACCATCAAGCAAAAAAAGTGGTGTGCGGACCGCTCGCATCTGGCCGGGGCCGCTGACGCGGTGGTCGCGCGTTGTGTACAAGTACCTGCACATCGCCAGCCAGGACGTGGTAGGTGTGGAGTTCGTCGACGGTGAGGTTGTGGAGCCGGTGGGACGCGGTCCACGCCCGCACGGAGACGACCTGGACCCAGGTGCCGGCCGAGGTCTGCAACAGGTCCCCGGCCCGCACCGCGGAGGCGGGCACCCACTCCCGCAGCTCGGGCAACCAGAACGGGTGCCCAGCGGTCGCAACCCCAGACAGCCCCACCCGCTCCACCCGGCACGCGAGTGTGATCCCGCACCGCCGACCGGGCGGGACTCCGGCGCATCCGCTTCCACGACCTCCGCCACTCGACCGCCACCCTGCTCCTGGAACAGGGCGTCGAACTCGTCGTGATCAAGGAACTGCTCGGCCATGCCCACATCGGCGTCACCGCCGGCGTCTACGCGCACGTACGACTCCGCCTCCAACGTGACGCCATCAACGCCCTGGGCCACGCCCTCGGCGGCCGGGACGACGACGCTGACGAACCGCGCCGTAGCCGTCGTCCGCTGACGTTGCCGTCAGCGTTGCCGTCAAACGCCATAGGAGCCCCGACGAATGATCTATTCGGCGGGGCTCCTATTTCATGCGGGACGCAACTCATAGAGGGAAACCATAAGGTCACACCTCTTTATGATCGCTCAGATCGGGATGTCGATTCCTAGCGCGCTCGAATATCGACTCGCCCACCCTTTGGCCGACGCCAGAATGTCCATAGACCTTCCGTTCGACAAGCGAATCGGCCCTTGCTTCAGCTGCCCCTGAATTTGGGACTCCAAGTCAGGGGCGCCAATATCACGCGCCAACACCAGAGCCTGCACGAGGCGAGCTGGATAGTTGGCCACGGGAAGCCAGGCATAGAGATTGCCCCGCTTTACATCGCCGGGAGAAGAAAGCAGCACACACAAGTCGGTGCGATCAGCTACGAACTGAGTCGCTCGCCCCAGCCCTTCCCGAAGAAACTCCTCCACCAAGCTGTCTACCGCCTGAGGCCACGGCATCTTGTTACTTGAGCTACGAATCGGTACAGACATACGCCCGTACTTCTCCAGAGCTGAGCCGAACTTGGCGTCCCCCACGTTCATGTGCCAGGCCAGCATGCCCGCAACGTCCTTGGAGATCCACCCGAGGTACGCCAGATCCTCTGACTGCCACCGCACTTCACCCCGCCGCGACACCTCAGCCTCGGAAGGGACAACGCCGAGCTCCATGGCTGCACGCAACACAGCCGGTGCGGTCAGCGACTTAGCAGCCATCCAACATCACCACTTCGTCCATCTGCGAGCCCCGTTGGGCACCCTTACGAGGTCGAACACTATCCCATCGGGCGTGTCACGATACGTCCACAGCTCACCGTAATCGACACCCATTTCATTCATGTAGCGTCGCAACTGCCGAGTACCAGCCTTGATGCCACTCTTGGTATTCGGCTTGAGCTCCACGGGGAATCCATCCGCAGTAAAGCCGTCTGGAATATTGCCGGGCGAGATTTGATGACCGCGCGAATATCCAAGGGAGTCCAAATGCTCTCCCCATTCGGGTCCATTATGGACTCTCGTCCCTCGTGAAGCAGCGGCACTATTCCCGGACTGGAGATTCGTCGGGCATCCGCCGGAATTGTGAACGAGTACCGGAGTCGCGCCCGCCAGCACATAGTACGTGCGGAGGCCGTCGACGGTGAGGTTGTGGACCCGGTGGGACGCGGTCCACGCGCGCACCGAGGCGACCTGGACCCAGGTGCCGGCCGAGGTCTGCAACAGGTCCCCGGCCCGCACCGCGGAGGCGGGCACCCACTCCCGCAGCTCGGGCAACCAGAACGGGTGACCCTCGGTGGCGACCACCGTGCCGGTGGCCTTCCCGGCCGCACAGTGTTGTAGAACATCAACGTCGCTGGCTCGATCCGGATCCCGACCCGGCGGCCGGCGAGGATCTCCGCGGCCACGATCTGGTGGCCGGCCAAGGACACCCAGGCCGATGCGGGAGACACAGCGTTCGACCTCGACCGCATCGCCGTCCTCGATCGGCGGCAGCGGGGAGGGACCGGCCGGGACTGCACCGGCGGCGAGGAGTTTCGCGAGGTCGTTGACCGACAGGTGAGAGCGCACGGTCTTGATCCGCACACCGCCGATGAGCACGTGGATCAGGTCGCAGTCGGCCCAGATCCGCGCGGTCATCCCGGCGCGGTGGGGGCCCATCCAAACTGCCGCTGGGCGACGATCATGTTCCCGCTCGGGGGCACCACACGGTCGAACTCGATCGGGCCACCGGTCCAGGCCGCAGGCGCGGCGGGAGCAGGCTGCGCCGAGTCCTCTCGCGCCAGCCCGGTGGCGGCGCCGGTGCCCGCGGCAGTGACCACAAGGCTGGGGGAAACCACAGCTCGACCAGGCGGCGCTGCTGTGCGCCCACCGGATCGAACAGGTCGCCGGGGGCGACCGGTGCCTTGCTGTCCAGTGCCTGGTGCGGCCGCTCGGCGTTGTAGTGGGCTACCCACGCATCGACCGCGGCCTGGGCTTCGGTCACCGAGGTGAACGGGTCGACCTGGTCGCAAAAGTCCGGACGAAAGGTGCCGTGGAAGCGCTCCACCTTGCCGTTCTGGTCCGGGGACGCGGGCGCGGTGAGCCGGTGGGTGATCCCGTTCTTGCGGCAGATCTTGTCGAACAGCACCTCCCCGTTGCCGGTGCCGTGCTTGCCGAACCGGTCGGTGAACTCTTGCCGTTACCGGTGATGATCTCCTCGGGAACCCCGAACCGCACCAGCGCCTCGGCCAGCGCCAGGCACACCGCCCGCGCGGTGGCCCGCTCCACCACCTTGGCGATCACACAGAACCGAGAATGGTCATCGACCGCGGTGACCACCTTGGCCTCCCGCAGCTCCCCGGTGGCGGTGTTAGCCAGCGATATCCCGCCGACGATGTCCATGCCCCACAGCTGCATCGGACCCGGCCGCTCGAAGCGAACGTAGGAGTCCCGGGAGCGTTTCCGCGGCCGCGCGCACAGCAGCCCGTGCCGGTGCAAGATCCGGTCGATGGCGCGCTCCGAGGGCACGGCGATTCCCTCGCTCGCCCACGGCCCCGGCCTGCGCGGCATCTCCAGCCGGATCCGCCACGATCCCCACCGGGGATGCTCTCGACGCATCTCCGCGACCTCCACCGCCTCCGCCACCTGACGCGGACACCCATGCGGACGATGCGACCGATCCGCACGACCAGGCAGCTGCTCCATCAGATATCGCCCGACCCAGCGATGCAGCGTCGACCGGTGCACCCCAACGTGTCGGGCCACCTCCACCACGTCCGCGCCACCCAACACCGCACGAACCGCGTCCAGGCGTTGCTCGACCACCGACAAGACAACCAGCGCCAATCCCGGCCACTCTGAGCCCGACGCCCCGCGGAGACGTCGGGCTCAGAGTGGCCGAAACCGGACCACTGTCGCAGATCACCTGACGGAGGAGTGTCGCGCATCAGTTGACGGAGGACTCCGACACCAGCCGATGCATTGCCGAATTGAGCTGTTTGGAGATCAAGGCGCCGCCTGGCGGCGCTTCCGGCCACGCCCATCGGGCGTGCGGTGCTGGGGCGCCGGTCCCTCGGCCGGGCCGGCTCACCTCACGGCGTTCGCCAATCGCGTCGACCTCATCAGTTGCGGACCACCGCCCTCCGCGGCGCCCGGTGTCCCGGACGGCATCGCCGCGTCAAGGCCAAGCCGCTCCGCGGTCGACTGACGTCGAGCCTTGGCCCGACGACGCCGGCTTGTCCGGGAAGCTGGCCGCTACGAGGAGGACGGCTCAAACCATGGGCGCCGATAGCGAAAACCGCGGAGCCCACCACATGGCCGCGTGGCCGCCACCCGTACAACCTCACCGAACGGTGACGGCAACGCTGACGGCAGCCCACACAGACACCCACGTCCCTCAGCAGACGGATCGATCATGCTCCGTGTCGCCTGGCGGTCGCACACCCGCCAGGCGACACTGCCCTCAAATCATCGTCGGCCTCAGCCATATCGACCGTAATTCTCCGCCCCTTTGGCCGAGCAGGGTTCCCGTAGCGATTTCCGTCAGCACCTCGTCAATGTCTTCATCAGCAGAGACTCTCAGCCAACCGCTCGACATGTCATAGGAAGACAACCATTCACCAACCGCAGCAACCTCCACCGAGACGCCCGAGTCGAAGGTGGCGTCGAAACGGACCACTCCGCTGTCGTATGTCGGGAGAGGTAGCTTCGCTTCCTTCCAGCGAGTACGCGGATGCAATCCCCAAACAAAGAGTGCCGCACCGGTTGACGTTCCGACCTCAATCTGCAGAGTCCCGATCGATGCACTTGAGCGCCCAGCATCCCCCTCCCGAGCTGCGAGGATGTCGGGCGAACTGACCTCGAAGCGAAAGCTGTACTCCTTCTCCACGTAACTCAGCCGACCCTCGACAGCAGGTCCCGGGTCTACACTTACTCGCATATCACTCACTACCTCGTGACGAAGTTGTAGTGGAGAACGGTATTCGTTCTCGTATCAACCACGAGTTCCCACACACCTTCCTTACCATTCAACGCACCCGGCGTGTCCCAACGGAGACCACCCGGCACGCCGCCCGGGTCAGGCCGAGGCGTGCTTCCCTTCATAATCTCCTGCATCGTGAGTCGGGATTCGTTGAACGGCCGAGCAGGTGTTCCCTTCTTGGTGATGTCGCCGGTGTGACGCGCGACAGTGTCACTCAACTTCAAATCGTTTACATCTATGTCCGGCCCACAGTTGTGGACCAGTACCGGAGTGTGACCGGCGAGGACATGGTAGGTGTGGAGGCCGTCGACGGTGAGGTTGTGGACCCGGTGGGACGCGGTCCACGCGCGCACCGAGACGACCTGGACCCAGGTGCCGGCCGAGGTCTGCAACAGGTCCCCGGCCCGCACCGCGGAGGCGGGCATCCACTCCCGCAGCTCGGGCAACCAGAACGGGTGACCGTCGGTGGCGACCACCGTGCCGGTGGCCTTCCCGGCCGCACCGTCGGTGTCGACGACGACCTCCACCAGGTGCTTCCGGCCCTCGCCGACGATGGTGGCCACCACGGCGCGCGGCCCGGACTCGCCGGTCACCGGATCCGTTGCCAGGACCTGATCACCGATCGCGACTTGTTCGATCGGTTTGCTCGTCCCGTCAGCCAGCAAGATCAGGGTTCCCGGCACGAAGCTGTTGCCGATGGGGCAGGAGGCACCCTCGCCTCCGCCTCCGGTCCGCTTGAGCCTCTCCTTGACCGCGTTGACCTTGCCGATCAGGGCCCGGGCCGCGGCCGACTCCCTCACCCAGGTCTGGACCGCCTCGAACGCCCGCACGCCCGCACGGACGATGTCGTCGCCTCTACTGATGATCCTGGACCACGGGATCACATCCATGATCAGCTGCGCGCAGGCGCCCCAGTCGCCCTGGGTGAAGCAGCTCTTGATGTCGTTGACCCCCAGGACCTCCATGAGGATGTCCCCACCGGCCTCGATCACCACGTCCATCAGCGTCTGGCTGGCCAGCGCCTTTGCCCGCTCGTACTCGGCCTTGCTGACGCCGGCCTCGGCGAGCGCCGCCTCCAGTGCGGCCTGCTCGGCCACGGCATTGCGCACCGAGGCCTGGCGGGCCTTGTACACCCAGCTGCCCGGGCCGTTGTTCTTCCAGAACCGGCTCGCGACCGCCTTGCCGTGCAGCTTGCGGTGCCAGATGGTGCGCGTCTTGACGTACTGGTCGTACGAGCTGTGCAGATCCGAGCGGTAGCCGCACATGATGCCGTCCGGACCACACGCCGATCCCATCAGCAGGCCGGTCGGGTCGGAGAAGGTGACCGGCGAGTTGTTGGCGTAGGCGTAGCCGTGCATCTGCTGCGGGTCGGTCAGATCCATGATCGGGTCGACCGAGATGAACCGGCCGGTGGCCGGGTCGTACTCCCGCGCACCCAGATGCGTCAGACCGGTGACGTCCTTCGTTCCGCCGACGAAGCCCTTGTCGTCCGGCCAGGACGCGGGCTCCGGACCCCGGCTGTTGCCGAACGGGTCGAAGTAGCGGCGCGAGACCTGCAGGTCCGAGGCACGGACGGTCGTGGTCGTCGTGCCCTGATGGTCGGCGGTGAGGAAGGTCAGCCCGCCGGTCGAGGTGCGGACCGCGACCGTGGTTCCCCCGTGGCTGTAGTAGCGCTTGCCGGTGACCACCCCGGTGCTGGTGTCCAGGTACACCTCGGTGCCTGGCAGGTAGAGGGTGACCGCCCCGGGATCCTTCCGCAGCAGCCGCTCACCGCCGGCGTCGTAGACGTAGGTCGACGACCGGCCGTCCGCGTTGGTCACCTTGGCCAGGTTGCCCTCGGCGTCCCACTCCAGGGACTGGGTGGAACCGGCGATCTTCCGGGTCAGGGTATTGCCCGTCGCGTCGTAGGTGAACTCGTCCAGCGACGTGCCCTGCGGCCCGTTCTGGGACACCGACCGCAGCGTGTGCGGCTGCGGCGAGCCGGGCGCCGGGTAGGTGTAGGTGCGGGTGATGTCGCCCTGGGCGGTGTGCCTGACCTCCGAGGTCCGGTTCCCCGACCTGTCGTAGCCGAAGGTGTACCAGTAGGGCGCCGGACCACCGAGACCCGCGATGCTCGGGGCCGCCGCGCAGTCACCGTTGCCGGGCGTCCACGCCTCGGTCAGCCGGCGCAGGTGGTCGTAGCGGAAGCACTGCGGGTCGGTCGGGGCGTTGATCGGGGTCTCGACGACGGACGTGATGTTCCCGGCCGGGTCATACGTGAAGGTGCGGTCGCTGACCACGGCCTGGTCGCTGGTCGTCCGCTGCGTGAGGATCCGGGACAGGCGGCGCGTTCCGTCCTCGTAGAACAGGCTCGTGTACACGACGTTCGGCTCGGCGCCCGCCTGGATCCGCAGCAACTCCCCGAACTCGGAGTACCGCGTGTCCGAGACATAGGTGTCCTCACCGAAGGACCGGGTCGGCAGCCCCAGCTCGTTGTACTCGAAGAAGACCGCTTCCTCGGGCAGGCCACCGACTCCGGGAAGGTCGGTGTACTCCACTAGCCCGGTGTTCGGGGTGTAGCCGGTGCGGAACGTGTAGGTGCCCGCGAGCCTGCCCTCGCGGTCCGGGATGACCACCGACGAGGACGTGACGCGGTTCGCCTCGTCGTAGGAGTCCGTCCGCCGGATGTAGGCCTGGCCGTCCACGTACCGGATGGAGGCGGTGGGCAGGCCCTTCTTCAGCGTGTCGTAGGTCCACTCGGCCAGCTTGGTGCCGGTGGTGCTTCCCTCGAACATCGCGGTCCTGCGACCGAGGACGTCGTAGGTGTAGGCCAGCGTCCGGTCCCGCGCGTCCGTGCTGGACACCAGCTGGTCGAGGTGGTCGTAGGTGTAGGTCGTCTCCCCCTTGTCCGGGTCGACGTCCTTGGCCTTGCGGCCCAGCAGGTCGTACTCGTAGCGCCAGGTGTTGCCCGCCGGGTCGGTCACCGACTCCAGCTGCCCCTTGCGGGTGTAGCGGTAGACGGTGGTGTCGTACGACCCCGACGTGGTCGGCCCGTGGTACTGCCGTCGCTCGACGATCCGCCCCTGCGCGTCCTTGATGACGGTCATGGGCGTGTCCCCGGCCGGCGGGGTGACGTGCGTGCGGTCCCCGCCGTAGGAGGTGGTGGTGGACCACTGCTCCTGGCCGAACTTGTGGTACGCGGTCTTCGTCGGGCGTTCCAGTCCGTCGAAGACGGTCCGGGTCTGGTTGGGGACGTGGTTGTCCAGTACCCCGTGCAGCGTGGTGGACGGCGGGTCGGCGTTGTAGTAGGCGGCGTTCGTCTTGTACGGCAGGCCCCGGTGGTCGTACCAGGTGTCCGTGATCATCCGGCCGCCGCCGACCGCCGGGGCCTGCGTCTGCCGCTGGCGCAGCAGGCCGTCGTAGAGGGCGTAGGAGACGTTGTACTGGCCGTCCTCCCGCAGGGACTTCGTGGTGACGACGGTGGGCGCGTCGCTGCGGTACTCGTAGATGTACTCGGTGTTGGGCGACTGCCCGGCGGCCTTGGACCGCCCGGGGATCCAGACCTTGGTCAGCCGGCCCAGCGGGTCGTACTCGATGTCGGTGCGCTCACCGTTCGGCCCTACCTCGGTGACCGGAGCCGCCCGCGCGGGTTCGAGCGTGTTGGTTGAGACGTGCCCCAGCGGGTTGGTGGTGGCCACCGTGCGGACCAGGTAGCCCGCGGCCGGGCTGTAGCTGGTGGTGGTCTTGGCGTTGGCGGCGTCGTAGGCCTCGACGGCGCGGCCGTAGGGGTCGTAGACGGTGCGGGTGACCACCTGGTACCCGGTGCCGTCCCAACGCTCTGTCGTGGTGATGTCACCCCGTGTGGGCGGCAGGCCCGGGGCCTGGTCGTCGTAGGCGGAGCGGACGTCGCTGATCACGTCGTCGTTCGTGCCCTCCCCCGCCGAGCAGGGCAGGGCCACGGTGCGCACGCGGGACGCGTAGTTGAGCATCCACGCGCCCTCGTTGCGCGCGTAGGTGGTCCGGGTGCACTTCTCGTCCCCGGTCACCGCGACGTCACCCGCGTCGTCGACCTGCTCGACGATGCCCTGGGCGTTGAACGTCCGGGTGACCTGGGTGCGGCGCCAGCTCCCGTCCTCCAGGAGGGTCCGCCCGCGCACGGAGGCCGTGTCGAGCACGAACGCGCGGTCGTCGCCGTTGGTGGCGGTGGGCCCGTGCAGCCACGGGTCGTTCAGCGAGGCCGAGACGACCTTGTCGCCGTCGTACTGCAGCGTCTCCCGGACGAAGCCCTGCAGCCGCTCGTGGTCCTCGATCCGGCCGCCCTCGCTGTCCTCGACCCACTCGTCACGGGTGCTGCCGTCGGAACGCCGGTCACCGTCCATGCCCCGCAGGTAGAGGGACTCGGTGACAGTGCGCGTCTGCCCGGCCTCGCCCCTGATCGTGCGGACCTTGCCGTAGCCACGCCACTGGGACCAGGTGCGGTGTTCCGGCTTGGCCAGGTCGTTGTCGTCGTAGTGCCAGGCGGCGTCGCCCAGGTACTCGTAGCTGGTCTTCACCAGGCTGGAGCCACCGGTGCGGTCGTCCTCGGTGACCGCGGTGACCACGTACTTGTGGAACCAGTCCAGGAGTGGCCCGGTCGCGCCCTCCGGCGACCACCAGACCGGGTAGCACCGCATGGTGTTGGTCTCGGGGCTGGCCGGCATGCGGTCGGCCTTGCGGCAGTCCGGCCCCGAGTACCCGATCTCGGTGAGGCCACCGGCCTCGTTGACGATCCGGACGACCCGGTACCGGGCGATCGACGGCAGGTTGTCCACCGCCGAGTCCACCCGGTTCTCCATCGGGATTCCGTGGAAGGTGATCTCCGGGACGCTCGCCGTGCCGCCGACGTGACCGGTGTGCGTGATCCCGGCGAGCCACAGCGCCGGGTCCATCGCCTCACCGGCCTTGGGGAACTGATGCCGCAGGGACCAGGAGTCCACCGCGCGCCACTCCGGGCCGGGGACGTCGTCCCGCAGCACCTCGGTGACCACCTTGGTCAGGCGCTTGCGGGTGAAGAACGTCGGCGAGTAGCGGTTGTCGCAGGACTGCCCGGCCTCGCAGATCTGGTCGAACGGCACGTCCGGCCACGACGAGGCCGTGGAGGCGTTCAGCTGACCCGGGTCGCAGGTGATCGTGTCGCCGGGCAGGCAGCGCTCGGCCACCTCGAACCGCACCCGTGCCGGGGCGGGTGCGAACACGTCGTCGCTGCGCAGCCCGTACTCGATCCGGCTCACGTACCCGGCACGCACGTACGGCGTGCCGTTGGTCGCGGTGTAGTTGCGCCCGTAGTGGTTGACCTCGGTCTCGTAGTAGTAGGTCACCACGTTGCCGCGCGGGTCCACGACGTAGTCGAGGTTCCACCGCCACGCCTGCTGGCACCACGAGTCGGCGAAGGAGGCCTTGTGGCACGGCTCACCGGCGTGGTTGCCGAACACCGGGACCGTCCACGTGGACCGGGTCTCCGGCCTGCCGTCGGCCCAGCCGGGCAGCCGGTTGAGGCCGAAGAAGTACTGGGTGCCGTCGACGGTGGTGACCTTCCAGTACTCGCCGTCGTCGTCGCCGTTCACCCCGCCGGTCAGCCGCTCGACCCGGGAACCGTCGTCCCGCTTGGGCCGCCACACACCCGTCGCGGCATCCTTGACCAGCTCGGTCGAGACACCGTCGAGCATCAGGGTCGCGTTGTCCGTGACCCAGCACTGGTCGACGGTGCGGCTGGTGCCCTGGTTGCCGTTCGCGTCGTCGGCGCACGACTTGTAGCGGCGCTCCACGAAGCCGCCGACGCTCAGCTCCCAGCCGTCACCCACCAGGGACGCCTGGTTGTTGGTCGTGCTGGTGCGGCCGTCGAGGCTGCCCGAGGAGTAGCCCAGCCCGAGTCGCGGCGCGGCTCCACCCGGCGAGGGCGGGGTACGGAACGGGTAGGTGTAGGTGAACTCGCCGCTGGAACCGCCCGCCGCCCAGCTTCCCGACGGGGCCAGGGACGTGGCCGTGTACGTACCCCCGGAGCCCGAGGGGGCCGCGGTCAACGCCAGCACCGTCACACCGGCGGCCGTTGCCTCCGTCTGCTCCGCCTCACCGGAGGCGCCGGCGCGGCCGGGCAGGGTCGTCTCGCCCGTCACCTCACGGCGGGCGGTGTCGTTGTCCGTCGGCAGCGGCTTCCCCTGACGGCACTCGCTCTTCTCCGGTGTCGTCAGCACACAGGCGGGCAGCTCCACCAGGCGCAACCGGGAACCGAAGTCACCGCCGAACGCCCCGGCGAACCGGGAGTAGTCGACCCGGACCGAGATTCCGGCCCCGGCGGCGCCGCCACGGTCCTCGACCCGCAGCAGGAGGCCATGCACGCCGGCCTTGGCCGCCGTGTCCTGGTCGAACGTCTCCACCCGCACCCGGCCCTGACCGGCCTGCCCCGGTGCGGACGCGGGACCCCCAGGAGCACGTCCCACCGAGACGGGCAGCTCACCGGCCCTCCGGTGCTCCACCCCCGCGCCGGGCCTGCGCGCCGCACCCGGCGACGCCTCGCCCCGCCCCGGTGGCAGGTCGGTCTCCGCCACCGCTCGTCCTGGCCACTGTGGAGCCGGGAGCGCGGTGATCGCCTTCGCGTCCACCTCGTTCGGGGGGAGCGCCCGTACCGGAACCGGCTCACCGGGCACCGACTTCTCTCTGGGGAGGGCGGGCAGGTCCCCAGCGTCGAGGTCGGGTGGCCCGGCCACGGCGACGGCCGAGGACAGGGACACCGTCGCGCTCAGGACCAGAACGAGCGCACGCAGGGACATGCGGCGCATCCGCATCGCGAGCCTCTCAAACGTGTAGAGCTGCTACGGGGGTGAAGACAGGAGGTCAGGTGGCGTTCCGGCCGGGAACGCCACCACCAGCGCGCCGAGCTGCTACCGACGCACGGTGTACCTCCTGATCTGGTCAGCGGCGAGAGTTCCGGAGAACACACGGACCTCGTCCACCGCGCCCTTCCAGGGGTCCGCTTCCGTGCCGTAGAACTGGGCCCGGCCGATGAGCAGTTCGCCGTCGTTGTTCCAGACCGTTCCACCCGAGGCCGTGCCGGAGAGTTGCCCGTTGACGTACAGGCGGACCTCTCGCTTCACGCCGTCGTACACCGCCGCGAGATGCACCCACTGGCCGGCGACGGCTGGAGTGCTGCTCAACGCCTGCCAGCCGCACTCGCAGTCGGGCGCGCTCATGATCAGCATGCCCCACTGGCGCTGCTCCGGCCGGTACTGCAGCAGGAACGGCGAGTACTTGGGGTCACCGATGCTCACGGCGGTGCGCGCGTACTGGTCCAGCTGGTCGTGACGGACCCAGGCCATCACCGTGTAGGACTTGTCGGTGCGGAAGTCGGGACGCGGTGCCGCGACGAATCCGCCGTGCTCCCCGGAGACACCGACGAACTTCACGGAGGTGTACTGCCCCACTTCCCAGGAGGCGGTGCCCTGCAGCCGCGCCTCCCTGCCGGTCACCGTGTCCCGCGTCGTCGTGCCCGTCCCCTCGTTCAGGGGGTAGTGGGCCCGCAGCACCGCCTGGTTGGCCAGGGCCGCGATCTCATCCGAGGTCAGCACGCGGTCCCACACCCGCACCTCGTCGATGGCCCCGCGGAAGAAATCGACGGGCTGTCCGTTGAACTTGGCCCGGCCCACCACGAAGCCCCCCGAACCGTTCCACGCCGCGGGCTGGTGGGCGGTGCCCTGCAACACCCCGTCCACGTACAGCCGGATCTCGGCTGCCGCCGCGTCGTAGACGCCCGCCACGTGCGTCCACACGC
>DATCJU010000154.1:0-6032 GCA_036562635.1 Pseudonocardiaceae bacterium
CCGGAGCACGGTGCGTTGGCGCCGGTGATGATGCAGCAGAGTTGGAGTACGTCCAACGACTATCTGGCGGCGTTGGGGACCGATCGGGTGGTGGCGGACGGGAAGGTGTGTCGCCCCAACGCCTGGCCCTACCCCACCGGAAAGTCGGGATGACGACGAAGTAACCCGACCCGAGGTTGCACGAGTGGCGAATCTCACATGATCGTGACTGTGGCAGTCTTGCCCTCGTGACCCGGACCCCGTATGGAACCCATGGGCCCGAACCTCGGCACACGAGTGCCCCGGCTCCGGAACCACCCGGTGTGGAGGTGCCCGACGAGCAGCCCCCGAAGATGGACACCCAGCGGAGAGCGGGCGCGGAACGTTATCGCCGAGGTGCCCGGCGTACCTCGGCCGAGCCTCTCGTCGCCTCCTGGGACCCGGTGGGGGACGGTGCTCTCGAGGACGAGAAGGAGCAGGGGGACACCGAGGGAGACCCGCCGAGGCGCGGGGCGGGTGGTCTGCTGTCCGCCCATCGCTGGCCGGTGTACCTGGTGCCGGTGCTGCTGGTGGTCACCGTGCTGGCCGTGCTGGACACCCGGGACGAGGCGTCCACCGGGCAGCCGCGCCCGGACGCTCCGGTCCACGCCGGCGGCAGCGTGGTCGACGCCTCGGAGGGCACCGTGCTCCCGGAGAGCCCCGACGCGCAGTTCGACCCGGGCGTGGTGTCCGCGGAGCTGCCGGGTGGGCGGGAGTACTCCCAGAAGGGTGACGGAACGTTCCGGGTGGTGCCAGGCGGTACGGAACAGGCCGGCGAGGGCAAGCTCTACACCTACACGGTCGAGGTGGAGAACGGTATCGAGTGGGGCGGCAGCGACGAGGAGTTCCAGGAGAAGGTCGACGCCACCCTGAGTGATCCGCGCAGCTGGATCGGGGACAAGAACAACCGGCGTGCGGTGCAGCGGATCGACGACCCGGACAAGGCCCACTTCCGGGTCCGGCTCACCTCTCCTGCCACGACCGCCGAGATCTGCGGCAAGGACGTGAAGTACGAGTCCTCGTGCCGCTCGGGCCGGTTGGTGACGATCAACCTGGCCCGCTGGGTGCGGGGTGCCCGACCGTTCCAGGGCGATCTGGGGCTGTACCGGGAGTACCTGATCAACCACGAGGTCGGGCACTTCTTCGGCGGCTCGCACGTGCCGTGCACGGAGCACGGTGCGTTGGCGCCGGTGATGATGCAGCAGAGCTGGAGCACCTCCAACGACGATCTCGCGAAGATCATCGAGGGCACCATCCAGGGCGGCGCCAGGATTCCGGCCGACGGGAAGGTGTGTCGGCCCAACGCCTGGCCCTTCCCCACCCAGGAGTGACCGTCCTCGCTGCGCGACCTGCGTCGTTTCACATCGTGGAACGCGGGAAGGCTGGGTGGTGCGTGCGCGTTGTGCTCCCCGGGAGACTCGGATCTCCCGTCGTCACCGGACGAGGAGGAGCGCACATGCCGCTGCCGCCGCTCGTTGAGCCAGCCGCGGAGCTGACCAAGGAGGAGATCGCCCGATACAGTCGTCACCTGATCATCCCCGACGTCGGGGTTGAGGGGCAGAAGCGGCTGAAGAACGCCAAGGTGCTCGTGATGGGTGCCGGTGGCCTGGGCAGCCCTGCTCTGCTCTACCTGGCCGCCGCCGGAGTGGGCACCATCGGCATCGTCGACTTCGACGTCGTCGACGAGTCCAACCTGCAGCGGCAGGTCATCCACTTCCAGTCGGACGTCGGCCGTCCCAAGATCGAGTCCGCCCGGGACAAGATCAAGGAGATCAACCCGTTCGTCACGGTCAACCTGCACCAGGTGCGGCTCGACTCGTCGAACGCGCTGGAGATCTTCCGGGACTACGACCTGGTCCTGGACGGCACCGACAACTTCGCCACCCGCTACCTGGTCAACGACGCCTGCGTGCTGTTGGGCAAGCCGTACGTGTGGGGCTCGATCTTCCGGTTCGAGGGCCAGGTCAGCGTGTTCTGGGACAAGTACGGGCCGCAGTACCGCGACCTGTACCCCGAGCCGCCGCCGCCCGGCATGGTGCCCTCCTGCGCCGAGGGCGGTGTCCTCGGCGTCCTGTGCGCCTCGATCGGCTCGATCATGGTCACCGAGGCGATCAAGCTCATCACCGGCATCGGGGAGCCGCTGCTGGGGCGGCTCATGGTCTACGACGCTCTGGAGATGAGCTACCGGACCGTCCGCATCCGCAAGGACCCGAACGCCGAGCCGGTCACCGAGCTGATCGACTACGAGGCGTTCTGCGGCACGGTGTCCGACGAGGCGCAGAAGGCCGCGGCACACAGCACCATCACGCCACGGGAGCTGAAGCAGAAGTTCGACCGCGGCGACAACTTCGTGCTGGTGGACGTGCGCGAGCCGCACGAGTACGACATCGTCCGCATCCCCGGCTCGGTGCTGATCCCCAAGGACCGCATCCTGTCCGGTGAGGCGCTGTCCGAGCTGCCGCAGGACAAGCAGATCGTGCTGCACTGCAAGTCCGGTGCCCGGTCCGCCGAGTGCCTGGCCGCCCTGCACCGGGCCGGCTTCTCCGACGCGGTGCACCTCGGTGGTGGGGTGCTCGCCTGGGCGCAGCAGATCGACCCCAGCCTGCCGACCTACTGAGCGAAGACCCGGGTGGGGGAGACGCGGGCGGGTGCGACCGGATCCGGTGCACCCGCCCGCGTCGTAGTACACCGCCACCTGGGGGAGAAATCCCGCATTTCACACGGTTGACGGGGTACGGTCCGAACCTGTGAGCGCAACTCCGGAACCGCCCCCGCCGCACGTGTGCGCAGCGTTCGGTGCGCGCGGCGCGCAGCCCGAGCTCCTCGGCGCCGGCGCGGCGTGGCTGTGTGGCGATGTCGTGCTCAGACCCGCACCGAATCCCGCGGAAGCGTCCTGGGTGGCCCAGACCCTGGACACGTTGACCGTGCCGAACCTGCGCGTGGCCCGTCCCCTGCGTTCCACCGACGGGCGTTGGGTGGTGGCCGGTTGGTCGGCGACGCGTTACCTGGCCGGGGAACCCGAGCCCCGGCACGACGAGGTCATCGCCCTGTCGTTGCGGCTGCACGAGGCCACGGCGGGTCTGCCTCGTCCCCGGTTCATCGACGCCCGCCTCGACGTGTACTCCCTCGCGGAGCGGTTGGCCTGGAACGAGGACGAGCTGCCCCTGAACGAGTCCCGTGGCGGTCGGTTGTTCGAACTGGTGGCCGGTCTGCGCCGCCCGGTGGACCTGCGACCGCAGGTGGTGCACGGGGACCTGTTCGGCAATGTGCTGTTCTCCGGGGCCGAACCGCCGGCGATCGTTGACTTCAGCGTGTCCTGGCGGCCGGCGGAGTGGAGCGCAGCCGTGGTCGCGGTGGACGCCCTGGCCTGGGGTGGGGCGGACACCGGGCTGGTGCAGCGGTGGGCCCATCTCTCCGAGTGGCCGCAGCTGTTGCTCCGGGCCCTGATGTTCCGCCTCGCGCTCAACGCCATCCACCCCCGGGCCACCACCGAGTCGCTGGCCGGGTTGGAACACGCCTACAAGGTCGTGGTGGACCTGCTCTGACGGCGCGTCGGCGTCGGCGCCCGTTCCGGGTGGCGTGTCCTCGTGTCACCCGTGGGGTCCGTTCGGGCTGAAACGCTCAGCCCGGCAGGTGCAGCAGGGCCCGGAGGACGTCGCTCTCCCAAGGCGCTCGCCGGTGTGGAACCGGGGGCAACAGTTCCAACAGTTCCTCGGTCGTGGCCGGTCGGGCCGAGCGTGCCACGGTGCGCAGCAGCCGGCGGTCGACCGCGGTCCCGCCGCTGACCCGTACCTCCACCCCGTCCCGGCGCGCCAGGTACTCGTGTCGGTCGTCGGTTCGCCGGTACCACAGCCCGTCGTCCTCCTCCACCGTGCACGAGGTGTGCTCCGGCGACCCGTCCGCGGCGCAGCAGCCGGTCTCCTGCCCGGTGTCGCTCCCGGTGGGGGCCAGTGGCGCGGTGCGCACCCGGATCTCGGCCAGGGCCTCGGCGCCGCTCAGCGGCGTGGCCGGCGGGGCGAAGTACTGGGTGAAGGAACTCTCGTCACCGGAGGTGCTCACCCGGCGGTAGCCGGGCACCTCGACCGTGAGCACCAGGCTCCGGTCGGTGCCGGAGGCGGCCAGTCGCGCGGTCGCCTCGTCCTCCAGCACCTGTACCTGTGCCGTCCGTACCCCCGTCAGGGCCAGGGACAGCGTGATCGACAGCGCCACCGCCGCCACGTGCCAGATGCGCAGCAGTGTGCCCGCGGCCAGGACGAAGGGCACTCCGTTGAGCGGCAACCACAGCGCCACGTGCTCGCCCAGCCCCAGCCGTGCCACCCGGTCCAGGGCGGCCGCGAACGTCCATCCCGCGGTCCCGGCCGCCGCCACCCCCAGGGCCCACAGCAGGCGTGGGGTGCGGTCCTCCGTGAAGGAGAAGGGGCTGGGGAAGAGGGTGCCCACCACGTGGTTCCCGACGGTCGCCAGCCCCAGGGTGCACAGCAGTCCCAGCAGGGTGGCCGCGGTGTCTGACAGCGGGGCCACGGTCCGGACTCCGACCCCCGACGTCGCGGCGACCACGCCGACCAACCAGACCCCCAGAAGCTGGCGGGTGGTCACCGCGACGTCCTCGTGCGATCCCCTGATCCCCACGCGGGACGTACCGACTCCCACGCGCGTTTTCCCCTCTCTCCGACGCGCGGTCCCCAGGTCGCGTCGCCGGGGACAAGGGTGGCCCGTGGCGGGGGTGACGCACATGAGGGGAACTACTCATTTCCACCGGGGTTTCTCCCGGCCCTCCCGAGGGGCGCGACCGGGGGCCGGCTGCGAACACCGGGGTGCTGTCCGCGCGGCGGGCGTGCCCGGTGGTTCGTCGACCGGGGACGGGCCCGGCCGTGGTGATCGGGCTGCACGGTGGATGTCCTGCGGATGTCCGCTCGGGGGGAATGCCCGGGATACCTCGGCTGTTGGCCACGTCATGACAACAGTGCAGCTGACCCGGGACACCTTCAACGAGGTCGTCGGGCAGAACGATTTCGTCCTGATCGACTTCTGGGCCGAGTGGTGCGGGCCGTGCAAGATGTTCGAGCCGGTCTACGAGCGGGCCTCCGAGCGGCACCCCGACCTGGTGTTCGCCAGGGTGGACACCGAGCAGGAGCAGGAACTGGCCGCCGCGTTCGACATCCGCTCCATCCCCACGCTGATGGTGGTACGTGACCAGGTGGTCATCTACGCCCAGCCCGGCGCGCTGCCCGAGACGGCGTTGGAGGAGCTGATCGGCAAGGCGCGGGAGCTGGACATGGAGGAGGTCCACCGGCAGATCGCCGAGCACCGCGCACAGTCGACCGAATAGTTGAAATATTTACTACAATGGTGACGGTGGACCGCCGCCGACCGGCGGCGCCCAGGAGTCGGAGGTCGACCATGCCCGCCGTCACCGCGGATACGCTCACCCTGCCCCGTCTGCCGGTACTGCCGCAGCAGGCCACGGCCTGGCGGCCGGTGCGTCGCGTCGTACGAGCCCGCCGTTACCTGGAAGGCGAGGGGTTCCAGGTCCGTCGGCCGTTCCCCGGCCCCGAGCTGTCGATGGCCGACCCGTTCCTGCTGCTGGACCATCTCGGCGCCGTCGAGTACGCCCCCGGCGAGGCCAAGGGTGCCCCCTGGCACCCGCACCGCGGCTTCGAGACGGTCACCTACGTCATGGACGGCGCCTGGGAACACGCCGACTCCACCGGCGGGGGCGGAGTGATCGCCGACGGCGCCACCCAGTGGATGACCGCGGGGGCCGGGGTGATGCACTCCGAACTGCCCACCGAGGAACTGGTCGTCAAGGGCGGTCTGTTCCACGGCGTCCAGCTCTGGGTGAACCTGCCCGCCGAGCTGAAGTGGACACCACCGCGCTACCAGGACATCGGCGCCCGGGACGTCGCCCTCCTGGCGAGCAGCGACGCCGGTGCGCTGGTCCGCGTCATCGCCGGGGAACTGGCCGGGCACCGCGGGCCCGGCATCACCTGGACCCCGATCACCTACCTCCACGC
>DATCJU010000160.1:0-53476 GCA_036562635.1 Pseudonocardiaceae bacterium
GGGCACGCACGTTGTCCGGGAACATCTCGGCGTAGGTGGTGCCGAGCCGGGTGCCGTAGGAGTAGCCCAGGTAGGTCAGCTTCTCGTCCCCGAGCACCGACCGCAGCACGTCCAGGTCCCGGGCCACGTCCCGGGTGCCCAGGTTCGCCAGGACGTCGGCACCGGTGCGCTCGACGCACTTGGCGACGTAGTCCTGGGTCTCCGCCTCGGTCTGCGCCACGCCCTCCGGGGAGGTGTCCACGTCCAGGTCCAGCCGCTCGGCGTCCCGTTCCTCGTCGGTCAGGCACCGCACCTGGGGTTGGCTGGCGCCGATGCCACGCGGGTCGAACCCCACCAGGTCGAACCGCTGGCCGAGCTCGTTGCCGGCGACGGCCGAGGCCAGGTTGGCCGCCGCGCTCATGCCGGAGGCACCGGGCCCGCCCGGGTTGATCAACAGCACTCCGATCCGCCGCTCCGGGTCACCGGCGGGACGGCGCAACAGGCCCAGGCTGATGGTGCGCCCGCCCGGGTCGGCGTAGTCCAGCGGCACCTCGACCCGCGCGCACTGCAGTCCTTCGCCGCGGAATGCTGCGAGGTCCTCACCGGTGGTGGCGTAGGACTCGCAGCTGCCCCACGCCAGAGTCTGCCCGTAGAACCGTTCCAACCCGGCGGGTACCGCTCCGGCCGGTCCCCTCCGCTCCTCCTGCAGGCCCTGCTCGTTCCCGGAGGTGAGGACGGTGCAACCGGCTGCCAGCAGGATCGTGGCCGCCGCGGTGACGATTCGGCTCGCGGTGCGCACCCTCAGATCGTGCCAGCGATGCGCACCGCACGTGCGGTGAACACGCCCCGACCGCTCTGCGGGATGATGAGGACATGCCGCAACTGCGTCTCGCTCTCGCCCAGGTCAACGCGTGTGTCGGGGATCTGGACGGTAACGCCGACCTGGTCGTGCAGTGGACCCGCAAGGCCGCGGACGCCGGCGCCCACGTGGTGGCGTTCCCGGAGATGGTGCTCACCGGGTACCCGGTGGAGGACATGGCGCTGCGTCGGTCCTTCGCCCTGGCGTCCCGGCAGACCCTGGAGGGCCTGGCGACACGGTTGGCCGAGGCCGGTTGCGGTGACGTTCTGGTCGTGCTCGGCTACCTGGACCGGGACGAGGCGGGCGCACGCAACGCCGCCGCCTTCGTGCACGGCGGCCGGGTGGTGGCCCGCTACCACAAGCACCACCTGCCCAACTACGGGGTGTTCGACGAGTTCCGTTACTTCGTCCCGGGGAACGAGCTGTCGGTGGTACGGCTGCACGGGCTCGACCTGGGTGTGGTGATCTGCGAGGACATCTGGCAGGACGGCGGGCCGGTCGCCGCCCTGGGCGAGGCCGGGCTGGACCTGCTGCTGTGCCTCAACGGTTCGCCGTACGAGCGGAACAAGGACGACGTGCGGGGCGAGCTGGTGGCCCGGCGGGCAGCCCAGGCCGGGGTACCGATGGCCTACGTCAACCTGGTCGGTGGCCAGGACGAGTTGGTGTTCGACGGCGACTCGATGGTGGTCGACGCCGCGGGGAGGCTGCTGGCCAGGGCGCCACGGTTCACCGAGCATCTGTTGGTGCTGGACCTGGATCTCCCCGGGGGTGAACGCAGCGCACCGGAGCGGATCGGCGGCTTCGACGTGCACCGGGTGGTGCTCTCCACCGAGCCGCTGCCGGCCTACCCACCGCTGCCCGCTCCCCCGCCGGTCGAGCCCCTCTCCGACGAGGCCGAGGTGTGGGCCGCCCTGGTCACCGGCCTGCGGGACTACGTGCACAAGAACGGTTTCCGTTCGGTGGTGCTGGGGCTGTCCGGCGGTATCGACTCGGCGGTGGTCGCCGCGCTCGCGGTGGACGCGCTCGGAGCGGACCGGG
Source organism: Pseudonocardiaceae bacterium (assembly GCA_036562635.1). Lineage (GTDB taxonomy): Bacteria > Actinomycetota > Actinomycetes > Mycobacteriales > Pseudonocardiaceae > DATCJU01. The sequence goes on from DATCJU010000160.1 coordinate 1,877, forward strand.
TGTACGGGGTGTCCATGCCGTCGCACTACTCCTCCGAGCACTCCCGCAGCGACGCCGCCGAGCTGGCCCGGCGTACCGGGCTGCACTTCCAGGTGCAGCCGATCACCGACCAGGTGCGGGTGTTCGTGGAGCAGCTCGGGCTCACCGGACTGGCCGAGGAGAACGTGCAGGCCCGCTGCCGTGGGGTGACCCTGATGGGCCTGTCCAACCAGCACGGCCACCTGGTGTTGGCCACCGGCAACAAGACCGAGCTGGCCGTGGGGTACTCCACGATCTACGGCGACGCGGTCGGTGGTTTCGCCCCGATCAAGGACGTGCCGAAGACGATGGTCTGGCGCCTGGCGCGCTGGCGCAACGCCGAGGCGGACAAGCGGGGCGAGACCCCGCCGATCCCGGAGAACTCGATCACCAAGCCGCCGTCCGCGGAGCTGCGTCCCGGTCAGCTCGACACCGACTCGCTGCCGGAGTACGAGTTGCTCGATGACGTGCTGGACGACTACGTCGAGGAGGACCGGGGATTCGCCGATCTGGTGGCGGCCGGGTTCGAGCCCGAACTGGTGGAGCGGGTGTTGCGCATGGTGGACCGGGCCGAGTACAAGCGCCGGCAGTACCCGCCGGGCACCAAGATCACCTTCAAGGCGTTCGGCCGGGACCGGCGGCTGCCCATCACCAACGCGTGGCGCGAGCACGATCCTCGCTGACCGTTCGGGGCCCGGTCCGGGTGACCCGGGCAGGACACCCGTCCGGAGTCGTGTTCACCCGGAGGCGCGCTCCCGGCGGCCCCGGGTGGCACGGGCCGTGTTCGTCACCCTGTGAGGCTCATCGCACCGCGGTGCTGGCGCGCCCCGATCGTGTCAGGCTCGTCCCGCAACCATCCAGCATGACCCGGGGACCCGCGGCGACGGGCCTCGAGGGAGGGACGGTCAACGATGACTGCTGTTCCTGGTGGAAGCGCGTCCGGCGAGCTGGCCGCCCCCTACGGCAGTGGGGCGGGACGGTCCGGCGAGAGCACCCCGGCCAAGCGGGTCCGGGTGCACCACCTGCGCGAGCTGAAGGAGCGCGGTGAGCCCTGGCCGATGCTCACCGCCTACGACATGTACACGGCCCAGATCTTCGACGAGGCCGGTATCCCGGTGCTCCTGGTCGGGGACTCCGCCGCCAACAACGTCTACGGGTACGAGACCACCGTCCCGGTCACGGTGGACGAGCTGATCCCGTTGGTCCGGTCGGTCAGCCGGTCGGTACGGCGCTCGCTGGTCGTGGCCGACCTGCCCTTCGGCTCCTACGAGATCTCCGTGGAGCAGGCGGTGGGCACCGCGGTGCGCTTCCTGAAGGAGGGCGGTGCGCACGCGGTGAAGTTGGAGGGTGGCCGCCGCTTCGCTCCGCACGTCGAGGCGATCGTGGCCGCCGGCGCGCCGGTGATGGCGCACATCGGTTTCACCCCGCAGAGCGAGCACGTGCTGGGTGGCTACCGGGTGCAGGGGCGGGGCGCCGCCGGTGACGAGCTGCTGGCCGACGCCCTGGCCCTGCAGGAGGCCGGTGCGTTCGCCGTGGTGCTCGAGATGGTGCCGGCCGAGGTGGCCAAGCGGATCACCGCCGAGCTGCGCATCCCGACGGTGGGTATCGGTGCCGGGCCGGACTGCGACGCCCAGGTGCTGGTCTGGCAGGACATGGCCGGGTTGCGCCGGGGCCGGACGCCGCGGTTCGTCAAGCGCTACGCGGACCTGGCCGGGGTGCTGTCGCAGGCCGCGACCACCTTCGCCGCCGAGGTGCGGAACCGGGAGTTCCCGGCGCCGGAGCACGCCTTCCACTGATCCCGGTGGTACCACGCTCGGCGCGTGTACATCGGGTTGTGGTGACGGGGGTGGCCGCGGCGCATCCGGAACGACCGGTGCGCCGCGGCCACCCCCGTTCGCACGGCAGCGCCTTCTCCTCGGACGACCCGCCCTCCTCGGGACGTTCTCCCGTTCTTCAGTACGGCCGGGCCTTCTGCTGGAGCTCGGGCCGCAGGACCTCGGCCATGCGCTTGGGGAAGGAGATGGTCCGCGGGTCCCCGTCGGAGGTGTACCGGGGCAACTCCCCCGAGGCCAGCTTGTCCAACCAGGCGGTGGATCCACTGAACGCCTGGTCCCCCGTGGTGCCCTGGGAGCGGATCCGTGGGATGTTCAGCGGATCGAAGGTGGTGGCGTAGGGGGACGGCGCCGGGTTCGCCCCGACCAGCATCACCCCGTGGTGCTCGTAGGAGACGCCGTCGGCCGAGCCGGCCCGGGCGAGCTCCTTCTTCTTGGGGTGGATACCGAAGGGCAGGGCGAGGGTCCTCACCTCCGCCTCCGGCACCGCGTTCTGGATCATCTGCTGTGCCTTGACGATCTCCTCCTGCACCCGCTGGTCCGAGGCCGCCCGCAGGTTGGCGTGCCCGAAGGTGTGGTTGCCGATCTCGAAACCGTTGTCGTGCAACCAGCGCAGGGTGCGGGCGCCGTCCGCGTCGTTGAACGGGCTGGCGTTGACGTAGAAGGTGGCCGTCGGGGTGAAACCGGGGTACTGGCGGGCCACCTCCAACAGGATCGCCACCGCGGTGTTGGGTGCCGGCTGACCGTCCGGGCCCAGGGTGAACTGGCTGGTGGAGCTGTCGTCGAAGGTCAGCACCACCGGGTGCTTGCCGGCCGGCACGTTCATCCGGCCGGTGGCGTAGTCGCTCGCCCGCACCGGCACGTAACCCTCCCGGGCCAACCGTTCCAGTTCGGCACGGAAGTCGGCGGGTGTGCGGTCGTACACACTGGACGGTTGGTCGACGATCCGGTGGTACATCAGGACCGGGACCAGGCCGAGTTCGTTGGCCTGCACCACCGCCGGATCGACGGGCAGGGCGGAGATCTCCCCCTGCTGCGGCCGGAACGCGTTGCCCGGCTGCCCCTCTCCGGCGTTCCCGACCGGAAGGGACACGTCCCCGGCACCGCACCCGGTGGCCAGTGCCAGGCACATGATCAGACCCCCTGCAGCGGCGGCGAGCCGCCGGAACTCTCCTCTGCTCACGTGGCGCGGATACCTCGCGGCGGATCGATTACGCCTGATCAGAGGTACCTAGGAAGGCTGAACTCGTTCTGCCGCAAGGAAGAACGGCCACTAGCCTCGGTGTGGGGCTGATCACATTTTTCGTTCATCCGGCGGAGGGGGACCGCCATGTCCGAACGCACCACTGGGGAAGAGCGTGTCGGCGGCCGAAGAGTGCCCCGGCTCGCACTCGTGCTCCTGGCCGCCGTCGCGGTGGCCCTGGCCGTTGCCGTTCCCATCTGGGGGGTGCCCGGCCTGTTGCAGCGACTCACCATCAACGGGGTCGACGACTCCGGAGTGCTCGGTGCGCAGGCGATGCGGAACCTTGCGCTCACCGTCTCCGTGGACGACCCCGAACGCCTGCCTCTGGTCGAGGTGCGTGTGGACGGTCAGCCGGCCCGGACCGAGGTACGTGACGGCCGCCTCCACATCGACCTGAGCGACCTGCCCGACGGGACCCACGAACTCACCGCACGCCTGCCCGGCTGGATGATGTCCCTCGGCGGCGCCGAGATCACCCGGAAGTTCACTGTGGACACCGTCCCACCGGAACTGGTCGTCGATCCGGTACGTGCCACGTCGCTACGGGAACCGGTCGCGGTGACCGGGGTGGCCAAGGACGCCGAGCACGTCACCGTGCAGGGCCAGCAGGTGCCCCTCGACGCCGAGGGCCGGTTCAGTGTCCACATCGACCCGAGAGCCGTGATCGCGCAGGTGGTGGCCACCGACCGGGCCGGCAACACCACGCGGCAGGACGTGACGATCGGTGTGGCGCATCCCGGCATGCGTGCCGTCCACATGAGTGCCGCGGCGTGGGCCAGTCCTGAGCTGCGCGAGCCCGTGCTGCAGATGATCCGGGAACGCCGGATCGACACGGTCGAGCTGGACATCAAGGACGAGAGCGGCGAGGTGGGCTACCCCTCCGAGGTGCCGCTGGCCCGAGAAATCGGCGCGACCCGGAACCACTACGACGCCCGCCAGGTGATCGACCAGCTCCACGGCATGGGGGTGCGGGTGGTCGGCCGGCTCGTGGCGTTCCGGGACCCGATCCTGGGCAACGCCTCCTGGAAGGAGGGGAAGACGCACCGGCTGGTGCTGAACACCGCCGGCCAGCCGTGGAGCGGCTACGGGCAGGCGTCGTTCACCAACTTCGCGGACCCGGAGGTACGGAAGTACAACATCGACCTGGCCGTGGAAGCTGCCAAACTCGGCTTCGACGACATCCTCTACGACTACATCCGTCGGCCGGACGGGGCGCTCTCCCGGATGCGTTTCCCGGGTCTGCCCGAGGGCAAGACGCCGGAGCAGAGCATCGCCGAGTTCCTCGCCGAGTCCCGAGAGGCGATCCGGCCGCACGGTGCGCTGCTCGGCGCCTCGGTGTTCGGTATCGCCTCCACCCGCCCCAAGGAGATCGCCCAGGACATCCCGGCGATGGCCCGGCACGCCGACTACATCTCCCCGATGCTCTACCCCTCGCACTGGGCACCGGGCGAGTACGGGGTGCCCAACCCGAACGCACAGCCCTACGACATCGTGGTGCGTTCCCTGCCCGACTTCCTCAAGGCGGTGGAGGGCACCAGCGCCCAGATCATCCCCTGGCTGCAGGACTTCTCACTCGGTCATCCCTACGGGGACGCCGAGGTGATCGCCCAGATCCGGGCCAGCAAGGAGAACGGTATCTCCTCGTTCCTGCTCTGGAACCCGGCTTGCCGCTATCACGCGGGCGCACTGGAACCCGCCACCTGATCCTTCTCGCCGCCGGTGTTCCGCGCCGGCTCCCGGCACCGACCGCCACCCGGCACGATCATCGGGTGGCGGCCGGTGCCGTTCGTCGTCCCACGGCGGACCACCCCGGCGTGGCGCTCACCGCGGTCGTGGCGGCGTGCCCTCCCCGAAGGGACGGCCGCCCAGCTTCTCCCGGCCGTGCGGCGTGTACCACCCGGACAGGTCGGGGCCCAGCGGCACGATCCGGCTCGGGTTCAGCTTGTCGTGGGTGCCGTAGTAGTGCCGCTTGATGTGGTCGAAGTCGACGGTGTCCCCGAAACCGGGGGTCTGGAACAGGTCACGGGCGTACGCCCACAGCACCGGCATCTCGGTCAGCTTGTGCCGGTTGCACTTGAAGTGGCCGTGGTAGACGGCGTCGAAGCGGACCAGGGTGGTAAACAGGCGCACGTCGGCCTCGGTGATGGTGTCGCCGACCAGGTACCGCTGCCGGGCGAGCCGGTCGGACAGCGCGTCCAACCGGTCGAACAGGGCGTGGAACGCCTCCTCGTACGCCTCCTGGGTGGTGGCGAACCCGCACCGGTAGACGCCGTTGTTGACGTCGCGGAACACCTCGGCGTTGATCGCGTCGATCTCCGCGCGCAGGTGCTCGGGGTACAGGTCGGGTGCGCCCGGGCGGTGCAGCGTCCGCCACTCGGTGGACAGGTCCAGGGTGATCTGCGGGTAGTCGTTGGTGACCACCCGGCCGGTGCGGGTGTCCACGATGGCCGGGACGGTCACCCGCCCCTGGTAGTCCGGGTCGGTCCGCAGGTACGCCTCGGAGAGGAACTCGATGCCCAGCACCGGGTCCCGCCCGCCGGGGTCGAGGCCGAACCGCCACCCCCGCTCGTCACGGATCGGGTCGACCACGGCCAGGGAGAGCACGTCCTCCAGGCCGAGCAGGCGGCGCACGATGATCGACCGGTGGGCCCAGGGGCAGGCCAGGGACACGACGAGCCGGTAGCGCCCCGGCTCCACCGGCCAGCCGGACGACCCGTCGGCGGTGATCCGATCGGTGAACCGGTTGGGCTGACGGACGAACTCGCCGCGGCCGGAGGTTTCACGGCTGAACTGAGCGGTGCCCATACCCCGACCGTATGCCCCTTCCGGGTGTCACGCAGCCGACTGACCGGTGGATCCGGCCGGGCCTAGGCGGCGACGCTCACCACCTTGATCGCGTCGCCGAGGACGGCCAGGGCCTCCCGGACCTCCTCCTCGGTGACGGTCAGCGGGGGCGCGATCCGCAGCGTCCTGGGCACGAGCCCGCCCTTGCCGACCAACAGGCCCCGGGCCCTGGTCTCCTCCAGCACCTTGGTCGCCGTCTCCGGATCGGCCAGCTCCAGTCCGAGCATCAGGCCCCGACCCCGCACCGCGCGGACCACCGAGTACTTGTCACGCAGCAGCTCCAGGCCCTCCCGCAGCAGGCGGCCCATCCGGCGGGCGTTGTCCTGCAGGTCGTGGTCACGCACGTAGTCCAGCACCGCCAACGCGGCGCGGGTGGCCAGCGGGTTGCCGCCGAAGGTGGAGAAGGAGATCGCGGTCAGGCAGTCCATCAGCTCGGCACGGGCCACCACACCACCGATGGCCAGGCCGTTGCCCAGCCCCTTGGCGAAGGTCATCGCGTCGGGGACCACCCCGTGCGCCTGGATGCCCCAGTAGTGGTCGCCGGTGCGTCCCCAGCCGGTCTGCACCTCGTCGGCGACGAACAGGATGCCGTACTCGGCGAGCACCTCGTGCAGGGCGCGGTAGAGCCCGTCCGGCGGCGCGGTGAACCCGCCGACCCCCTGGATCGGCTCCGCGATCAGGCAGGCGACGTCACCGGAGGTCGCCGTGGCCAGCACCTGCCGCAGGTCCTCCACACAGAAGTCGACGAACTCGGCGTCCGACAGGTGGGGGAAGCGCTCGCGATCCGTGCCGTGCAGGTAGGAGACCTGGAGTGGGCTGAGACCCGACGGCGACCAGGCCCGGTTGCCGGTGACACCCATGGCCGCATAGGACCGGCCGTGGTAGCTGTTGCGCATGGCCAGCACCTGGTTGCTCCGCCGGTACGCGGTGGCCAGGAGCAGCGCCGCCTCGTTGGCCTCGGTGCCGGAGTTGGTGAAGAACACCTTGGCGTCGGGGATGCCGGACAGTTCGGCGATCCGTTCGGCCAGCTCGATCTGCTGTTCGATGAGGTACAGCGTCGAGGTGTGCACCATACGGCCGGCCTGCTCGCGGACCGCCTCGACGATCTCGGGTACGTTGTAACCGATCATCGTGGTCAGCACGCCGCCGAAGAAGTCCAGATAGCGGTTTCCCTCGGCGTCCACCACGTGCCGACCGGAGCCGTCGTCCAGTGCGATGGGCCGCTCGTAGTACAGGGGCATCCAGCTGGGCATGACCCGCCGGTGGCGGGCCAGCAGATCGTCGTGCCTGGCCATGTCGGTGGTCCTTCCCGCTCAGGAACGGCTGCCACGAGGACGGTCGAGACCGTCATTGTCGGTGATCACAACCGGCCGCAGTAGCGGCAAAGTGCCAGAATTGCAGCGGATTTACCTGACAGAGTGTCAGTACCGATCCGGAGTGTTCGATCGTGTTGCCCACCGTCGCCGACGTCCTGGACATGGACGTGGTCCGGCGTGGCGTGCCCAAGGTGATCGCGGGCACCGCCGGCCTGACCCGTCCGGTGCGCTGGGTCCATGTCAGCGAAGTGCCCGACATCGCATCCATGCTGCGCGGAGGCGAACTGGTGCTCACCACCGGTATCGCCCTGCCCGAGGAGCCCACCGGCCTGACGCGGTACGTCGCCGACCTGGCCGGGGTCGGCGTCGTCGGGCTGGTGATCGAACTGGGCCGACGCTACGTGCACACCCCGCCGGACGCGCTGGTGCAGGCAGCGGACCACCACGAGCTGCCGTTGGTGGTGCTGCACCGCGAGACCCCGTTCGTACAGATCACCGAGGCGGTGCACGAGAGGATCGTGGACGCGCAGCTCTCCGAGCTGCGCCGTTCCGAGCAGATACACGAGGTGTTCACCGCGCTGTCGGTGGAGGGCGCCGAACCGGTCACGGTGGTCCGTGAGGTCGCCGGCATGGCCAGGTGCCCCGTCGTGCTGGAGGACCTGGCGCACCGGGTACTCGCCTTCGACGCGGCCGGCGCCGACCCCACCGAACTGCTGGAGGGCTGGGAGGCCCGCTCCCACCGGGCGACCACAGCCGGACGGCGCACCACCCACGACCCGGAGACCGGTCTGCTGACCACCGTGGTCGGCGCCCGCGGGGAGGACTGGGGCCGACTGGTCCTGGTGTGCGGGGCACCGGGTGATCCGCCACCGGAGGCCTGGCTGTTCATGCTGGCCGAGCGGGCGGCGACCACCCTGGCCCTGATCCGCCTGCTCGACCGGGACCGGGAGAGCCTGGAACGCCAGGCACACCGCGACCTGCTCGCCGACCTGCTGCGCCACGGGGCCCGCTCCGCCGGGGAGGTGGCGGCCCGGGCCAGGACACTCGGGGTGCCGCTGCGCAGCCGGCGCCTGCTCGGGGTGGTGCTTCGTCCCCGGATGTCCGGGACCGACGGCATCGCGTCCCTGGCCGTGCTGCGCAACCTGGCCGAGCAGTTCGCCGCGGCGGCCCGTGCCGCCACGGTCCCCGCACTGGTCGGCCCGCTGGGCGGCCCGGACGCCGGGGTGGGGGCGCTGTTGGCCGTGCGCCGGGACCAGGACGAGTGGCGGGTGCTGGACACCCTGACCGATGCGGTCCGCACCGTCCACGTCGCCCCGGAGGACGATCCGGTGCCGGTGGTGATCGCGGCCGGGTCGGTGGTGGACAGCGTGACCGAGGCCCAGCGCTCGTTGCAGGAGGCCCAGCACGTGGCCGAGGTGATCTCCCACCTGCCGCACGTCGGGGACCGGCGCTACCACCGGCTGTCGGATCTGCGGCTCCGTGCCCTGATGCACCTGCTGCGCGAGGACCCCCGGCTGCAGACCTTCGTCGAGCGCGAGCTGGCGCCGCTGTTGTGGCGGCCGGAGCCGGAGCGGAAGGAGCTGTTGCACGTGCTGTCCACACTGCTGGACAGCGGGGGCAACAAACTGCTGACGGCCCGTCGGCTGCACCTGTCCCGTCCCGCGTTGTACGCCCGACTGGAACGGCTCGAGCGGTTGCTCGGCGTGGACCTGGACGACCCCGAGTCCCGAACCTCGCTGCACGTCGCCCTGCTGGCCCGGGACGCCCTGACCGGGTGACCACCCCGCACCGCGTCCCGGTCCCGGCCGCCCTACCCTGCCGGTGGGCGGCCGGGACGCCCACCTCCTCGCCCATCACCCTCCGGGAGGCCCCGTGCGCACGCTCTACCCCGAGATCGAGCCGTACGACTCCGGACACCTGGACGTCGGGGACGGTCAGCTCGTCTACTGGGAGACCTGCGGCAACCCGGACGGCAAACCCGTGGTGTTCCTGCACGGCGGCCCCGGTGGTGGCTGCACGCCCAGGCACCGCCGCCTGTTCGACCCCGCCGCCTACCGGATCGTCCTGCTGGACCAGCGGGGTTGCGGGCGCAGCACCCCGCACGTCAGCGACCCGGCGGTGGACCTGGGCACCAACACCACCTGGCACCTGGTGGCGGACCTGGAGCGGCTGCGCGAGCACCTGGGAGTGGAGCGCTGGCAGGTGTTCGGCGGCTCGTGGGGCAGCACGCTCGCCCTGGCCTACGCCGAGACCCACCCCGAGCGGGTGACCGAGCTGGTGCTGCGTGGGATCTTCACCCTGCGCCGACGGGAACTGGAGTGGTACTACCAGGGCCCGGCCGGCATGCTCTTTCCGGAGAAGTGGGCGGAGTTCCTCGCCCCGGTGCCCGAGGACGAGCGGGACGACCTGATCACCGCCTACCACCGGCTGCTCAACCACCCCGATCCGCAGATCCGGGTGCCGGCGGCGGTGGCGTGGAGCACCTGGGAGGCGGCCACCGTCACCCTCCGGCCCTCGCCGGAGCTGGTGGCGGACTTCGCCGAGCCGGACTACGCGGTGGCGTTCGCCCGGATCGAGAACCACTACTTCGTGCACCGCGGCTGGTTGGAGGAGGGGCAGCTCCTGCGGGACGCGCACAAGCTGGCCGGTATCCCCGGGGTGATCGTGCAGGGCCGTTACGACGTGGCGACCCCACCCGCCACCGCCTGGGAGCTGCACCAGGCGTGGCCGGGCTCGGAACTGGTGATCGTGGACGACGCCGGGCACGCGTTCGACGAGCCGGGCATCCTGCACCACCTCGTCGAGGCCACCGACAGGTTCCGCGCCTAGCCTCCCCGGACTCCCCGGCCGGTGCCCGAACGCTCCGGCGCCGCGGTTCGGTGTTCTCCACGATGTCCCGGCCGGGGTCCGTTCAGGACTCGTCGTGCTCGGCGGTCTCCACCGAACGGGGGGCGCGGGTGGCCCGCAGCGAGCCGGGGTGCGCCTTCGCCGTCGGGTCGTGCCGGGTCTTGATCAGGCTGGCCACCGTGACGACGGTCAGGACGACCACGATCACTCCCAGACTCACCAGGATGGGAATCTCCGGGACCCGTGGGCTCAGGTCGGCGTGCGCCCAGTGCAGAACCAGCTTGACCCCGATGAAGGCGAGGATGAGGGAGAGCCCCGTCGACAGGTACACCAGGCGGTCGAGCAGACCCTTGACCAGGAAGAACAAGGCCCGCAGGCCGAGCAGCGCGAAGGCGTTGGCCACGAAGACGATGTAGGGCTCCTGGGTCACCCCGAACACCGCGGGGATCGAGTCGAGGGCGAACAGCAGATCGACGCTGCCGATGGCGATGAGCACGATCACCAGCGGGGTCACCATCAGCCGACCGTCGACCCGGGTCAGCATCCGGCTGCCCACGTAGCCGTCCGTCACGGGCAGCAGGCGGCGGGCGGCCCGGACCGCGGCGTTGCTCTCGATGTCCGGGTCCTCGTCCCGGTGCCGGAAGAGCTGTACGGCCGTGTAGATCAGCAGCAGCCCGAAGATCAGGAACATGAAGGAGAACAGCGACAGCAGGGCCGCGCCCAGCAGGATGAAGATCACCCGCATGATCAGCGCCAGCACGATGCCGAACGTCAGTACCTTGTGCTGCTGCTCCGTCGGCACGGCGAACGTCGTCATGATGATGACGAAGACGAAGAGGTTGTCCACCGACAGGCTCTTCTCGACGAGGTAGCCGACGAAGTACTGCAGGCCGAGGTCACCGCCGTACCGCAGGGTGAACCAGGCACCGAAGACCAGGGCCGCCACGACGTAGAACACCGACCACGCGGTCGCCTCACCGAATCCCACCCGGTGCGGGCGCCACGCCGCGATCAGATCCAGCGCCAACAGCACGACGATCAGTGCGACCGTCCCGGCCCAGGTCACGGCACCGATCTGGAGCACCCGTCCCTCCCCTCCGACGACGCGGCCCACCCACCACCGCGAGCCGACTCTGCCCGTCCGGTTACCCGGCCCTCAGCATGGCGCAACCGCCCGCGTCCGGCAGCGGATCAGGACATCGGCACCGGATCAGGGCAGGGCGGCGGTGAGCACGGCACGGGCCTCGGCCAGGGACGGGCCGTACCAGGTGAGGTGGCGGCCGGAGACGAACGCGCACCGCACACCGGGGAAGGCCTCCGGACCGTCGTGCGGGGTGAAGGCGTACGGCTCGTCCGGCAGCACCAACAGATCGGCCCGGCCCGAGGCCAACACGGCCCGCAGCTCGTCCAGCGAGGGACGCGGGTACCGCTCGGCGTGCTCGGTGTAGGCGTTCCCCACCCCGAGACGGCGCAGCACGTCCCCGGCGAAGGTGTCCCGGCCCAGCACCACCCACGGGCGTCGCCACACCGGGACCACCGCCACCACCCGCACCGGCGGCACGTCCGCCCACTCCTGCTCGGCTGCCACCAGCCAGTCCGGCACCGCCGTGTCGAAGGCGCCGGTGAACAGCCGGCGCAGCGAGGCCAGGGCGTCCGGCACGGTGGCCGGTGCCGCGGTCACCCACACCGGGATTCCGGCGGCACGCAGCTCGGCCACGTCCCCGGGCCGGTTCTCCTCGACGTTGGCCAGCACCAGGTCGGGTCGCAGCCCCAGCACGTCGGCCACCCGGGGGTACTTGGACCCACCGACCCGGGTCACCTGCAGGTTCTCCGGGTGGGTGCAGTAGTCGGTGGCTCCCACCAGCACCCCGGGGACGGTGGCCGCCACCGCCTCGGTCAACGAGGGCACCAGGGAGACCACCCGGGTGGGGGTACCGGTCAGGGGGACGGATGCACCCAGGTCGTCCTGCAGGACGTCCCGGAGGGTCATCGGGCCTCCTCCGCCAGCTCGGCCAGCACGTCGGCGTGGCAGGGTTCCGGGGCGCACCAGCATCCCAACGCCCGCCCGGTCAGTTCACCCTCCCGGATCCGGCGCAGCAGTTCCGGTTGGTCCCTCAACCATTCCCGGTAGTGGCGAACCATGGCGATCCGGTCGTGGCGGGCCTCGCGGACGAACGGGTTCGCGAAGTCGGAGGCCGGCCAGGAGTGCCGCGGGCTGCCCCGCCCCACGTAGGTGATCAGGTCGTGCTCGACGAGCCAGGGCACGAGACGGCGGTGCGGCCCGGACCGGCGCACGTTCACCACGACCGTTCGCCCCCGGAGCACCTGCTGCGCGAGCCGACGTTCCTCCTCGCCGAACTCGTCCGGCAGCCGGAGTTCCCTCGTCACACCCCCGTCGTACCTCACACGTCGGTGATCCGCACCCCGGCATGCGCCCGGTAGCGCCGGTTGATCGCGATGAGGTTGGCGGTGAACGCCTCCACCTGGCCGGCGTTGCGCAGCCGACCACCGTAGACCCCGCGCATGCCGGGGATCACGTCGACCAGTCCGCGCACCATGTCGGTGGCCTCCCGGTCGTCCCCGAGGACCAGCACGTCGGTGTCCAGTTTCTCCACCGCGGGGTCGGCCAGCAGCACGGCCGAGACGTGGTGGAACGCGGCGGTCACCCGGGACTCGGGCAGCAGCGTGGCGGCCTGCTGGGCGGCGCTGCCCTCGGGAACCGGCAGGGCGTAGGGGCCCTGCTTGTCGAAACCGAGCGGGTTGACGCAGTCGATGACGATCTTGTTGGCCAGGGCGGGGCGCAGTGGCTGCAACGTGACCGCGTGCGCCTCCCACGGCACGGCGACCAGCACGACGTCGGACCGCTCGGCGCAAGTCCGGTTGTCCGCGCCGGTCACCCGGTCCGACCCGCTGATCCGGGACAGTTCGGCCGCCGCGGCCTCCGCGCGGTCGGCGTCCCGGGAGCCGATCACCACCGTCAGCCCGGCCCGTGCCCAGCGGTAGGCGAGGCCCCGGCCCTGCGCACCGGTTCCCCCCACCACACCGACCACCAGATCCCGAACCTCGCTCACCTCGCGGCTCCCCCTTCCGATTCAGCGGCCATGGTCATGGTCGCCGTCCTGCGCGACCGTCGCCACCGCCTTCGAGGGGCTCACGAGGAGAGAGGCATCACACCCGTGCGAACTCCACCCGCCGTCGTCCGGGGTTCACCTCGACCAGCCGTACCCGGACCCGCTCCCCCTCGGACAGGTCCCCGCCGCGACAACGGCCCATCACCGGCGGGTCCAACACGAAGATCGTCCCGCCGTTGGTGCCCCCGTTGCCGGTGCCGCTGCCGTTGCCGTTGCTGCCCACCTGCCCGGACGTGCCGTTCCCGGACCCGTCACGACCGGCGGCGCCGGTGACGGGGTCCCCGGAACGGCTGCCGGAGCGGCTGCCGGTCCGGAGCACCACCGCGTCGAACTCCTGGCCCACCCGGTCGGCGAGCACCCAGGCCGCCACCTGGTCCAGGCACGCCCGTTCCACCTGCGCGGCCAGGCGGTCCGAGCTCTCCATCCACCCCGGCACGTCCGGCAGGGCCTCCCGCACCCACCCGGGCACCTCGACCCCGGCGACCACCGCCAGACACACCTCGGTGGCGAAGCGGTCGACCAGCCGACGCAGTGGGGCGGTGACGTGCGCATACGGTGCACCCACCCCGGCATGGGCCACCACCTCCGGCATCGCGCCGTCGAAGGCGGTGTAACCGGCCCCACGCAGCAACCGGGTGGCGTCCGCGTACAACGCCATCACCTCGGGCCGGGTGGCATCCAGGCCAGCCAGCACCTCGGCGGGGCCGGCGCCCTCGGGCCAAGGCACTCCCAGGGCGGCCGCCGCGTGCCGCAGGTCGGTCACCAGCCGCTCGTCCGGTTCGGGCACGGTGCGCAGCACCCCCACCCCGCCACGCAGCATGACCTGGGCGGCGACCATCCCGGTGAGCAGGGAGATCTCCGCGTTCCACGTCTCCACGTCCGGCCGGGGCCGCGTGGCCAGGCGCCACCGACCGTCCCCGTCAGGGCGGATCTCCTGCTCGGGGAGATCCAGTTCGATGGCACCCCGCCGCAACGCCCGCTTCCGACGCAACCGCCCGACCGCGGGCAGCGCGGCCACCGAGGGGTGCGCGCAGCCGGCGTCCAGTGCCGCGCCCACCGAGGCGTAGTCCAGGCGAGCCACCGATCGCACCAGGGCCCGCCGCACCCGCACACGGTCCAGGTCGGGTTCCCCGTCCCGGTCCAGGTCGATCGACCACAACACGGCCGGTCGGACCCGGCCCGGCAGCAGACTGGCCGCCCCCTCGGAGAGCACCGGGGGATGCAGGGGGACGTTGCCGTCCGGCAGGTAGAGGGTCTGGCCCCGGCGGCGGGCCTCGCGGTCGACGGCGCCTCCGGGGCGGACGAAGGCCCCCAGGTCGGCGATGGCGTAGTGGACCCGGAACCCCTCGGGCCGGGTCTGGATGCACAGCGCCTGGTCCAGGTCCCGGGCACCCGGTGGGTCGATGGTCACCAGGGGCAGGTCGGTGACGTCCTCCCGGGCTCCCCGGTCGAACGGGGTGGTGGCCGCCTCCTCCGCCTCGGCCAGCACCGCGGGTGGGAACGCGGCCGGCAGGGCGAACTCGGCGCGGATCGCGGCGAAGTCCAGCGAGGGACCGGTGTGCAGCAGCCGTGCGGGCACACCCAGGTCGGCCGCCGGCATCCCGCCGGGCCGGCCCGGAAGCGCACCGGCGGGTACCGGGGCCCCGCCGCTCCCGTCCTCCCCGACTCCGCCGGCCACGCCGCTCATACCGGGATCAGTCGTCCTCGTCGCGCCAGGCGCGATCAGCCTCGTCGGCCGCCGCGGTGCGTTCCCGGGCGATCTCCAGCGCGCGGGCGGCGGTCGCCTCGTCCGGGTACGGCCCCATGCGGTCCAGTGCCCGGCATCCGGCGCCGCGTTCGACGTCCCGGTGCCGGAGGCAGTAGTACCAGCCGTTCGGATCCACCACGTACCGAGCGTGACACGTCTTGCGACGCCTGTCACGCCGTCGCACCGGTGACGGTGCGATGTGCGGAGCCACGCCACCGCTCAGGGTCGGGAGCGGACCGGCGCCGCGATCACCACTGGGGGGCGGGCGGCGCCGGGGGCACGTACCCGTCGTCCTGGCGCCGGGGAATGGGATCCAGACAGGAGACCAGCACCCACCGCTCCTCGGGGTTGGGGATGCGGGTGCCGTTACGCTCCCGGTACACCAGCTCCCCGTCGCCGTCGATCTCCACCAGACAGCCCACCTCGGCGAGCTGGTCCTCGTCCAGGTCCACCAGCCGCTCGTACCGGGAGGGCACCACCCGGTACACCGGCCAGGTCAGGTGACCGTAGGCCTGGTGGAACTCGGCGAGCAGGTGCACCATGTGCTGCTGCCAGGGCAACGGCATGGACTCCACCAGGGAACGCGGCAGCACCACGTACCCGTCGTCCACGCCCGGCCGTGTCCCGGTCAGGTAGTCACGCAGCGGGGTGTTGGAAGCCGGGGGCCCGGAGTGTCTCGGGATCGGCGTGTCGCTGAACATCCGGTGGTCCTCCCCTGATGTCCCGTCCTGATGCTGGTGAATACCAGGTCCGGCCGATGATTCGCCGTATGATCCGGTTTTCACACGCCGGGTCGCACCGCGTAGGGCATCAGACCGGGCCACCGGTCGATCGGGGAGATGCGTACCGGCTCCCCCCGGTAGGGGGCCTCGACCATCTGCCCGTTCCCCAGGTACATGCCGACGTGGTGGATGCCGTCCGGGTTCGGGTGGTCGGGATCGGAGTAGAACACCAGATCCCCGGGCTGGGCCTGGTCCAGCGGGACGTAGGCACCGGACCGCCACTGCTGCCAGGACACCCGGGGCAGCTGCACCCCGGCGTGGTAGTAGGCGGTCTGCACCAGACCCGAGCAGTCGTAGGCGTCCGGACCCGTCGCGCCCCACACGTAGGGCTTGCCGAGCTGGCTGAGCGCGAACTCCACGGCGCGCTGGGCGGCCTCCGTGGGGGCGGGGGCGACGGAGCAACCGGTGGGGTCGTCCACCCCACCGATCTCGGCGACCAGCAGGGCGGCCATCGCCTCCCAGCGGTGGTACTTCAGGGGGTAGGCCGAGCGCTCCACCGCCTGGGCCGCGTCACCGGGGCGCATGCGCTCCCAGCCCGGGACCCGCAGCAGGGTGTCGTAGAACCAGTTGATCTGCCAGACGATGTCCAGCCGCTGCTCCAGACTGCCGTGCATGGCACGGATCTGGAAGATGCCGACCGAGTCCCGGTCACCGTAGGTCAGGTTGCGCAGCCCCGACTCCTGCCGGCCGGCCTGGATGGCGATCTGCCACGCCTTGGGCGGCAGCCCCCGCTCCTTGCCGATGGTGATGATCATCGCGACGATCTGCCGGGACTCGGGGCCGAGTTGGCTCGCGTCGCGTCGGGCCTGGTCCGTCCCGCCCTCCGGCCAGGCGCCGATCATGGCGTCGCACACGCCGTAGGCGGCCAGTCGGGGGTCGTTCTCGCTCCCGCCGACGACGGTGAACAGCCCGACCATCAAGACCAGTGCCGTGACCAGTGCGGCACCGACGACCGCGCCGATGATCCCGAGCCGCCGCATGGTCACTCCACCAGCTCGTGGCCGGCGACCCGCCACCCGTCGGGACCCTTGATCACCAGCAGTCGCACCGTGCCCGCGTCGGTGGGCAGGTCGACCTGCACCGAGCGGGTGGTCGCGCTGACCGCCCTGACCTCACCGACCAGCTGGGTGGCCGGGACGTTGCGCGGGTCCACCGTGCGCATCACGACCAGGTACTCGTCGGTGGTGAAGGGCGCGAGCTGCTGCAGCCACTGCTCGGCGGTCATGTCCTCCGGGTGCGTGACCCAGGCCTGGCCCCACTGTCGGGCCACCTGGAGCGCCTCGGGGGCCGGGGCGGCCGGCGGCGGGGTGGGCAGGGACACGGACGTCTCCTGCCGCGGGGCACGCGGCGCCGTGGTGAACGTCGGCACACCGGGCTGCGCCGCCTGCGGTAACGGCTGGGTCGTGGTCCCGACCGGCTGGGCGGCCCCACCGTCCTGCGCCCCCGCGGGCAGACCGAGATGGGGCAGCATCAGCCCGATACCGGTGGCCAGCACCACGAGGCCGACCACCGTCGCCGCCAGGTGTCGCGGCGAGCGCAGGGGCCATCCCCACAGCTTGCGGTAGACCGCGGCCCGACCGCGGTTCGTACGGATCGGCACGGACCCCTACCCCCTCAGTTCACCTCGCCGTCACGGAACTCCATGCCCCGCGACGGCCGGTACACCACCCACACCGGACGTCCGGCCACCACTTCCATCTCGGCGCGTCGCGGCTCGGACGTGGCGGATCCGGTCGCGTTGCGGGTGCCGTTGAGCCGGGAGGGCACCACCACGGCGTCCTCTCCACGGCGATCCCAGCTGTGGTCGACCACGGTGGGAGTGTCGATCATGCGACTGCGCACCGGTGGCGAGTCAGCCGCCAACCGGGCGTATCTGCCCCCGTCCCTGGTTCCCGGGGGCAGGGCCTCGGCGGCGGGACGGCCGTCCAGCCGCTCGGCCTGCACCACCACGGGCTGGGACGCCTCCGGCCGGTCCCGCCGGCGGCTCCGCTGCGGGACCACCATCTCGTCCGGGTCCATCTCGCGGACCTGCGCCCAGAACTGCTCCTGCGGCGTCGGCCCCTGCTTGCGGCGCAGCCGCCCCAGCAGGCCCGGGCCGGCGGAGGGCACCGCGCTGCCCACCACGCCGACGCCCAGCTCGACCATCTGCCACATCCGGCGGATCGGCTTGCCCACCAGGAAGAACACCACCGTGACCATGCCGGCCAGCAGCATCTGAGTGAGCAGGGAGAACCCGCGGGCCGGGCTGAAGATCCAGGTCAGCACCAGGGTGTGCATACCGGCCAGCGCGGCCAGCACGATCACGTTGAGCAGGGCCGCACCCACCGCGCGTCCGACGGCACGCAGCACGTCGTGGTAGATGATCGCGACCAGACCGATCACCGGGCCCGCCAGGATCAGCACCCGCAGCAGCACCTGGGCCAGCAGGATGGCGACCTTGGCCATCAGTTGGAACAGGGCGTAGGCGAGCCCCTGCAGCAGGGCCAGCAGCCCGGCGCCCATCCGGCTGCCGTCCACGCCCTGGAAGTAGCCGTAGGCGCTGCCCATCTGGGTGGCCAGGTTGTGGAACGCCTCCTTCTTGGCGTCCGGTGAGCCGCCGTCGAGCCCAGCGGCCACCTCCTGCTTGGTCCAGGCCTGGGCCCGCACCAGGTCGCGGCCGAGCTGCTGGGCCTGCGGCGAGTCCGGGGTGCCGAACTCCCCGCGCAACCAGTTGGAGTAGACGACCTGGTCGTGCAGCACGGTGGGCAGCGCGTTGCGCTCGTCGATCCCCACCTCCTGCAGGAACCCGGCCTGCACCTGCGAGGTACCGGTGATCAGGATCTCGTCGAGGGCGTGGGTGTAGATCAGCGGGGTGAGGTAGGTGGCGGAGGCCAGCCAGATACCACCCAGCGCCCACATGCTGCGTTTGCTGATCGTGGCCAGGTCGCCGCGCCAGATGTGCCGGAACAGCACCACGGCCAGCAGCAGGGCCACCAGGCCGAACCAGGGGGCGTACACGCTGTTGTACAGCGCGATCGTCCCGGTCATGACCAGGTCGTCCAGCGGCTTCATCACGTCGCCGGACAGCAGCAGGTAGTGCAGGCCGTTGGTGGCGGCGACGAGCACCTTGCCCACGTTGAACAGCTCGTTGCCGACCCAGGTGTCGATGACCGCGTTGGGGTTGCGGGCGGCGTCCGGGCCACAGCCCAGGTCGTAGGTGTGCCACACCAGTCCCGCGTAGCCGACCTCGTCGTAGACGCTGCCGGGTTGGCCGGTGCCCAGTGGGGCGGGGTCGAGCACGCCTACCAACCCGGAACCGGGCCGCTCCGGGTTGGGTGCCTCCTTGCAGCTCTGGGCCCAGGCGGGGGCGCCGACCACGGCCTGGGCCCCGAGCAGCGCGACGACCAACGCCAACGCCGACCGCCGCCCCGAACGCGCCGCGTACCCGCGTCGTGACCGTGTGTGTCGACGCCAGGTCACACCGAGCACCACGGCGGCGACCGCCACCACCAGCAGCACCGTCATACCGCCCCGTCCCGGCCCGTCCGCTCGTCCGCCGACCGCCCGTGACCTGCGGTGTCCCGTTCACCGCTCCGTCGACCGTGACCCGCCCTGGCCGCCTGGAGCTCGGCCTCCAGGGCGGGTTCCAGGTCGAACTCGTCGAACTCCTCGAGGTCGTCCGTGTCGTCGACCGCGCCGGCGGTCGGGGCGACCCCGTTCTCCCGGCCGCGCGGCTCGGGGGGTGCGGGCCGGGGCTCGGCGTCCAGCTCCGGTACCCGGGGGATAGCCGGTGCCAGCTCGCCGGCCGGGGCGCCGTCCCGCTGGGCGTCGGGTGTGGTGTCCAGTGCCTCCCGCAGGTGCGTCAGGTGCGGCCCGCCGAAGTCGATGCGGATCCGCTCCACCCCGCCCGCGCCGTCGGCGAAGATGAACTGCCGCGGCGAGCGGTCCCGGTCGGTGGCGTTGCGCAGTCCGCCGGGGCGGCGACCCAGGCTGGCCACCACCTGCTCGTACCCGGCACCCACCGGCACCTTCAGCAGCCGCAGGGCGTCGGCCTGGGCCTGCTCGTCGTCCAGTCGACCGACGAACACCGAGTCGAGCAGGGCCACGAAGCCCTGGATCTTCAGGAAGTCCGCCGGGATCTGCGAGGACAGCAGCACCCGGACGTTCCACTTCCGGGAGTCACGGGCGAAGCGGTTCATCAGCACCCGGCCCGTGGGCACCTCGGACAGGAAGAACGCCTCGTCGATCCAGACACCCTTGCGCAGGTCCTTGGGCCGCTCGTAGATCGACCGCTGGGTGAGCCAGGCGGCCAGGTTGAGCAGCTCCACGCCCAGGGCCTCGGCGTCGGTCCAGTGCTCGCGTCCCACCCCGTCCTTGGGCAGGGTGAGCCCGGCCATGGTGAGCACGGTGAGCCGGTCGTCCCGCTGCTCGGCGTACGGGTCGGCGTCGCGCTCCGGGATGAGCAGCGACAGCCGTTCCCGCATCTCGTCGAGGAAGTCGGCGACCACGACCGCGTGCTCGTGGTTCTCGGTGGCGTCGCGGCGCAGGGCGTCGATCACCATGCCGGGGTGGGCGTCCTGCCGCCCGCCCACCGCACGCACCGCGCGGAGCAGCACGATCCGGGTCTGCGGCATCCGCGCCACCTCGTAGGGCAGCACACCGGTCAGCACGTCCAGCACCAGCCGACGGCGGGTGGCGGCGGCCAACGCCCGCTCCCGACGCCAGGCCCGCTCCGGTTCGTCCTCGTCCAGGAAGTGCTCCAACTGCGGCTCGGCCACCACCCGGTAGGGGTTGAGGATGCCCGGCTGGGCGTTGAGCAGGTTGATCGGCCGCGCGAACGGGCGCAGCTCGGGCAGCTCGCAGAGCCGGGCCAGCGGACCGGAGGGGTCCAGCACGGTCCAGTAGGCACCCGAGCGCAGGGTCTTGTAGACGATGCCGCCGCCCAGGAACGACTTACCGCCACCGAGGCCGGCGACGATGGCGGTCAGACCGGAGGCGTCCCGGACCTCCTGGGCCATCCACGGGTCCCACGCCACCGGGCGCCGGGTGGCGGTGCAGGTCTCGCCGAGCAGGATGCCCCGCCGGTCGCCCACCTCCGCGGTGGCGGTGGGCACCGCCGAGGCCGCCCACACCACCGAGCCGCGGCGCATGTAGGCGGCGGAGGCCAGTGGCTCACCGGGGATGAACTCCCGGGCCAGGGCGTACTGTGCCTCCGGGTGCTCGATGGCGATCTTCGGCTTGTACAGCTCCAGGAGCTGCTGGGCCAGCCGCAGTGCCTCCCGCTCGGTGGGCCCGGACACCGCCAGACGCCACCAGGAGCGCACCCGGGTGGCCAACGCGGTGAAACCGGAGGTCATCTCGTCGTCGATCTCCAGCACCCGCGCGGCCTGCCGGGCCAGCGACTGCGGCGGTTCCAGCTCGTGCTCGTCGGTGTAGTGCCGCACCTGCGAGCGCACCTTGTTCATCTGGCGCTGCAGTTCACCGGCCACGTCCTCGGGCCGCCGCACGTAGATCCGCGCGGACCACTCCACCGGGGCGGGCAACCGGTCGGCGCGCTGCATCCACGGGTCGTCGACCTCGGGGATCTGCAGGCCGTGCATCAGCCCGACGGTGAGCACCGCGACGTGCCGGCGGACACCGGCGTTGGATCCGGTGCGGCCGCGCACCACCACGGTGGGGGCGTAGGGCTCCTGGTAGAAGTCGGCGGCGTCGGTGAAGGAGGCCAGGTCCTCGGGTTCCCAGGGCGCACCCGGCACCGCGGGCAGGTTCCGTGGCGCGGGTAGGCCCAGCGAACAGGACCGGTGCATCAGCCAGGACATCTCCTCCGGGGTGACCGGCCGGCCCTCCAGCCCGGAGGCGGCGATCACCTGGTCCAGGTGCTCGACCTCCGAGTCCAGGGCCATCAGCTCGGCGTCCACCGCCTCGGGGAAGACCTTGCGCAGCAGCGGTGCGACCCGCTCCACGGCGCGGTCCATGACGTTGCGGGTCTGCACCTGGACCCCCAGGTAGACCTCCTTCTCCGCCATGGACCGGCCGAGCAGCTGCTGCTGCTCGCCGATCATGTAGTCATCGAAGGACAACGCCCCGGGCACGTCGGGCAGCCGGTTGATGGCGTTGTGCACGTGGGCCTCGGCCCACATCCGGATCGGGTAGGGCCGGGTGGTGACCCGCAGGTGTAGCCACCGCCCCTGCAGCTCGGCGTACTGCCCGGCGATGGCGTAGATCAGGTCCTGGCGCTGGGAGTCCGAGCGGAACGACCAGCGCTGCGGCGACAGCCGGTACCACGCGTAGACGTCCTGTGAGGTGCGCAGCAGGTGGCCGTCGATGCTGCGTGCCGCGATGGACGGGGTGTAGGTGGGAATGGACCGCTCCCCCGCCAGCCGGCGACCGCGGCGGCTGTACGTCCGCTTGTCCGCGCCGAGGTCGTGCTGGCGGGCCGAGCGGCGCTCACCACTGCGCCGGCCGCGCCGGTTTCGGAACACCGCGTACCTCCTTCTTGCGGACTCGACGCGGGCGCTGCCGCCGCGTCTCGACCCGCTTGGGGCGGGGTCGTGTCGGGTTCACCCGGATCCGGGCGGCGCTCGCCGCGCCACCCCGCCCGGAGGTGACCTCCCGCGGGGCGGTCAGCTCACGCAGCCACATCACGAACACCGCGCCGAGCGGGCGTTCGTGACTGATCCGGGAGCAGATGAGCCGGGTGAGCACGATGGTGATCACCAGCGCCCACGCTGTGGAGAAGAAACCGAAGCTGATGCCGAGCTGCCGCTCCACCGTCAGTACCAGGAAGAAGACGGCGATCCCGACGCCCCAGGCCACGTACCGGGCACGCCAGGGGAACGTGGCCTTCGGGGGGCCGAGCCAGACAGCGTCGACCCGGTAGACCTCGTCGTCGGTGCGGATCCGCACTCCTCATCACCCGCTGAACAGGCCGGCGATCCAGGTACCGATGCTGACCCCGGAACCGGTCACGGCCAGACCGATGATCGCCAATGCCACGAAGACCCCGCCGACGCGGCGCATCACGCCCGCGTTGTCACCGCGGCCGCCGCCCAGCCACAGCAGCAGCAGCGCCACGGTGAGCAGCAGCAACGGAACCAGGTTGTCCAGAATCCACTGCCGGATCCCCCCGGTTCCCAGGCCTTCGCCTGTGGTCTGTGCCAGGGTGTCCAAGGCCGTCGCCGTCATCTCTACCCCCGAGTGCGAGGAGCGGTGGGTCGCGGACCACGGCCGGGCGGCCGTGATCCGTTGCCGCTACGAGTACAGCACGTGCCGTCCACTCGCTGTGGCAGGACGAGCGCCTTGCGTGCAGCCACGGGGCCACCTCGACACTGTCTCGATTCCGGTACGGCCATCCTCATCATCGTGGGAGGACGTGGAACAGAGAACAAGCCAACTCGCTTTCTCCCGGTTGCCCCGCCAGTTCACCCGCCTGCGGATCTCCGGTGACGCTGCGTACCGGGCCGGCCCGGGCGGAGGCGAGCTCGGGCCCGCGCACCCGCCTCTCCTCCCCGAACGGAGGCATGCCGGACCACCTCCCACGGCACCGCCCACGGCGCCGATGTGATGAAGATCGCTACCGAACGGCACGAACCGACCCGTTCCGGGCAACATCTTTGTTGATCTTCGGACGGGCTGCGGTGAGGCTACCGGCTTCGGCGCCCGCAGGGCACCCTTTTCGGCGATCGGAGTTCACGGCGCGTCGCCACACGTGTCCACAGGGTGGGAAGAGGCATCCACGGAGGTGTGGGGACGGGGCGGACGAGCCGGTCTGTAAGCCGGATTCTGTTCCCGGGCGCCTTGCGGCGGTCCCGTTCGGCGACCATCCATCTGGGCCTGCCGTCGCCGACAGGCTCAAGCGGCCTACCCGCAGGCATCGGGCGGGCCACCCTCGAACGCCTGCGCAGGCACCATGGTGCCCTCTTGGCCTTGCTCCCGGTGGGGTTTACCGAGCCACCCCGGTCACCCGGGGTGCTGGTGGTCTCTTACACCACCCTTTCACCCTTACCCGGCCCCGGAGGGCCGGGCGGTCTGCTTTCTGTGGCACTGTCCCGCGGGTCGCCCCGGGTTGCCGTTAGCAACCACCGTGCCCTGTGGAGTCCGGACTTTCCTCGGTGGTGCGGTGGGAACACCCCACCACCGCGGCCGCCCGACCGACTCGTCCGCCGTCCTCCAGTCTATGTCGGACGGCACCGCCCACCTCACACGGCACCTCACGGCCGGCGCGCCACCACCAGCGTGCGCGACAGGTGCAGTCCCCGCGGCACCGGGACGTGCCGAAGCACCTGGAACCCGGCGTCGGTCAGCTCCCGGGTCGCCTCGTCGACCGAGTGGCGCGGCACGCCCCAGGAGGCCAGCAGGAGCTGCCGTATCGCGTCCAGCCGCCCGCGCCGGGAGTGCAGTTCCTCGCTCTCCTCCGGAGGCGGTTCCACCACCGGCACGCACAGCAGCCCGTCCGGGCGCAGGACCCGGTGCAGGGCCCGGACCGCGTCCTGCCGCCGCTCCTGCCGGAAGAAGGCCTGGCTCCACTGCGCCGTGTCGAAGGCGGCCTCCTCGACCAGATCGGCGGCGTCCGTGCAGCGCACCTCCACCCGGTCGGCCACCCCCAGCCCGTGGGCCCGCCGCCGCGCCTCCGCCGCGGTCGGGGGGTCGATCTCCACACCCACCGCGGTCACCCGGGGAAAGCCGGTGACCACGGTGAGCAGGTCGTTGCCCACCCCGCAGCCCAGTTCCAGGTGTCGTGCCGTGTCGGCCCAGCGCTCGGCCAGCTCCGGCAGCACCTGCCGCAGGTAGTCCACGGTGGCGCGGCTGAGCGGGGACAGCGGGCTGACCCCGACGCTCTGCATGAGCGCGAGCGCGTCCGGCGGGGCCGCCACGGGCCGGGTGGGGTCGACGTCGACCACACGGGCCAGGCGCCGCACCGTGGCGCGGGTCCCGGTCAGCCGGGCCGACAGCGCCAGCGGCGCCCCGGGGTCGGCCAGGGTGCGACCGAACTCGGACAGCCGGTAGCAGGAACCGTCCCGCTCGAACACGCCGTGCGCGTCCAGGGCCACGCACAGCAGGCGCACCCGCTCCGGGTCGCGGCCGGTGACCGCGGCCAGCGCCTCGGGCGTGACCGGTTCCCTGGCGGCGTCGAGCAGCCCGGAGGTGGTGGCCGCCTCCAGCACCGCAAGGGCCTGCGTGCCGGCGATCCACTCGGCCAGCGGCGCAGCCACCTCCAGGTAGTGCCGCAACTGCTCCGCGGCCCCGACGGGACCGGAAGTGTCCCGGGGCGGGTCCGAGGCCATCGGGGCCTCCTCGGTCGGCGGGTCGGACGGGTGGGAGTCACAACGCCCCCTCGAACAGGCTCGAGTGTCACCCACCCGTTGGGGTCGCGCGACTCCACGCGGTGCCGCCGACCGGCCGGACGATCAGCCGGTCAGGTGGGAGGTGTCGTTGACCAGCCGCACCGAGGCGTGACCGTCGGGGTAGAACTCGACCACCGACAGCGAGGCCAGGTCCAGGTGCAGCCGGTACAGCAGCGACGGTCCGGCGTCCAGGGCCATGCGCAGCAGCGACTTGATCGGCGTCACGTGGCTGACCACCACCACGGTGGCCCCACCGTGCTCGGCGATGAGGTCGTCCCGGGCCCGCCGCACCCGCCGGTGCACCTGGTCGAAGCTCTCCCCGCCGGGGGTGGGCACGCTCGGGTCGGACAGCCAGCGGGTGTGCAGTTCCGGGTCGCGGGCCGCCGCCTCGGCGAAGGTCAGTCCCTCCCAGGCACCGAAGTCGGTCTCGATCAGCCCCTCGTGCGCCTTCACCGGGACCCCCAGGGCGTCGCCCACCGCCTGCGCGGTCCGCTGGGCCCGGACCAGCGGGGAGCTCACCACCGCCGCGACGGTGTCGGCGGCGAGCAGCTGGGCCAGCCGCCGGGCCGCGGCCGCCGCCTGCTGCTCCCCCAGCGGGGTCAGCGGCACGTCACCCCGGCCCGAGTAGCGGCGCTGCGCCGACATCGCCGTCTGCCCGTGCCGCAGCAGCAGGAACCGGGTGGGGGTCCCGGTCGCACCGCTCCACGCGGCCGGCGGTGCGGTCTGCACGGCCCGGGCCGCCGCCGAGGTCGCCGTCCTCCCGGTCCTCTCCGTCCTCTCCCCGCCGGACCGGTCCCGGTCCGTGCCGGCCGGGGGCACGGCGAACAGCCCGCCGTCCTCCGGCGGGTCCTGGTCCCGTGTGGAGGTCGTGCCGGTGGAGGCGGCGTCGGCCTGCGCGTCCATGGCGGCGTTGGCCAGCCGGTCGGCGTGCGCGTTCCGTTCCCGGGGCACCCAGGTGTAGGTGACCCGACCGAACCCGCGCGCCAGGCGGGCCGCCTCCAGTGCCAGCGGCTGCAGGTGCGACTGCCGCACCTTCCACCGGCCACTGAGCTGCTCCACGACCAGGCGCGAGTCCATGCGCACCTCGACCTCGGTGGCGCCGAGCTCGGCGGCGGCCCGCAGGCCGGCCAGCAGGCCCTGGTACTCGGCCACGTTGTTGGTCGTCACGCCCAGGCCGCCGGAACGCTCCGCCAGCACCTCACCGGTGCGAGGATCGCGCACCACGGCGCCGTACCCGGCGGGACCGGGGTTGCCCCGCGAACCCCCGTCCGCCTCCACCAGCACCTTCACCGTTCGGTCCCAGCCTTTCCCCCCGACCGGGGCACCGTGTCTCCCACCCAGGTCCGTGCGGATGCCGTCACAGACCGGACTCCGCGGTCCGGACCAGGACGACACCGCACTCCTGGCAGCGCACCACGTCGTCGGCGGCGGCCTCCCGCAGGGCGGTCAGGGCGGTGCGGTCCAGTTCGAGGTGGCACGCCTCGCAGCGGCGGGCGCGCAGCAGCGCCGCGCCCACCCCCTGCTTGGCCCGCATCCGCTCGTAGAGGGCCACCAGGTCCCCCGGCAACTCGGCCAGCAGGTTCTTGCGGTCGGCGTTGCGCCGCGCCTCGGCGGTCTCCAGGTCGGCCAGGGCCTGGTCCCGACGCCGCTGGGCGTCGGCCAGCCTCTCCTCGGCGGCGGCGAGCGCCTCGCGGGCGTGGGCGACGTCCAGCTCCACCGCCTCACGCCGCTCCATGACCTCCAGCAGCTCCTCCTCCAGCGTGGTCTTGCGCCGCTGCAGGCTGTCCAGTTCGTGCTGCAGGTCCACGAGCTGCTTGGAGGAGACGCCGCCGCCCGTCATGAGGGCACGGTCGCGTTCCTCCCGCGCCCGCACGTGCTCGATCTCCGTCTCCAGGCGCCGGACGTCGCGGTCCAGGTCGCCCAGGGTGGTCTCGGCCGCCACCACCGCATCCCGCTTGGCCCGCAGATCCCGCTCGCACTCGGTGATCTCGGCCAGCTCAGGGAGATTCCGCCGCCGATGGGCGATACGGCTCAGCTCGGTGTCGGTCTCCGCCAGGCCGAGCAGCCGGCGTTGCACTGCGGGATCGGCTTTCACTCGGGGGTCCTCCAGATCGGTTCGGAGCCGGACGCGGCACCCACCGTCCACGGGTCGGTCCGGCGGGTGGAAACGAGTACCTCGACGTTACCCCCGCACGCAGCGCGCACAACCGAGGCCGCCTGCCGGCACCACGGCCACTCGCTCGCCCAGTGGGCCACGTCGACCAGAGCGGGCACCCGCCGGCCGGGCACGTCCCCGCGGGCCAGGTGCTCCCCGGCCGGGTGGTGCCGCAGGTCGGCGGTCACGTAGGCGTCCACGCCGGCCCGGGCGGCGGCGTCGAGCAGCGAGTCACCGGCACCACCGCAGACCGCCACGGTGCGGATCGTCCGGTCGGGGTCCCCGGCGCCCCGCACGCCCCACGCGGTGGCGGGCAGGGCGTCCGCGACGCGGCGCACGAACGCCGAGAACGGTTCGGGTTCGGGCAGCTCGCCGATCCGGCCGATGCCCACCCGGCAGTCCGGATCGGGGCGCTTGGGGTCCAGCGGGCCGGTGACGGTCAGCCCGATCGCCTCGGCGAGCGCGTCGGAGACACCGGGGTCGGCGGAGTCGGCGTTGGTGTGCGCGCAGTACAGGGCGATCCCGGCCCGGATCAGGCGGTGCACCACCCGCCCCTTGGGAGTGTCGGCGGGGACGCCGTGCACCCCGCGCAGCAGCAGCGGGTGGTGGGCCACCAGGAGCTGGGCGCCGGTCTCGATCGCCTCGTCCACGGTGGCCTCGACGGGGTCGACGCACACCAGGACCCGACGCACCGGCTCGGCCGGGTCCCCGCACACCAGGCCGACCGCGTCCCACGACTCGGCCAGTTCGGGCGGGTAGGCCGCCTCCAGGGCGGCGACGACGTCGGCGACGGTGCTCGCGGGTGTGCTCGTCACGCCGGTACCTCCACGGTGTCGGGAACGGGTGGGGTGCCGAGTTCGGCCAGGGTGTCGCGCAGGGCGCCGACCAGCCGGTCGGCCACTTCGGGGGCGCGCACCGCGACCCGCAGGTGGTGCTCGGTCAGGCCGGGGAAGGTGTCGGCCCGGCGAACGGCGACGCCCCGGCGGCGCAGCCCGTCACGCACCCGCGGGCCGTGCGGCACCCGCAGCAGCAGGAACGGGGCGGCAGCCGGCTGGTGCACCCGGACCCCGGGGAGTCCGCACAACGCGGTGGCCAGGTGCTCCCGGTACGCCACGAGCCGGCGGGCGGCGGACTCGGCCTCGGCGACCGCGACGGGTTCGCAGCAGGCCCGTACCGCCTCCAGCACCAGGGTGCCGACCGGCCAGTGCGGGCGGGGTGCGGCCAGGCGGGCCAGCAGCGACGGGTCGCCGAGCGCGTAGCCGGCGCGGAGGCCGGGCAGGGCCCAGGTCTTGGTCAGGCTGCGCAGGACGAGCAGGCCCTCGGTGGTGGTGTCCCCGGCCAGGGACTCGGTCTCGCCGGGGACGGCGTCGGCGAACGCCTCGTCGACCACCAGCACCCGGCCGGGGCGGGCCAGTCGACGCACCACCTCCGCCGGGTGCAGCACCGAGGTGGGGTTGGTGGGGTTGCCCAGCACGACCAGGTCGGCGTCCTCGGGCACCAGCTCGGGGCGCAGCGTGTACCCGTCGGCGGGGTCCAGGAGCACCCGGTGCACCGGTGTCCCGGCGTCGGCCAGGGTGACCTCCGGCTCGGTGAAGGACGGGTGCACCACCGCGGCCAGCCGGGGGCGCAGCGCGGGCAGCAGGGCGAACCCCTCGGCGCCGCCGTTGAGCACCAGCACCTCGTCGGGGTGGCGGCCGTGCCGTTCGGCGACGACGCTGCGGGTGGCGGCGTCGTCGGCGGCCGACGGGTAGGTGCCGAGCCGGTCCAGGGCGGCGGCCAGGCGCTCGCGCAGCCAGGCCGGCGGCCGGTCGCCGCGGACGTTGACCGCGAAGTCGAGCAGGCCGGGCGCGGCGTCGACGTCGCCGTGGTGGCGCAGCAGCGCCCGCTCGTCGAGGTCGGTCCCCTGGCTGGTCATCGCGGCGAGTCTATGGGGTGCTCCCGGCATCTTCCGGACGACCGGTGATCGGTGATCGCCGCATCCGGTGTTCCGCAGGTCGACGGGCGATGGAAGCACACCTGATCGCCGGAAGGCCATCAACCGGACACCACTCGGAAGCAGCTGTCGGACCGCCCCGCAGGGGCCCGAGCATGGTCATGAGCCCGGAGCAGTCACGTGGTTTGCTGCCCGGGCATCGAGAGGGGCGAAGACGGGATGACCGAGCTGAGGTGGCGCAAGAGCTCACGCAGTCAGTCGGCCAGCTCGTGTGTTGAGGTGGCCGCACTGCCGACCGGGACTGCGGTGCGTGACTCGAGGAACCCGGCCGGCGGGTACCTCACCGTCGACTACCGGCAGTGGGCGGCGTTCATCGACACGGTGAAGGCAGGACGGCTCGACCTGCGCTGATCACGGACCGGCGAGAAGCCCACCCGATCCGCGCTCGGGCGGGCTCGGGTTCGTTCCGACCACTGTCGGCATGTCCAAGTCAGAGGTATTCGGCCCCCTGCCAGGCAACCACCGTGGGCCGGCGTTCCTCCTCACGGATGAACTGCCACACCGCGGCCCGGATCTGTTCCAGTGGCAGCACCGCGGAGGACCGGAACGGGATCGGTCCCTGCGGATCGAGCAGGAGGGTCGGGGCATCCGGGATCGGCTCAGGGGTGTAGGTGTCCCACACGCCGGGCGCCGTCGGGTCATCGGTAATCAGGTTGATCGCACCGACACCGGCGACCGGGTCGGTGACGATGCGCATCCGCTGTGACGGGTACGCCTCCTCACCATCACGCCAGGACCGGCAGGGACGGTCCCAGGTGTAGAGGAAACTGGGCCACCCGGGGTGTGGCTGGTCGAGTACCAGGTGCACCAGTTCGGTGGTCTCCTCCTCGGTGCGGGCATAACGCATATCGTTGTCCACCAGGGCAGACACCACCAGGCGCGTCACTGTCGTCATGGTCTCGCCTTCCCCCGGACGCGCCCGGATCCCACACGTCCAGCACGTAGCCGATCGGCAGGATCGCCCCGACTGCGGTGTAGCAGTCCAGAGGGCCGTCGCACATCCTGTTGTTGATGACAACCACCGCATGGGTGATGCCCTGCTCCCGCATCCTGACCGCGGTTTTGGTCTCCACATGGCCGGCTACGTCGGTGTAGCCATCCCGGTCCTGCCGCCAGCCCGGCGCGTTCCGCAGAGCCAACAAAGCCCGGGCGGACTCGGTGTCCTGACCAGACACGACACGGATACAGCTGCCGTCCGGGCCGTACACGAGCCCTGTGGTCGGCCCCTGACCGCCAGGTCGCTCAGGCAACTCCCGAGCTACCTGTGCCGCCCACCGCGGATTCCACGTGCCGTCCAGTGCCCGGGTACCGGTGGACGGGTGCGGTGCGGTCGGGCCGGTACGGGCGACTGCCTCGGCCACCTGGTGGTGCACCGTGGCGGTGCCGGTGCCGTCACCGACCAACCGGGCGGCCATCTGTTCGACGAGCTGCTGGGCCTGCCGGCAAAGCTGGTACGCCTCGGCAACCCACTCGGCGGTCGCCCGGACCTGGGCCGGGAGGCCCTGAGCGTCGTAGTCGTCGCTGCCGTAGGTCAGTGCGGTCAGTTCGTCGGCGACCTGCTCCAGGGCGGCGTGCACCCCGGCCAGCAACTCCAGCGGCAGGCCGGCTGCGGCCCGGATCTGCGCCGCAACCTCACCCAACACACCGTTCCTCCTCAACACACCAGGCGGCCACCGGGGTGGTGGGGCGCTGCCCGTCCCGGGGAAGGCCGGGGGCCCACCCTCGAGACGGGCCGCGGGCTAGGCCCGCCCGTCCTCGGGGAACGCATCCGCACCTGGGGGCCGTGCGGGTGCAGCAGGACGGGCGGAGGTCTGGTGGGGGTGGGGCAGCCGGGCCGCCGTGTAGGGCGGCGGCGCGGCCACCAGGCACCCGACGCACAGGGGGTCCCCGGCGGTGTCCTGGGTGATCCGGGTGAGCTCGTCGACCGGAAGTGCCTGCCCGCACCAGGTGAGCGCCGTGTCCCGGTCGCCACTCGGGGCACGGAGGCCGTGGACGGTGCGGGTGGGCCGGTGCTGCGCCCAGCGGGTCACCGCAGGTCCTGGGTGAGCAACGTCAGCGCCAGGCGGTGGGTCAGCTCGGCCACGGTGAGCGCCCCGGGCCGGGCCCGGTGCCGCCGCCGCACCGAGACCACACTCCGTGGTCGCCGCGGCTGGGACGGTCGGGTCCCGCGGGCAAGCAGGGGCGGCAGCACCAGACACGCCACGCCCACCCCGACCAGGCCGCCCCCGAGGAGCAGCAGCTCGGCCAGATCGGTCAGCCGGCTCACGGCCGCTCCCCCACCACATCCGCGGGCGCACACGGCGTCGGAGTGGCAGGCCAGCGCAGCTCGATCTCGGCCAGCCGGCGCACCTTGTTCCGGCCGGTCGCGTCCAGCCGCCACAGCACCACCCGCCACCGGCTGCCCGGCGGCGCCCAGCGGCGCAGCACCTCCTCGGCGCAGACCCGCACGTAGTCCTCGGGGCCGGCCTTGTCCAGGTAGAAGCCGTGGTCGTCCACCTCCTGGGTGTGCACCAGAATCCGCTGTCCCCGGTCGATGCGGAAGAACTCCAGCCGGTGCCAGTAGGTCCAGGGCATCCCCGCTCACCCCACCACCCGGGCCAGGTCGGCCCCGTCGGTCAGCCGGGCCTCGACCTCCAACGCCGCCGCCAGGTGCGGCAGCCGCACCGTCCGCTCCGTATCCAGGTACGGGCGCACCCGCTGAGGCCTTCGTCGCCCGACCGGCACCGGCGGCCGCTGTCCATGCCGCCGCTGGTGCCACTCCAGGTACGGGCGCACGAACGGGGTGTCGAGCACCACGCGGGTGCGCTCGCTGGCACGCTCCTGCGTGCCCTGCACGAGCCGCACGTCACCGGTGGTAACCAGGCCACCACATCGACGTGGCCGAGCGATGCTGGCCGTTCGCCCAGCGTGTCGACCAGGGCGTATCCGATGGCGACCGGTGGGACGGCAGTTAGGCAAGGACCGCCACAGCGTGGTCCCAACAACAACCCCCGCAAAGGCGATCAGGGCCATGGGAAGACTCATGGCAGACCTCTGTGCACGTAATGCAACATCTCAAGCACGTTGAGTAGTGATGACTAGTATGATTTTCGATGAGTCATCAAGCTGCAATGCCCCATTCGAGTTAGATCACGCTGCGTGCCGACCCGTACGCTGTGCGACATGGTCAGCGCCACCGGCACCGCAAAGGCCCGCGCCCTCGGCGCCGAGCTGAGAGCTGCTCGGAAGGCAGCCGGTCTGAGCCAACGCGCCGTCGCGCAGGCACTGGGCGTTCATCAGACGACCCTGGTGCACTGGGAGAACGGCAAGCACGCGCCGGAGCCCGACAACGTGGCTCGCTACCTGCGTGCTGTCGGCGCAGACGAAGCTCGGCTCGCCGAACTGGTGGAGATGGCCCGCGCCACGGACGACGTGGTCTGGGTCAGCGTGGACATGCCAGATCTGCAGCGGCAGCTCGCTGCACTGATCCAGTTCGAGCGCATGGCTACCCGGATCATCGACGTGTCCCCGATGCTGATTCCGGGCCTGCTGCAAACCACGAGCTACACCCGGGCCGTCATGAACGGCATGCCGGCGCCGGAGGTCGAGACACGAATCGCGATACGGCAGGGCCGCCAGCAGGTGCTGACCCGGCCGAACCAACCAGCACACATGCTGGCCCTGATCAGCGAGGCTGCGCTGTACGCCAGGGTCGGCGGGACACAGGTCATGGCGGAGCAGCTTCAACACCTGCTGCGCATGGCCGAGCTACCCAATGTGGACGTACGAATCGTCCCGCTGGCTCTGGACTGGAACCCGATGATGGAAGGGCCTTTCCTACTGCTGGAATTCGCGAAGGCCGACCCGATCGTGCACCTAGAAGTACGTCTGAACTGCCTGTACGTCCACCAACCGGACGCTGTTCAGAGGTACCAGGCTGCCGTGGATACGGTCCTGAGCCTGTCCATGAGCTCCGAGGAGTCCATCGAGTTCATCGCACAACAGGCCAAGAGGATGGAACTGGAATGACCGAGCTGACATGGCGTAAAAGCCGATGGAGTCAGGCATCGAACTCGTGCGTCGAGGTCGCCGGTCTGCCGGCTGGAGCTGCGGTGCGCGACAGCAAGAACCCGGCCGGGGGGTACTTCACCGTCGACCAGCAGCAGTGGACCGCGTTCCTCGACGCGATCAAAGCCGGGCGGCTCGACCTACGCTGACCCACAACGGGTGACCGACTGCCGAGCCGGCTTCCCGATCCTCGTGCAACCAGCAGAGCCGAGGGCGACCCGCCCGACGGCGCCGTCGGCTCTGCCTCCCCGTCACGCTCCTCAGCTGTGCCGTAACGGCCGTCGATCGGGGTCCGCCGTACCCCCTACCCTGGTGCGCCGTGCACGTCTGCTTTGTCTGCACCGGGAACATCTGTCGCTCGCCGATGGCCGCGTTGGTCTTCGCCGAGCACCTGCGCCGGGAGGGCCTGTCCGACCAGGTGAAGGTCACCAGTGCCGGCACCGGCCCGTGGCACGTGGGCGAACCGGCCGACCCGCGCACCGCCCGGGTGCTGGCCGCCCACGGCTACCCCACCGACCACGTGGCCGCCCAGATCGGCGAGGAACACCTGGGTGCGGACCTGTTCGTCGCGCTGGACTCCGGGCACGCCGCCGCCCTCCGCCGCATGGTCGACGACCCCGACCGGGTGCGGCTGCTGCGTTCCTTCGACCCGGCGGCGGTCGCGGACGGTGACCTGGATGTTCCCGACCCGTACTACGGCGGTGAGCAGGGTTTCCGCGAGGTGCTGGCCATGATCGAGGCAGCCGTGCCGGGCATGCTGGAGTGGGTGCGGCGGAATCTGGCGGCATGAACCTGCACCAGGAGGCCGCGGCCGCGGTCACCGAGCTGGTCGGCGGCCACCCGGTCGAGGTGGTCCGGCTGAGCGGCGGGGACGCCGGCGCGGTGTTCGAGGTCGAACTGGACGACGGCGACCTGGTGGTGGCCAAGACCCACACCGGTCACGCCCCCGGGGCGGTGCGGGCCGAGGCGGCCTCCCTGGCCTGGCTGGCCGAGAGCGGCGCGGTGCCCGTCCCGGAGGTGCGGGCCCACGACGACCGCTGGCTGGTACTGGACCACGTCGAGCCCGGTTCCCCCTCCCCGGCCGCCGCCGAACAGCTGGGGCGCGGGTTGGCCGCCCTGCACGCCTCCGGTGCCCCTGCGTTCGGTGCCCCGCCCCCGTCCGGGCCGGTGGACGCCTGGATCGGCCTGGCCCCGATGCGCAACGAGACCGCCGCGACCTGGCCGGAGTTCTACGCCCGCCACCGGGTGGAGCCGTACCTGCGCCGCGCGGTGGACCAGGGCGTGCTCACCACCGCGGAGAGCATGGTGATCGCCCGGGTGCTCGACGTGGTCGACGAGGTGGCCGGCCCGGCGGAACCCCCGGCCCGGCTGCACGGCGACCTGTGGAGCGGCAACGTGCACTGGGGTGCCGACGGCCTGGCCTGGCTGATCGACCCGGCCGCGCACGGCGGGCACCGGGAGACCGACCTGGCGATGCTGCAGCTGTTCGGCTGCCCCCACCTGGACCGGGTGCTCGGCGCCTACCAGGAGGTCCACCCCCTGGCCGAGGGCTGGGCGGACCGGGTCCCGCTGCACCAGCTGTTCCCCCTGCTGGTGCACGTCGTGCTGTTCGGCAGGGCCTACGCCGCCCAGGCCGTCGCGGCGGCCCGCCGCACGTTGGCGCTGCGCTGAACACGCCCCGGTGACCCGGCGGTGCGGTCGGTCTCACTCGGGGGCCACCCGAGGACCGGGCGGCCGAGTGCTCCGCCTACCGTGGAGATGTGCGCCTGAAAGTACTGCTCCGGCCGGGTTGGCTGGCGTTGACCGTGGTGGTCGCCGCGTTCGCCACCATCTGCTTCACGCTGCTCGCGCCGTGGCAGTACCAGCGCCATGAGGAGCGGGTCCAGCTGCGCGACTCGGTACAGGCGGCCTCGACCACCGCCCCGGTGGAACTGTCACAGCTCCTCGCCCCCGACCAGGCCCCCGACCAGAACGTCGAGTGGCGGCAGGTCACGCTCACCGGCACCTACCTGCCCGACGCGGAGGTGGTGGTGCGCCTGCGCAGCGTGCAGGGCAAACCCGCCTACGAGGTGCTCACCCCCCTGCGGCTGGCCGACGGGTCGACCGCGCTGGTCAACCGCGGGTTCGTCCGCCCCGAGGAGGGCACCCGCGTGCCGGACTACCCGGCGCCGCCCACCGGGACCGTGACGGTGACCGCCCTGGTGCGGGCCGACGAGGGCGGCAACGAGCAGCGGCAGGCGTTCGTCCAGGACGGACACCGCCAGGTCTACAGCGCCAACTCGCGCACGGTCGCCGAGGCCGTCGGGCTGGACCTGCGGCCCGGGATCTTCCAGCTCACCGCGGACCAGCCGGGTGTGCTGAACGCCCTCCCCCTGCCCGACCTGAGCCTGGGCCCGCACCTGGCGTACTCGCTGCAGTGGGCGGCGTTCGGGGTGATGGCCATCGCGGGCTGGTGCTACTACGCCTACCGCGAGATCCGGCCCGCCGAGGACCATCCGGAACGCCCGGGCCGTCGGGGCCGGATCGACGTCGCCGCCGCCCTGGCCGCCGAGGAAGCCGCCGAAGAGGCTGCCGAGCGCGCCGCCGACACCGGCCGGGCCGAACGCGACTGACCCCGGCTCCCCGCACGGCCGGAGCCACCGGTCACCGGCGTGC
Organism: Pseudonocardiaceae bacterium; assembly: GCA_036562635.1. Taxonomy (GTDB): domain Bacteria; phylum Actinomycetota; class Actinomycetes; order Mycobacteriales; family Pseudonocardiaceae; genus DATCJU01. Next base: position 37,810 of record DATCJU010000160.1, read on the forward strand.
CGCGGACCGGCGCCGCCGCGCGGCCCGGAACAACGTCAGACCGGCCGCCGCGGCCGCCGACGCCACACCCGCCACCGCGCCGACCACCCGGGACAGCTCCACCGCCCGCGTCACGTGTCCCGCATCCGGGGTGCGGCCGTCCCCGAGCACCGGGCGTTCCTGCGCGCCGTAGCCGTAGACGGTGCGTCCGCCCAGCCGCACCCCCAGCGCCCCGGCGAACGCCGCCTCCACCTGGCCGGCGTTCGGGCTGGGGTGGGCACTCGCGTCCCGCCGCCAGGTGCGCCAGGCCCCACCGGCCGAGCCCCCCACCACCGGGGCACACGCCGCGGTGAGCAGGGCCGACACCCGGGACGGCACCAGGTTCACCAGGTCGTCCAGCCGCGCCGAGGCCCAACCGAAGTTCCGGTGCCGCGGCGACAGGTGACCCACCATCGCGTCGAGCGTGTTGACCGCCCGGTAGCCCAACAGACCCGGCACCCCGGCGACAGCTCCCCACAGCAGCGGGGCCACCACGGCGTCGGAGGTGTTCTCCGCCACCGACTCCACCGTCGCCCGGGCCAGGCCCTGGGTGTCCAGCCTGCCGGGGTCCCGGCCGCACAGGTGCGGCAGTCGGGCCCGGGCCCGCTCGAGCTGCCCGGCCTCCAGGGCACGGGCCATCGCGGTGCCCTCCGCGGCCAGCGACGCCCCACCGAGCACGGTCCAGGTGGCCGCAGCCGTCACGGCGGCCTGCAGCACCGGGTGCCTCCGGGTGAGCCGCTCCGCAGCCACCCCCAACAGCACCGTCCCACCGGCCAGCGCACCGGTGTAGAGCGCCCCGGCCAACCGGCTGTCCCGGTGGAACCGGCGCTCCGCGGCCGCGGCCACGGCCCCGAACCCGGCAACCGGGTGGCCCCGTCGCGGATCACCGAATGTGGCGTCGGCAGCGAATCCCAGCAGCAGACCGATGGCGCGCGCCGCGCTCACCCGGCCCTCCCCTTTCGCTCGTCGAACGTCCCGGCCACGTCCCCGACATCCCGGCCGGCGTACTTCACTCGTTCCGGTCACTCGAATCGACCCCGCGACGCTATCGCCCCGCCTCCCGGGCTCCTCCGGCAGGGGGTATGCCGTGCTCCCACGGCGGGGCACGAAGATCCACCGGGAACCGCAGGCCCGTCGGCCCCGGCAAGTAGGGTGGCCGGTCGTGAGGGAGGAGCAGGGGGTCCCGCAGGAGCAGCCGGAACCGGTGATGCAGCGCCGCCTCCAGCTGTACGCCTACCTGCAGGCACGGGAACACCACCGCACGTACCTGGAGATCATGCGGCTGTTCACCTCCACCCTGCTGGCCGACATGTCCGCCGGGGAGGTGGCCGCGGCCCTGGTCTCCGCGGAACGCGCCGGTCGCATCGACCCCGGCGAGTCCCGCATCGAGAACGTCATCCCCCGGCTGAGGCAGCTCGCCGAGTGGGGCAACCTGGTCGCGGGCCGCCGCGAGACGATCGCCTCCAGCATCGCCGAGTTCCAGCACGGCAGCGTGCGCTACCAGGTCAGCAAGCTCGGGGTGCGGGTGCAGCGCGACGTCGAGGAGTTGCTGCGGGTCCCCGAGGGTGCCCGCGAGGTCTCCCGGGAACTGTTGCCCGCCGTCGAACGCGGCCTGGGCGAGCTCGACGACGTCCTGGTCGCGGCACTGCTCGCCGAACGGGAGAACCCGTCCTCGGACAGGTACCGGAAGGCGGTCGAGCGGCTCGCCGAACAGGTCACCACGCTGTTCCTGCAGCACGCCGAACTCGCCGCCACCGTGCGGGACTTCTACGCCTACCTGGGACACGTGCTCGCCCGGTACCACCTGGCCCCGGACGAGATCTCCGGCTTCCGGAACCTCCTGGTCGAGTACATCCAGATGGTCGTCGAGGACGTGCTGCGGCACACCCCCGCGATCGCCGACGCCCTGCGCCGCCTGACCCCGGCCCTCGGCGAACTGCTGCGACTGCTCGGCCCCGTCGACCGGCTCGGCACCGAGGTGGAGCGCGCCCGCGGCCGGTCCGCCGAGGACTGGCAGGAGCTCACCGACTGGTTCGTCGACCGCCCAGGACGCCCCAGCCAGGTCACGGCGCTGCGCGAGGCCACTGCCCGCGCGATCGGTTCGCTGCTGGCCAGCGTCAAACGCGCCACCTCCGGGGGCGGGCTGCTGCCGGGGCGGCGCGGTGAGCTGCTGCGCCTCGCCCGCTGGTTCGACGAGTCCACCCCGGAGCAGGCACACACGCTCTACGCGGCCGCGTTCGGCCTGTACTCGGCACGCCACCTGCTGCCGGCCCCCGAGCACGACGGGGACGACGAGCACACGCCGTGGCGGGACGGCCCGGTGCACGAGGTGCACGTCAGCGTGCGCAGCCGCGGGGACCGCGGGGCCCGGGGCCGGACCTCACGTCTGGTCCACGACCCGCTGACCAAGGAGCTGCTGCTCACCGAGGCCCGGAAGGCGGAGGAACGCCGGGCCGCCGCGGTCGCCGAGCTGGCCGCCGCCGCGCCGCGCCTGCACGAGGTGACGCTGTCCGGGGAGGCGCTCCGGGTGCTGTGCGAGCTGCTGACCATGGCCATGGCGCAGCGGGAGAGCACCTCCGACCGCGGGGTCGCCACCGACCCGGTCCGCGGACTGCGACTGGAGGTGATCCCCGCCCAGGGCACAAGGACCCGGATCGACTCCGTCGAGGGGTCGCTCACCCTGGAGGACACCGCGCTGCGGGTGACGGTGGAGAGGAGCCTGCGGTGAGCACCCGCCTCGACGTGTTCGACGAGCTGTCCGACATCGACGCGGCCAACGTGGTGCGCTGCGCCCGGGTGCTGCTACGCCGCCCCCTGCTGCGGACCGGAGGTCCCGACGGCGACCTGCTCCCTCTGGTCCACCGGTACCGGGCGGCACTCACCGAGCTGTTCTCCTCGCTGCTGGGCTACCGGCTGGTGGTGGAACGCCGGTTCGCCCGGCTGTACAAGGCCGGCCCCGGCCCCGACCCCACCCGTGGCGAGTCGGGGATGTCGCCCCGCGGCTACGCCTACCTGGCGCTCACCCTGGCCGTGCTCACCGGGATCGGCCAGCAGGTCCTGCTGTCCCGGCTGGTCGCCGACGTGCGGTCCGCCGCGGTGGAGGCGGGCATCGAGGTGGTCGACGACCTCGCCGACCGCCGGGCGCTCACCGCAGCCCTGCGGCACCTGGTCGCACTGGGCGTGATCTCGGAGACCGAGGGGTCGGTGGCCACCTGGACCGGGGAGGGCCCGGCCGAGGCGTTGATCACCGTGAACACCGACCTGCTGGGCCGGCTGGTGAGCGGGCCGTTGGCCGAGGCCGGCAGCCCCGAGGAGCTGGTGGACCTGGCCGCCCGCCCCGGGGCACGCGGCGTGGAACACGCGGTGCGCCGGCGGCTGGTGGAGGACCCGGTGGTGCACTACGCGGACCTGAGCCCCGAGCAGGCCGAGTGGCTGCGGCGCCGGCAGCGGCAGGAGTCGCTGCTGCTGGAGCGGTACTTCGGGCTGGTCACCGAGAGCCGGCTGGAGGGGGTACTGGCCGCCGACCCGGAGGAGTACCTGTCCGACGTCACCTTCCCCGGCCCGAGCACCGTGGCCCGGATCGCGCTGCTGGCCCTGCCCGAGCTGCTGACGGCCGGTGAACACACCGACGGTGTCGCGGACACGGACCACGACACGGCCGGCGAGGACCCGGACGACGAGAACCGGGACGGGCACACCGGCCCGGGCGGTGCAGGGCGCGTCGACGGCCGGGTGCCGGTGCGGCTCGAGCAGGTCCGTGCGGTGTGTGCCCGGCTGTTGGAGCAGCACCCCGCGGCCTGGTCCCGACAGGCCAGCGAGGACGTCGACACGCTGACGACGGAGGTGCTGGACCTGCTGACCGCGACGGGCCTGGCCCGCCGCGAGGCCGACGGGCTGTGGTGGCTCAGCCCAGCCGCGTACCGCTGGCTGCCCGAACCCGACGACACCCCGAGCCGGCCGGTTCCCGCACCGGCCGCTCCGGAACCCGAACCGGCGAGCTGGTCGCTGTTCGACGGTCCCGCCGACCTCGGTGGCGCCGCCGGACCGTCCACCGCCCTCGAGCAGGATCAGGAGGGTGCCCCGTGACACTCCCCGAACGCTGGCGGCTGAACCGGGGCGGCATCGTCAACATCTGGCAGTACGACCAGCAGATCTTCGACTTCTCCGGTGGTCGCGCCGTCTTCCAGGGCACCAACGGCTCCGGCAAGTCCCGCACCCTCGAACTGCTGCTGCCGCTGTGCCTGGACGGTGACCTGAGGCACCTGGGCTCGAAGGGCTTCGACACGGTCAGCATCCGCCGGCTGATGCTCGACGACTACGACGCCGGTCCCAACCGGATCGGCTACGCCTGGATCGAGCTGCGCCGCACCGGACCCGACGGGCAGGACGAGTACCTGACCTGCGGTGTCGGGGTGAAGGCGTCCCGAACCTCGCAGCAGGTCACCGACTCGTGGCGGTTCGTCACCCCGGCCCGGGTGAAACACGACTTCGACCTCGTCGACCCCGGTGACGTACCCCTGGGCCCGGCCCAGCTGCGGGAGGCCATCGGCGCCGACTGCGTGCTGGAGGAGGCGGTGTTCCGGGCCAGGGTGGCCGAGACGGTGTACGGGATGCCGGCCTCCCGCTACGGCGACCTGCTGCACCTGCAACGCACCCTGCGCAACCCCGACGTGGGCCTGAAGGTGCTGGAGGGCCAGCTCGAACAGATCCTGAGCGACGCACTGCCCCCGCTGGACCCGCACGTGGTGGAGCAGCTCGCCGGCTCGTTCGAGGACCTGGAGTCGATCCGGGAGAACATCGCCCGGCTGAGCGCCGCCGACACCGCGATGCGTGCCTTCCTGGACACCTACCGCGGCTACGCCCTCAGGGCACTGCGGGACGCCGGGAAGCAGGTGACCGAGAGCCGCCAGGCCCTGGAGAAACTGCACCGCGAACTGGAACAGCTGGAGCGGCAACTGGCCGAGGCCCGGGAGGAACGGAGGCGGGCCGAAACCGAGGTGGCCCGGATGGAGGCCGCCGAGGACGAGCTGGGGACCCGCATCGAGACGCTCCGGGCGCTGCCCGGCTACCGGGAGCTGCAGGACCTGCGGGACCGGGAAAGGATCGTGGCCGGGGCCCGGAACGCGGCGGAGGTCACCCTGGACGCCGCCACCCGGCAGCGGGCGCAGGAGGACCGGGCGGTCGACACCGTGCTGCAGACCCTGCACCGGCTGCGGCAGGACGGTGCGGACGCGGCCAGGCTGGCCGAGCAGCTGCGCCGGGACCTGGTCACCGCGGGCCTGGACGGGTCGCTGGTGCCCACCCCACCTGCGCTGCCCGCCGCCGAACCGGTGGTGGTCACCGACCAGGTGCGGGCCAAACCCGACCCGGACGCCGCCCCGCTGGTGGTCGAACGGCGCCGACCACCGCGCATGGACGTCGACACACTGCTGGAGGCCCTACGGGACGCCGCGGCGCAGGCCGAGGCGGCGATGACCGTCGCCCGACAGCGGGAGGCGGTGACCGAGGCACTGCACGAGCGGGCGGTCACCCTGGACCGGCAGCGGTCCCGGGTGGAGGACCTGCAACGCCAGGCCAGGGAGGCGCAGATCGCCGCCACCGACGCCGCCGCGCGCCGCAACCAGGCCCGGCAGGAGCTCGGGGACGCCGCCGCGCTGTGGCTGGAACAGGTGGTGCGCTGGTCGGACAACGTCCCGTTCGTGGTGACCGCACCGCACGGCGCCCCGACGGACCGGCCGCAGTTCCCCCCGGTCGAGGCGCTGGTCGCGGACCGGCGGGCGAGCAAGGCGGTACGGGACGCGCTGCGGCACTGGATCGACCCGCACCAGAAGGAGGCGGACCGCCGCGCACTGGTCGCCGAACAGCAGGTCAGGGAGATCGGCACCGCACTGCGGGCCCGGGAGACCGAGCTGGCCGAACTGCGCCGGGGGACCTCCCGGGAACCGGACCGGCCCCCGCTGTCCACCGCCGAACGCGACCCCTCCCAGGGCTCGGCCTTCCACCGGCTCGTGGACTTCGCCCCCGGGCTCGACGACGCCGAACGGGCCGGCCTGGAAGCCGCGCTGCAGGGCAGCGGCCTGCTCAACGCGTGGGTGCGCGCGGACGGTGTCCCGGAGGAACCGGGGCTGGCCGAGGTGCTGGCCCACCCGGCGGACGCGGTGCCCGGCCGTACCCTGGCCGACCTGCTCGTCCCGGCACCCGAGCCGGGATGCCCGGTCCCGACCACGGTGATCGACCGTATCCTCGCCGCGGTGCCCGTCACCGACGACCCGGACGCGGCGGACACGACCGGCCTGGTGCTGACCACCACGGGACGCTGGCGGGCCGGGGTACTGGTCGGCGCCTGGCACAAGGACACCGCCGAGTACGTGGGCGCGGGGGCTCGGGAAACCGCCCGACGGAGGCGCATCGCCGAGCTGGAGGACGAGCTGGAACAGCTGCGCGGCGAGCTGTCCCGGGCCCAGGAGCACCTGGAGCGGGCCCGCCGGGAGGCCGAAGAACTGCGCCGGTACCTGGACACCCTCCCGGACGACGGCGACCTGATCGCCGCCCACACCACCCTGGGGAACGCCGAAAACACCGTGGCGGAGGCCGAGCGGCAGGCCCGTGCCCTGCGCGAGGAGCACACCCAGGCCCAACGCCAGTGGACAGCCGCCCACGGCGAGCTGCTGCACGCCACCGCCGAGGTGGGTCTGCCCGCGGACTCCGAGAAACTGGCCGCGGCCCGCAAGGCGGCCGAGCGCGCCAGGGACACCGCCGAGCGGCTGCGGGACGCGCTCGGCGAGCGCTGCCACGGCATCGTCACCACGTTGATCGGCATGCTGGAGCACCACGGGGCCGCGGAGGCCGACCGCATCGAGGCGGAGAGCGTCGCGGAGACCGCCTGCGCCGAGTACGCCGAGCAGGCACGCACCCTGGAGGAGCTGAGCGCAGCCATCGACGGGGAGGCACGGCAGATCGCCGCCCAGATCGCCGAGCTGGAGGCCGAGCGACGTCGGCTCCGCCGGGACCTGCCCGAGGCCCGGGAACGGGTGACCGGGATCCGGGAGCGCATCAGCAGGGCGGAGACACAGCTGGGGACCAAGCAGAACCAGCTGGCCGGACGGCAGCACGACCACCGGGCCGCGGTGGCGGCGTTCCGCCGGGCCCTGGCCGCCCCGGGTGTGTGGGCGGCGGCCCTGCCCGCCCCGGAGCCGACCGAGGAACCGGACGAGGCCTGGGTGCCCACCGGACCACCGGACGACGTGGACACCGCCCTGGCGGCCCTGGCCGCCGCCGAGGAGCAGCGGGCCGCGAACAAGACCACGGTGATCAACCGGCTCCAGGCGCTGCAGCAGGCTCTCTCCGGCGCCTACGACATCACCGCCGACGAGCACGCCGGGATCATCACGGTGACGGTGACCGGGGAGGAGGGGCCGCGCCCGGTCGCCGAGACGGCCCGCCGGGTCGCCGAGCGCCTGGCGCAGCAGCGCAGCTACCTCGGCGAGCGCTACCAGGAGATCTTCGCCACCTATCTGATCCGGGACCTGGCCGAGCGGTTGCGCGGACAGATCGCGGTGGCCGAGGACCTGTGCCGGCGGATGAACGAGGTGCTGGAACGGGCACAGTCCAGCCAGGGCGTGCACGTGCAGCTGGAGTGGCGGCCCTCGGCGGCCCTGGACGAGTCCACCCGCCAGGCCCTGGAGCTGGTACGCACCCCGTTCGCCAACCGCACCCCGGAGCAGGACCTGACGCTGCGCCGGGTGTTCACCGAGCGGATCGAGGCGGAACGGGAGGTCGGTTCCGGCGGGTACGCGGAGATCCTGGCCCGCGCCCTGGACTACCGGAACTGGTACTCGTTCACCGTGCGGGTGCGGGACACCGGACCGGACGGCAAGCCCCGGGTCCGGCGGCTGCGGCAGCTCTCCTCCGGGGAGACCCGGCTGGTGTCCTACGTGACGTTGTTCGCCGCGGCCGCGTCCTTCTACGACGCGGTCAGCGGCACCACGACCGGGAACGGGGGCCGGGGCGCCGTCGCGCCGCTCCGCCTGGTGCTGCTGGACGAGGCGTTCGAGCGGCTGGACGACCCGACCATCGCCCGCATGCTCGGCCTGCTGGTGGACCTGGACATGGACTGGATCATCACCTGGCCCAGCGGCTGGGGGGTGTCGCCGAAGATCCCCCGGATGCACATCTACGACGTGCTGCGTCCCCGGAGCGGCAAGGGAGTGGCCTGCACCCACACCGTCTGGAACGGTCGCGGGCTGGAACACGAGAACCTGTGAGGGAGAGCGTGGGCATCGAGGACGAGGCACGGGCCGCGTACGACCGGCCGGAGCTGGCCGAGGTGTGGCGGCTGGCCAGGGCGGCCCTGGAGGAGCCCGGGGCGCGCAGCGCGTTCGCGGTGGACGTCCGGGACGAGGCCACCGCGGCGGCGCTGCGGGAACTGCTGCGCCGTCCCCGGCCACTGCTCGTCCCGAGCCGGGTGCCCCTCTCGCTGCACCGGCTCCGGGAGCACCTGGCCGCGCACCGCTTCGGGCTGTCCCTGGAGCAGGTGCTGGAGCTCGTGCACGGCCGCCCCGTGCAGCCGGGCTCCGGTGCGGGTGGGGGTGACGAGGGCCGGCGGCGGACCGCGGAGGTGCTCACCCGGGCGCTGGCCACGCACGGCCTGGCCGACGCCCCCTGGGTGGAGCCGTGGATCGACCAGGTGCACCGCTACGGCAAGCTCACCCACGACGAGCTGACCGACCTGGCCGGGCCGGTCGCCGCCGTCCTGGCCCGGCTGCACCTGGACCCGACACGCGAGCCGTCCCGGCGGGTCACGCACCAGGAACTGACCGGCCTGCCCGAGGTGCGGGCACTGCGCGCGGAGCTGCGAGCCGCCCTGGGACGGGTGGTGCTCGGCGCGGCCGCCCTCGCCCACGGAACGGCGGTGCCGCGCACCGACCTGGAGCGTTGGGGTCTGTGGGAGCGGGCGGGTGTGGCGTCCGCACCCCCGCCGCAGCACCTGGCGGCCGACACCCCTCCCCCACGCCCGAAGCAGCCCTGAGCCGTCGGTGTCCGCACCGGGGTCGGTGGTCCGCCGAAGGCTCGGCGGATCGTCCCCCGTACACCCGTGGGGTGCGGGTGGAGGAGCCGACCCCGGTGGCGGCGGAGGCCGGCGTGGTGGCCGAGGCAGTCGTCCTGGCCACCCCGGTGGACGACCTGCGCGCCGGCACAGCGGAGCCGGTCCGGACAGACGCAGCTGCCCCGTGACGCACTCCCGCCCCGCCGTCTTCGCACGTCCCAGGGGTCACCCCCGTTGCAGCACCGGCCGTGCCGCCTGTCCTGACCTGCACGGAAACGGCCGTACGCGATCCTCACAGTGAGTTCCTCACTCCTTTCTGTGAGTCACGCCCGGTCGTTCCGTGACACCCGTCACTGGCCCGCCTCCGGAGGGCCCTGGATTCTCGACAGCGGGGCCGGAACAGGGCACTCCCCACAGACCTGAGGGGGAGCCCGGTCCGGCCGAAGGGGGGCAAGGACCGTTCGCCGAACCGCTGACACACCGGCGCACAGGCAGGTCCGAGCTGAGTGGGTCGACGCCACAGCGACGACCCCGATCCTTCTAGGGGGGTGCCGGATGGACGAGCGGTACGAGGTGTACTGCCTGACCGATCCGGACTTCTACGACACCCCGTCCCAGATCCGCAGCGAGGAGCTCGACTTCGAGCTTGCGCGATGTCCCGTTCCGGCCGGATGGTCCCGGGCGGAGGCGGAGGACTGGGTGATCTACCATCCGGACGGCGCCGAGCTGCCTCCTCAGGGCTGGAAGATCCACGTCTCCACCTGCCTGGAAGAGGCCTCCGAGGTCCTGCAGAAGGTGTGGGACTACTGCCGCCCGCGGCGTATCCCGTTCAAGTTCCTGCTCGGCAGGCAGGTGCTGCTGCTGGCCAACGTCAAGTACGCCGACCGGAGCTCCAGCGGCAAGTTCATCACCCTCTACCCGGCCGACGAGCAGCAACTGGAGACGGTGCTGACCGAGCTGGGCCGCATCCTGGAGGGCCACCACGGCCCCTACATCCTCAGCGACCTGCGCTGGGGGAAGGGCCCGCTGTACGTGCGGTACGGGGGTTCGCCGAACGGTACTGTGTCTCCTCCACCGGAGAGATGGTTCCGGCGATCGAGACACCCGACGGGGAGCTGATCCCCGACGAGCGTGTCCCGGTGTTCCGGCCCCCGTCCTGGGTGCAGCTGCCCGACTTCCTCGTCCCGCACCTGGCCGCCCGCAACAGCACCACGGTGGCCGACCTGCCCTACCGCATCGAGCACGCCCTGCACTTCTCCAACAGCGGCGGGCTCTACCTGGCCGAGGACACCCGGGACGGCGGGAAGGTGGTGCTCAAGGAGGCACGCCCGCACGCGGGGGTGGACATGGCCGGGCGGGACGCCGTGGCCCGGTTGCAGGACGAGCGGTCGATCATGGAGCGACTGTCCGGGTTGGACGTGGTGCCGGCACTGCGGGACTACTTCACCCTGGGCGAGCACCACTTCCTGGTGCAGGAGTACATCGAGGGCGAGCAGCTCTACTCGTCCATCGTGGACCGCAGCCCCGTGGTCACCTCGACGATCGACCCGAAACGGGCCGCCGAGTACACCGCGTGGGCCCTGGAGATGGACGAACGGGTGGAGCGCGCGGTGGCCGCGCTGCACGAGCGCGGCGTGGTGTTCGGCGACATGCACCCGTCGAACATCCTGGTCCGCCCGGACAACCGCGTGGTGCTCATCGACTTCGAGGGTGCCTCGGACATCGGGGAACAACGCAAACAGGCTCTGGCCGACCCGGCGTTCGCCGCTCCGCGCGACCGCAGCGGGGTCGACGTGGACCGTTACGCCCTGGCCTGTCTCCGCCTGTTCCTCTTCCTGCCGCTGACCACTCTGCTGCACCGCGACCCGAGCAAGTGTGTGCAGCTCGCGGACGCGATCGCGGAGCTGTTCCCGGTACCGCGTGCCTTCCTGGACGAGGCCGTCCAGGTGATCCTGGGCGAGACCGGGACCGCCAAGCCGAACGGGAAGGCCCGTCACGACGAGCGGTCCTGGCTGCAGCCGACGTCCGAGAGCTGGATCCGCACCCGGGACTCGATGGCCCGGGCCATCCTGGCCAGCGCCACCCCGCAGCGGAAGGACCGACTCTTCCCCGGAGACATCGAGCAGTTCGTCACCGGTGGACTCAACCTGGCGCACGGCGCGGCCGGCGTGCTGTACGCACTGGCCCGCACCGGAGCCGGCCGCCATCCCGAGCACGAGGAGTGGTTGCTGCACCGGGCAGCGAACCCGGAACCGGGCGTTCACCTGGGGTTTTACGACGGATTGCACGGGGTAGCCCACGTACTGGACGCATTGGGGCACCGCGCCGAAGCGGTCAAGCTGCTGGACCTGTGCTCCAACGAGTTGAGCGAGGGCCGCTGGGAGCGGTTGGGCCCGGACCTGTACGGCGGGTTGGCCGGAATCGGGCTGAACCTGCTGCACTTCTCCGACGTTCTCGACGACCCGTCCCTGCGCGAGGAGGCGCAGCAGATCGGTGAGTTCGTGGCGGACGAACTGGGCGACGTGGACGACGTGCCCGAGGTGAGCGGTGGGCGCCACCCGTCCGCGGGTCTCATGCGCGGCTCGTCGGGACCCGCCCTCCTCTTCGTCCGGCTGCACGAGGCCACCGGCGACCCGGCCTGGTTGGACGCGGCCGCCGTCGCCCTGGGCCAGGACCTCCGCCGCTGTGTGCGCACCGAGGAGGGGACGCTGGAGGTCAACGAGGACTGGCGGTCCATGCCCTACCTGGCGGAGGGCAGCGCGGGCATCGGGATGGTGCTCGCCGAGTACCTCGCCCACCGTGAGGACGAACGTTTCGCCGAGGCCGCAGCAGCTATCCGACTGGCAGCGGTTTCCCAGTTCTACGTGGAGCCGTGCCTGTTCCACGGACGTGCCGGGCTGATGCTCCTGCTCTGCCAGCCGTATCCCCCGGGTACGGCGGCGGCCCGGGACCCCCAGGTCGCCCAGCACGTGCGCCGCCTGGTCTGGCACGCGATGGACTACCAGGGTCACCTGGCCTTCCCGGGGGCACAGCTGATGCGGCTGTCCATGGACCTGGCCACGGGAACCGCCGGGGTGCTGCTGGCGCTGGGCGCCGCACTCCACCCCGAACCGGTACATCTGCCGTTCCTCGGCCCGCTGCGGGCGAGGCGAGGAACGGACTCCATCCCGAGCATGGAGGGGAGGTGAACGCAATGGCACTGCTCGACCTGCAGGAGCTGGAGCTGCCCGAGTCCGAAATGAGCCACCGTGGCGGGAGGAGGCGCCGTCGTTCCTGCTACAGCCGTAACTGGCGGTGCGACAACAACGGTGGCGGCGGCGGTCGGAGCACGCTGAGCGTGTTCTGCTGACGTCCACCACACGGGGTGCGGGCTGTCGGCCCGCACAGGACGCCCGGTTCGATGCCTACCCCTTGCCGGCACCGGTCCGGGCGTCCCCGGACTCGAGAAGCAGAAGAGGGGCCGCCGCCGTGACCACGGCGGCGGCCCTTCCCGACTTCGGATCGAGGTGGCCGCCCGTGGCCCATGCGACGACCGTGCCAGGCGACTCCGCCGACCCGGCCGCCATGCCCCCGGCGCTGCGGCGCGCCAGCGACCGGCTCCTGCTGCGAGCCGCCCGACGAGGCGGCCTGTGGCTCGTCCCGCTGTTCGCGGTGCCGCTGGTGCTGTCCGCCGTGGAGACCGTGCTGCCGGCCGCGCTGGGGCGCGGGCTGGACGAGGTGCTCGCCGGGACCGGGACGACGTGGCTGGTCGTGTGCGCCGGGTTGATCACGGTGCTGGTGCTCGGGGACGTGCTGGACGACATCGCCGACGGCGCCATCACCGCCCGGGCCACGGCGTGGCTGCGACATCGCCTGCTGGCCCACGTACTGGCCCTGGGCACCCGGGCCCGCCGGTTCGGGGCGGGGTGAGATGTCCACCCGGGTGGTGAGCAACGCCGCCGATGCCGGGCGAGCCGCACCGGAGCTGGTGTGGGGGTTCGCCGACCTGATCCCCGCGGTGGGCGGGGTCGTCGCCCTGGCCCTCATCGACCCGTGGCTGTGTCTGACCTTCCTGGCCGGGGTGCCGCTGCTCATGGTGCTGCTGCGCAGTTTCGTGCGGGAGTCCACCGACGTGACCACGCACTACCTGCGCGCACAGGGCCGTATCTCCGACCGGCTGACCGGTGCCCTGGCCGGTTCCCGGACCATCGCCGCCGCGGGCACGCTGGACACCGAGGTGCACCGGGTGCTCACCCCGCTGCCGGAGCTGCGCCGCCACGGCATGCGCATGTGGCACACCATCATCCGGATCAGCTGGCAGGACGCCCTGCTCATGCCACTGCTGCAGGTGGCGGTGCTGGCGGTGGGCGGCTACCTGCTCACCCGGGGACGGATCAGCCCGGGCGAGCTGCTGGCCGCCAGCCAGTACGTGCTGCTCAGCAGCGACCTGGACTCGGTGGTGCCCGCCATGTCCCGGCTCACCCGGGCCCGGGCCGCCGCGGCCCGCGTGGCCGAGGTGTTCCAGGACCCGGCGCCGTTCGCCGGGTCCGAGGTGCTGCCGCCGGGCCGGGGACGGCTGGAGTTCCGGGGGGTGACGGTGCGCAAGGACGACCGGGTCGTGCTGCGCGAGGTGAACCTGGAGATACCCGGCGGGGCGCTGGTGGCCGTGGTGGGCCGGTCGGGCAGCGGGAAGTCGCTGTTGGCCGCCCTGGCAGGACGGCTCGCCGATCCCGACGAGGGCACGGTGCTGCTGGACGGGGTGCCGCTGCCCGAGCTGCGGCGCGAGGAACTGCGCCGGGCGATCGGGTTCGGTTTCGAACGGCCCGTCCTGATCGGGGAGACCGTGGCCGAGGCGATCGGGCTGGGGCTGCCGACCCCGTCGGCGGAGGCGGTGGAACAGGCCGCCCGGGCGGCGCAGGCGGACACCTTCGTCCGACACCTGCCCCAGGGCTACCGGACCCGGCTGGCGGAGGCGCCCCTGTCCGGCGGTGAGGTGCAGCGGATCGGCCTGGCCCGGGCGTTCGCGCACGCCGAGCGGGTGTTGGTGCTGGACGACGTGGCCGCCAGCCTGGACACGGTGACCGAGCACCAGATCCACCGGGTGCTCACCGGGGCACTGGCCGACCGCACCCGACTGGTGGTGGCGCACCGGGCCTCCACCGCGGCACGGGCAGACCTGGTGGTGTGGCTGGACGAGGGGCGAGTCCGTGCGGTGGCCCCCCACGCGCAGCTCCAGGCCGACCCGGACTATCGGGCGCTGTTCGAGGCCGCACCGCTCGGCAACGGCGCGGCCGAGGGCGCGACGAACGGTGTGGCGGGACGTGCGGCCCGGAACGGGTCGAACGGGTCGGTGGGAGCGGTCCGATGAGCCGGCGGACGACCTGGGCGGCCACGGGTTGGCTCCTGCTGAGTTCACTGCGGCTGCGGCGGCGCGAGCTGGCGCGGCTGGTGGGCTGGTCCCTGCTGGAGGCGGGCCCCACCCTGCTGTCGGGTCTGCTGCTGGCCCGGGCCGTGGACGACGGGTTCCTCGCCGGTCGCACCGGGCTCGGCCTGGCCTGGTTGGGGGCGCTGGCCGTCACCGCGGTGCTCGGCGCATGGGCCACCCGGCAGGCGAGCCTGCAGCTCGCCTCGGTCGTCGAGCCGTTCCGTGACGAGCTGGTGCACATGACGGTGCGTGGCGCCCTGCACCGCTCCACCGCCGTGGGGGAAAACCCGGACACCGCGGGCGTGGCCCGGATGACCCACCAGGTGGAGGTGGTGCGGGAGGCCTACGCCTCCATGATCATGGTGGTTCAGGCCGTGCTGGTCAGCACGGTGAGCGCCCTGATCGGTCTGCTCGCCCTGGTCCCGATGGCGCTCGTCCTGGTCCTGCCACCCCTGCTGCTGGGGGTGGTCATCTTCCTGGTGGCGCTCAGGGCCACCGCGGCCCGGCAGCGCGACGCGATCCTGGCCGAGGAGGACATCGCCCGCGCGACCAGTGCGATGACCGACGGGCTCAGGGACGTGGTGGCCTGCGGGGCGGAGAGACGCGTGGCGGCGGCGGTCGGCCGGCATGTCGAGACCCAGGCCCGGGCCGTCCGGGACGTGGCACGGATGACCGCGGTCCGTTCGGTGTCGGTCGGGGTGGGCGGCTGGGGCCCGCTGGTCGTGGTGCTGCTGGCCTCCCCGTGGCTGGTGGACAACGGTGCCACCGCCGGTGCGGTGCTCGGTGTGATCACCTACGTCATGCAGGGCCTGCTGCCGGCACTGCAGACCCTCGTGGACGGGATGGGGGAGAGCGGGCTGTGGCTGGCGGTCACGCTGCACCGGATCGTGGAGGCCGCCACCCCGGCGGGCGTGGTGCCACCGGGGCGGTCCGGTCTCGCACGGAACAGGCGGGCCGGCCGGGTCCGGGCACGTCTCCTGCGCCGGGTCTACCACCCGGCGGGGGCGGTCGACCTGGAACTGCGCGGGGTGACCTTCGGCTACGGGCGTCGCGCCGAACCGGTGGTGGACCACCTCGACCTGCGTATACCCGCCGGTGACCACCTGGCCGTGGTGGGCCCCAGCGGCGTGGGCAAGTCCACCCTGGCCGGGTTGCTCACCGGGGTGCTGCGTCCGCAGGAGGGCCAGGTCCTGCTGGGC
>DATCJU010000161.1:0-19353 GCA_036562635.1 Pseudonocardiaceae bacterium
GTCCGTGTCCCGGATCTCCCGCACCCCCGGACCACCGTCCAACGGAATCCCGTAGATCGGCCGCGACGGACGCCCGTCCTCCCCCAACGACGCCCCACCGAACCGACCATGATTCGACTCCACCCGCCCGATCCCGGCCAGCACGGTCCACGTGATCCGGCACCGGGGGGACTCGTCCCGGACGGCGACCTCCGCGTAGCCATACGCCTCCAACGCCGCCCTGGGCACGTCCAGCCGTTCGGTCAGCCTCCCCGCCCAGGCGGTGAGCTGGGCCTGCGGTCGCCGGTCACCCTGCAGCCCTGTCCCCGGCACGGCGACGGCGGGCGGTCGGACACCGGGATCCGGGGGCGCGACCGCGGGCCGCAGGGGCTCGACGGGTTCCTCCCGCCGCTCAGGCACGTCGATCACGGACACGACGAACCAGGCCAGCAGGGCGAACACCACCGCCCCCGTCCCGGAGAACAGCAGGAGCACCCACCGGCGCGGCGCGAAGGGTCCGTTGATCATCGGTGACGGCCACCTCCTCCCCCGCCAGTGTGCGCGCCGCCGACACGACGGCCGCCACGAACGCAACCGGGTGCGCCGCCCGGCAGGAGGGCGACGCACCTGGCACGGTCACGGTCCGGCGGCTCAGGCCGGGAACGGCGGTGGGGACACCGCCGGCTGCTCGGCCAGGGCCTCCAGGGCGAGCTGGACCGCCTTCTCCACCTGGGGGTCACGCCCGGCCGCCCAGTCCTGGGGCGCCATCACCACCTCGACGTCGGGGTCGACGCCGTGGTTCTCCACACCCCACTCGAAGCCACGCATCCAGGTGGCGTACCGCGGCTGGGTGACCAGGGTGCCGTCGACCAGGCGGTACCGCATGTCGATCCCGACCACACCGCCCCAGGTGCGCACCCCGACCACCGGACCGATGCCCAGGGCCTTGATCGCCGCGTTGACGATGTCGCCGTCCGAGCCGGAGAACTCGTTGGCCACCGCCACCACCGGGCCCCGCGGCGCGTGCAGGGGGTAGCTCATCGGCTGGTAGCCGCGCCCCCACTGCCAGCCCACCACCCGGCGGGCCAGCTTCTCCACCACCAGCTGGGACAGGTGACCGCCCCGGTTCTCCCGCACGTCCACCACCAGTGCCTCGCGCTGCAGCTCGACGCGCAGGTCACGGTGCAGCTGCGCCCACCCGGTGGCCACCATGTCCGGCACGTGCAGGTAACCGACCCGACCCTCGGAGATCTCGTGCACGTACGCCCGCCGACTGGCCACCCAGTCGTGATAGCGGAGGGCTCGGTCGCTGGCCAGCGGTACCACGACCACCCGGCGCGGCTCCTCGGCGTCCGCGGGCTGCACCGTCAGCTCGGTCGGCCTCCCGGCGGTACCGGCCAGCAGCGGCGCCGGACCGGTCACCGGGTCGACCGGGTAGCCGTTCACCGCGAGGATCGCGTCGCCCTCCCGCACGTCCACGCCCGGGGCGGCCAGCGGGGAGTGTGCCTGCGGGTCGGAGGTCTCCGCAGGCAGCACCCGGGCCACCCGCCAGGTGCCGTCCTCGTCGCGACGCAGGTCGGCGCCCAACAGACCCTGGTGCCGGGCCGCGTCCCCGTTCTCGGCCCGGGGCGTGACGTAGGCGTGCGAGGTGGCCAGCTCGCCCTGCACCTCCCACAGCAGGTCGACGAAGTCGTCGTGGCTGCTGATGCGGTCCAGCAGCGGCTCGTACCGGCGCAGCACGCCGTCCCAGTCCACCCCGCCCATGTCGGCACGCCAGAAGTGGTCCCGCATCAGCCGGCCCGTCTCGGCGTAGGCCTGCCGCCACTCGGCCGCCGGGTCGACGACCAGCCGCACCCGGTCCAGGTCGATGTCGTGGGCCTCCTCGCTGCTGGCGTCGACCTTGCGCTCGGCCGGCTGCACCCGCAGCCGCTTCCGGTCGCGGAGCACCACCTGGGAGCCGTCCCCGCTGACCTCGACCTCGTCCACGTCCTCGACGAGCACCTCACAGCGACGCTTGGCCAGGTTGTAGAACTCCAGGGCGGGTCGCTGCGGTTCGGCGCCGGGGCTGCCCCCGCTGCCGAGCGCCCCGGTCAACGGCTCACGCAGCCACAGCACCCCGTTCTGGGTGGCACGCAGCCCCGAGTACCGTCCGGCGGCCACCGGGAACGGCACGATCCGCTGCGCCAGGCCCTGCACGTCGACCTGGATCGGCGTCCGCCCGTCCTCGTCCTTGTCCCCGTCCTTCTTCTCCGCGCCCGCCTTGGCACCAGCGGAGGCGGCCCCGTTGCCCCCCGGCGCCCGACCCTCCAGCTCGGGCTCGAACGGCGACGGCGTGCGGGCGCCCAGCGGCACCAGGAACGGCCGGGCCCCGCTGGGGAAGGACACCTCGAACACGTGCACGTCGTAGACCGGGTCGAAGTCCCGCACCGACAGGAACGCCAGGTGCTTGCCGTCCCTGGTGAACACCGGGTCGTAGTCGATGAAGCGCAGCGGTGTCACGTCCACGACCGACAGGTCGGCGACCCGGGCCATCCGGATGTGTCGCAGCGGCTCCGGGCCGGGATGCGACCAGGCCACCCAGGAGGAGTCCGGGGAGAAGGCCAGTCCCTGCACGTCGCCGTGCTCGCTGGTCACCACCCGACGCAGCTCACCGGTGTCCACGTCCAGCAGGAGCAGACGGCCGTCGTGGGTGGCCAGGGCCACGGTGTGCCCGTCGGGAGCCGCCACCAGCTCCAGCACCCGGCCCAGCTCCCCGCGGCCCAGTCGACGGGACTCCCCGTCGGCCGCCACCCCGGTGGCCGGGGCGACCTCCACCGCGTCCTCGCCGTCGGCGTCGGTCACCCACACCACCCGGTCCACCGCGTCGGGCTGGTCCTCGGGCGCGGGCAGTACCCGGGCCAGTCGGGCACGCACCCCGGGCTCGGCGGCCAGGGCACGCGCCGGGCCCTCGCGATGGGTCACCCAGTGCACGGTGCCGCGCACCACCACCGCGCTGGCCCGACCGGTGTGGTCCGGGGCGAAGCTCTCCAGGAACTCCCCCGGCGACACCGGGCGAGGCTGACGACCGGGGCGCGGGCCGCCCAGTCGCACGTCGAGCCGGTGCGGCTCGGAGTCCAGGTCGGGCAGCAGCCACAGCTCGCCGGCGTGGACGTACACCACGCGGTGGCCGTCGGTACTGGCGTGCCGGGCGTAGAACTCCGTGTGTGCCGTGTGTCGGCGCAGGTCGGAGCCGTCGGGCAGACAGGAGTAGAGGTTGGCCACGCCCTCGTGGTCGGAGAGGAAGGCGATCCGGCCACCCACCCACATCGGCGAAGCCAGGTTGCCGGGCAGGTCGGCCAGGATCCGCCGGAACTCGGGCGGCTCCGCCCCGTTCCCGAGGGAGCCCAGCCACAGCTTGCCGACGGTACCCCCGCGGTACCGCTTCCAGTGGGCCGGCTCCCGCATCACCACCGAGCCCAGCAGCACGGCACCGTCGGGGCCGAAGGCCACGTCGTCGACCGGTCCGAACGGCAGTCGCCGGGCGGGGCCGCCGTCCAGCGGGACGGCGTGGGCCCAGGTTCGCCGCAGACTGGCCTCACCGGTGGCGGTGACCGCCAGCACCGCCTCCGCATCCGCCCAACCCCGCACCCCGGTGTACTCGTCACCCCAGTGGGTGAGGCGCCGGCTCGGCCCGCCGTCCGTCGCCGCGACGTGCACCTCGGGTGCCCCGTCCCGGTGGCTCGTCCAGGCGAGGTGCCGACCGTCCGGGGAGAACCGGGGATGGGAAACCGGCACCTGGTCCGCCGAGACACGCCAGGCCCGGCCGCCGTCCAGGGGCGCCAGCCAGACGTCGTCCTCGGCGACGAAGGTCACCAGGTCGCCGTGTACGTGCGGGAAACGCAGGTAGGACATGGAACCAAGCTACCTGCAAAGATCACGTTTCCCGCGGCTTCTCGCCGACGCCGCGCCGACCGAACACGGCCCGTATTCGCTGGTGTGCGCCGGGTTCTCAGTCCCGGCCCGGCCAGAACTTGCGCCAGCCGTCCGCACCCATCGTCACCGGGTCCACCCCGGCCGCCCGCGCCGCCCGCTCCGCGGCCCGGACGTCCTCGGCGAACCGGCGGGCCACCGCGCGCAGCGCCTCCTCCGGGTCCTCACCGGCCAGCTTGGCCAGGGCGGCCACCGCGAACAGGATCTCGCCCGTGCCGTCGCCGTCCGGCAGCAGCTCCACCGGGAACCCACGGCGGGACACCCGCTGGGTCAGCTTCGCCGCCAGGGCCACCGCCGGCTGCCCGGTGGCCACGCCGTCCAGCACGGACTCCCGCCCCTTCTCGGCCTGCTTGAGTTCCTCCCAGCGACGCTCCTGGGTGGCGGCGTCCCGCACCGCCGGGTCCCCCTCACCGAACACGTGCGGGTGCCGGCCGACGAGTTTGGTCACCAGCTGCCGGGCCACCACGTCCACGTCGAAGGGGTCCTGCTCGTGCTCGGCGGCCACCCTGGCGTGGAACAGCACCTGCAGCAGCACGTCCCCGAGCTCCTCGCGCAGCGCGGCCCGGTCGGCGTCCTCGATGGCCTCCAGCAGCTCGTAGGTCTCCTCGACCAGGTACTTGCGCAGCGAGTCGTGGGTCTGCTCGGCGTCCCACGGGCACCCGCCCGGGGAGCGCAGCCGGTCCATCACCGCCACCGCGTCCAGCAGGGCCGAGCCCGCCGGCTCGGGGGTGTCCAGCACCGGGGCGCCGGCCTCCCGCAACGCCACCGCCCCCGGATCGGCGGGATCCCGGGTGACCAGCAGGACGGGCCCCGCGGCCGCCTCCGCCACCAGAGCAGCGGGCTCCGGCGCCGGGCGCGCGCCGAGCACGGCGCGCAGCTCGGCGGACAGATCCGCCCCGGCGTAGACGGCGACGGCCGCGCGGGCCAGCGGCAGCGCGGCGGCCGGCAACACCGGCCCAAGACGTGGGCTCAACAGCACCACGGTGCTGCCGGACGCGAGCTGGTGCCGACCGCCTTCGCTCACGACTCGTTCTTCCGCGCCGACAGCTGGATGCCGGCGACCTCGTTCTCGTCCGACACGGCGGCCATCGTGGTCATGTCCCAGACGCCGTAGCGCGGGCTGACCTCGACCCCGACCTCCTGGGCCAGCACGGCGAGCTGACGCAGCCCGATCGCCTCCAGGATCTGCGGCTCCACGCTGTCCGGGTCGACCGCGTTCGCGGTGCTGTCCTCCTCGGACACCACCCGCTCCCGGACGTAGGCCACCAACCACTGGGTCTGCTCCCCGGACAGCGGGAAGGCCACGACGGTGCCCGCGGGCACGCCGAACAGCGGGGTGCTGGCCAGCTGGGGCGTCTGGCCCGGGGTCATCCGCCGCTCCACGTGACTGGCCCGTCCGGCCTGCTCGTCCGCGGACAGGATCTCGGCGACCCGGTCCGGCTCGGCGGCCAGCTGCTTGGCCTTCTCCTCGGCGGTCTCCCGGTCCGGGACCTGGGTGATGTCCGCGACGACGGTCAGCCGGTTGAGGTACTTCCGACCCAGCTCCACCGCCAGCAGCTGGTCCCGGACCCGCTCCCGGAAGGTGGAGGCGTCGTAGATCGTGTTCTGGGAGGCGGCCTCGGCACCGCCCATGCCCTCGATCAGCTTGCTGACCTGGTCCTCGTCCCAGGTCAACCCCTCACGCGCGGCGGCCTGGGCGATCAGCTCGTGCCGCACCGTGACCGTCACGATCTGGCGGGAGACCTGGTCCAGCATGTGCCGCTGCTGCAGGTCCTCCTTGACCTGCGGGTCGCGGTCCAGCACGGCGTCGAGGCGGTGCTGGATGTGCGCGAGCGGAATCCGGGTGTCCCCGACGACGGCGGCGGCACCGGCGCGGCTGGGCTTCGATCCGCCCTGGCCGGTGTCGGAACCACAACCGGCGAGCAACAGCCCGGTGGCGGCGACCAGTGCGGCGACCAGGCGAGTGGAACGGCGAGTGGCGATCATCACGGCTGCGTACCCTCTCACGGACCGATCAGCGGCTCCCGGCGGGGCCGGCACCGACCGCAACGTTAGCCGAAGCAGGCCGCACGTCCAGAGACTCGAGGAACTTCCGACACCAGTCCAGCAGTGCCACGTCCCGCAACGGCGGTGCACCGATCCGTCCACCGGCCGCCCCCTCCGTCGGGCGCGGCACGGACACCACCCTGGTCGCGGGCTTGTACACAGCCCTGGGGTACAGGCGACGCAGCCGCACCGTCTGCGAGTCGCGCAGCTCCATCGGGGCGAACCGGATGGTGTTGCCCTGCAACGTCACCTCGGTGACCCCGTGCTCCCGGCACAGCTGGCGGAACGCGGCCACGGCCAGCAGGTTCTCCACCGGGGTGGGCAGCGGCCCGTACCGGTCGAGCAGCTCCTCGCGCACCGCGTCCAGCGCCGCACCGTCGGCGGCGGAGGCGATCTTGCGGTACGCCTCCAGCCGCAGCCGCTCGCCGGGCACGTAGTCGTGCGGCACGTGCGCGTCGACCGGCAGCTCCACCCGCACCTCGGCGAGCGTGGTCTCCTGCTCCTCGTCGGCCCTGGCCCCGGACTTGGTGAACGCGGCACGGTAGGCCTCCACGGCCTCGCCGACCAGGCGCACGTACAGGTCGAACCCCACGCCCGCGATGTGCCCGGACTGCTCGGCACCCAGGATGTTGCCGGCGCCGCGGATCTCCAGGTCCTTCATGGCCACCGCCATGCCCGCGCCGAGCTCGGAGTTCTGCGCGATGGTCGCCAGCCGGTCGTGCGCGGTCTCGGTGAGCGGCTTGTCCGCCGGGTAGAGGAAGTAGGCGTAGCCACGTTCCCGACCCCGGCCGACCCGGCCGCGCAGCTGGTGGAGCTGGGACAGGCCGAGCAGGTCCGCACGCTCCACGATCAGGGTGTTCGCGTTGGAGATGTCCAGGCCGGTCTCCACGATCGTGGTGCACACCAGGACGTCGTACTCGCGTTCCCAGAAACCCTGGATGATCTTCTCCAGCCGGTCCTCGTTCATCTGGCCGTGCGCGACCACCACCCGTGCCTCGGGCACCAGCTCCCGCACCTTGCGCGCGGCCTTCTCGATAGTGCTCACCCGGTTGTGCACGTAGAAGACCTGGCCGTCCCGCAGCAGCTCCCGGCGGATGGCCGCGGCGACCTGCTTGTCGTCGTAGGCCCCCACGTAGGTCAACACCGGGTGCCGCTCCTCGGGCGGCGTGAGGATGGTGGACATCTCCCGGATGCCGGCCAGGCTCATCTCCAGCGTCCGCGGGATCGGGGTGGCCGACATGGTGAGCACGTCCACGTGGGTGCGGAGCGCCTTGATGTGCTCCTTGTGCTCGACACCGAACCGCTGCTCCTCGTCGATGATCACCAGACCGAGGTCGCGGTAGCGCACCCCGGTCTGCAGCAGCCGGTGCGTGCCGATCACGATGTCGACCTTCCCACTGGCCAGCCCTTCCAGGACCTGCTCGGCCTCGAGGGGGTCGGTGAAGCGGGACAGGCCCTTGATCGTCACCGGGAAGGACCGCATCCGCTCGGTGAACGTGTTGAGGTGCTGCTGGGCCAGCAGCGTGGTCGGCACCAGCACCGCGACCTGCTTGCCGTCCTGCACCGCCTTGAAGGCCGCGCGCACCGCGATCTCGGTCTTGCCGTAGCCGACGTCACCGCAGATCACCCGGTCCATGGGGACCGGTTTCTCCATGTCGGCCTTGACCTCCTCGATGGCGGCCAGCTGGTCCGGGGTCTCGGTGTAGGGGAAGGCGTCCTCCAGTTCCCGCTGCCAGGGGGTGTCCGGGCTGAAGGCGTGCCCGGGGGCGGCCTGACGGGCCGCGTAGAGCTGCACCAGTTCGGCGGCGATCTGCTTGACGGCCTTGCGGGCCTTGGCCTTGGTGTTCTTCCAGTCGGCCCCGCCCAGCTTGTTCAGCGTGGGGATCTCACCGCCGACGTAGCGGCTGACCTCGTCGAGCTGGTCGGTGGGCACGAACAGCCGGTCGCCGGGCTGGCCGCGTTTGCTGGGCGCGTACTCCAGCACCAGGTACTCCCGGGTCGCCCCGCCCACGGTGCGCTGCGTCATCTCCACGAAGCGACCGATGCCGTGCTGCTCGTGCACCACGTAGTCGCCCGGCTTGAGCACCAGCGGGTCGACGGCGTTGCGCCGGCGGGACGGCATCCGCCGCATGTCCCGGGTCGAGGTGCCGCCACGCCCACCGGTCAGGTCGGTCTCGGTGAGCACGACCAGCCCGATGTCCGGGGCCGTGAAACCGTCCTCCAACGCACCGCGCACCACGGTGACCAGGTGCCTGGCCGGCTCCGACCCGAGCGGTCCCTCCAGCAGGCGGGTGGGGACGTCGAGCTCACGCAGCTGCTCCGCGGCACGCTGCGCGGTGCCGGCTCCGGGCACCACCAGCACCGCCGCGCCCCCGGCCGCGACGTGCGCCCGCAGGTCGACGAAGGCCCGCTCGACCTCGCCGCGGTAGGCCTCGACCGGACGCAGGTCCAGCCGGAGCACGTCGTGGTCGGAGTCGGTCGCGGAGCTGTCGGTGGTGAGCTGGCTGAGGGTCCACCACGGCAGTCCGGCCTCCCGGGCGTGTGCCACGACCTCGGCCAGCTCCCGGTAGGCGGCGGCGCCGAGGTCGATCGGGGCCCGGCCGCCACCCGCGGCCACCTGCCAGGACGCCTCCAGGAACTCCTGACCGGTGCGCACCAGGTCGTGGGCGCGGGTGCGGATCTTCTCCGGATCGGCCAGCAAGACGTGCGTCCCCGGGGGCATGACGTCGGTCAGCAGCTGGAGCTCGCCACCGCACAGGGCGGGGATGAGTGCCTCCATGCCCTCACACGGCACGCCGGTGGCCAGCTTGTCG
The DNA here is from genome assembly GCA_036562635.1 of Pseudonocardiaceae bacterium. Classification (GTDB taxonomy): domain Bacteria; phylum Actinomycetota; class Actinomycetes; order Mycobacteriales; family Pseudonocardiaceae; genus DATCJU01. The sequence goes on from DATCJU010000161.1 coordinate 8,808, forward strand.
AGCATCTCGGCCAGATGGGGGTCGCCGGCGTGCTCGTGGGCCAGTTCCGCGGCCCGGGCCCGGACGGCGTCGGTGAGCAGCAGCTCCCGGCACGGCGGGGCGAACAGCTCGGTCTGTTCCCCGGGCAGGGAGCGTTGGTCCGCCACCGCGAACCGGCGGATCTCGCTGACCTCGTCACCCCAGAACTCCAGGCGGAGGGGGTGCTCGGCGGTGGGCGGGAAGACGTCGAGGATGCCGCCGCGCACCGCGAACTCGCCGCGCTTCTCCACCAGGTCGACCCGGGTGTAGGCGAGCCGGACGAGCCGCTCGACCAGCTCGTGCAGGTCGTGCTCGTCCCCGGGACGCAGTCGGACCGGCTCCAGCTCGCCCAGGCCGGGCGCCATGGGCTGGATCAGGCTGCGGACGGTGGTCACCACGACGCGCAGCGGCCGCCCCGTGTCCTCCTCGGGGTGGGCCAGGCGACGCAGCACGGCCAGGCGACGCCCCACGGTGTCGGCCCGCGGGGAGAGCCGCTCGTGCGGCAGGGTCTCCCAGGAGGGGAAGGTCGCGACCGCACCGGTGCCCAACAGGTCGGTGAGTTCCGCACCCAGCTCGTCCGCCTCGCGTCCGGTGGCGGTGACCAGCAGGACCGGGCGGCCGGCGCCCTGCTCGGCGGCCAGGGCCGCTGCGACCAGGGGGCGGGCCGCCGCCGGCCCCTCCAGTTCCAGCAGGGGCGCACCGGCGCGATCCACCACCTCACGCAGCGCCTTGTCGGCCAGAGCAGCGGTGAGCAGGCCATGCAGCGGGGCAGGCTGGGTCACGGGTTCCCTCGCGGTGCTCGGGTGATCGGGAGGATTCGGTGCACGCGGACACACCTCTGCCCGGGACGGGAGGCCCGCACCGGGAGAGGTTCCGTTCCCCAGCGTACGTCTCGCCGGGAAGTCGCCGGTCGGGCGGACCCGGATTCCAGGCACGACGCGGGCGCGCCGCACCGGTCGTTTTCGCCTGATCGTGTGGCTCGTTCGGCGTTGCCAACTCCCGATCACCCCCGCAGAATCGAACATGTGTTCGAACGACGTGGTTTCCCGGTTCCCGACGGCTCGAGGAGCCGTCTCGTCCGAATCCTGACGACGCCCCGGTACGCCGGGCGTCCGCAACCGGAGCCCGCCGGCCGTGCGGTCGGCTGTACCTGGGTTCTCCGACGGCACGGCCCGCCGCCCGCCACGGTCCGGTTGTGCGGCAGGCGCCGGGCGGCCCTGATGAGCGCCGCCGGGGGTGTGCCGTCGGTTCCCGGGGTCGCCGACGGGTGTCCGTGGGGCGAGTCCGCGCCGCGCCCCGGGCCCGTGCGCCGTGCCGGAGCGGCACCCGGTCCGTGGTGGATCTCCCGTCTCCGGGCGCGCCGGGTGTCGTCCCGATCACCCCTGCCCTGGTCCCGCCTCTCGTGGCGCCCGGGCCTCGTCCGATCCGCAGCGGTGTCCCGTACCGGCCGGGTACGCGGTCCGCCACGGGGCGTCGTGGAGGTGGGCGCGCCGCCGCGAGCCGACGCCGTACCGGTCGGTCGACCAACGCCCCCCGCGATCAGCCGGACGGCGGTGGTCCGGCGGCGCGCCGACCTCCGCCCGGTGGGCGGTGAAGCCGGTCAGGTACCCGGTGGGCGAGGTGGAACGCCTCCCGGGCCCGGTGGTGGCCGACGTGCGCAGGTGGCGCGAACGCCGATCGACTACATGGCGCGTCCCCGCGACAGCGGGAAGTATGTGAGCGTGAGCACACGCCTGGCAGCTCTTCTCGCCGCCGCGAGCACGATCACCGTCGCCTGCACCGGGACCACGAGTGCTCCACAGGTCGGAACACCCGACGCAACCACTCCGCCCCCGCTCACGGTGGAGGTGGTCGCCGACGGACTGGAGCACGGCTGGGACATCGGTTTCCTGCCGGACGGCAGGGTGCTGGTCACGCAACGCCCGGCGCAGATCGCCCTGGTCTCCGGGACGGCACCGGGCTCGACGGTCTCCCAGGTGGAAGCGGACCTGAGCGATGTGTACATCCGCGGGGAGAGCGGGCTGATGGGCCTGGTCGTGCACCCGGACTTCGCCACCTCCCGCCGGTTCACCACCTGCCTCGCACACCAGGAGAACGGTCGAGCCGTGGACGTCCGGTTGGTGACCTGGGAGCTGTCCCCGGACGGCAACAGCGCCCGCCGGGTGGTCGACCCACTGCTCGCAGGCCTGCCCCTCAACCCGAGCGGCCGCCACGCCGGCTGCCGGTTGGAGCTGGCTGCCGACGGTTCACTCCTGGTGGGCACCGGGGACTCCGCGCGCAACGGGGTCCCCCAGGACCGCACCAACCTGGGCGGCAAGGTCCTGCGCATCGATCTGGCGACCGGCGAGCCCGCCCCCGGCAATCCCTTCGCCGACTCACCCGATCCCCGGGAGCGGCTGGTGTGGACCTACGGGCACCGCAACGTGCAGGGCCTGGCGCTGCGTCCGGGCACCGAGCAGGTGTTCTCCGCCGAGCACGGCCCGGACCGGGACGACGAGGTGAATCTGCTCCGGCCCGGTGGCCACTACGGGTGGGCTCCCGTCGGCGATCCGACCGGCTACGACGAGAGCGTGCCGATGACCGACACCCGCCGGTTCCCGGACGCCGTGCCCGCGGTGTGGAGCACGGGCAACCCGACCCTGGCCCTGTGCGCGGTCGAGTTCCTCTCCGGCCCCACCTGGGGTGATCTCGACGGCATGCTCGTGGCCACGTCCCTGAAGGGCAAACGGCTGGTGCTGCTCGACCTGGACCAGTCCGGCGCGGTGCGGCAGGTGGTGACTCCCCCCGAGCTCAACGACCGGTACGGCCGGCTGCGGGCGGCACGACTGGGACCGGACGGTGCGCTGTACCTGACCACCAGCAACGGCCACGACGACCGACTGCTGCGGGTGACCCGGTCCTGACGGTGCCGGGAACGCCGGGATGTGCCTCGCCCGTCACTTGCCCCGGGTGACCAGCTTGGGCTTGTGCTCCAGGTGGGACAGCCCTTTCCAGGCGAGGTTGACCAGGTGCGCGGCGACCTCGTCCCTCTTGGGCTTGCGCACCTCCAGCCACCACTGCCCGGTCAGGGCCACCATGCCCACCAGGGCCTGGCTGTAGAGCGCGGCGAGCTTGCGGTCGTAACCACGTGCGTCGAACTGGACCCCGAGGATGTGCTCCACCTGGCTGGCGATGTCGTTGAGCAGGCTGGAGAAGGTGCCGCTGGCACTGGCCACCGGGGAGTCACGCACCAGGATCCGGAACCCGTCGGTGCACTCCTCGATGTAGTCGAGCAGCGCGCAGGCGGCCTGTTCCAACAGTTCCCGGGGGTGACCACCGGACAACGCGGACACGATGCGGTCCAGCAGGGCCCGCATCTCCCGGTCCACCACGACGGCGTACAGACCTTCCTTGCCGCCGAAGTGCTCGTAGACGACGGGTTTGCTCACCCCGGCCCGATGCGCGATCTCCTCGATCGAGGTGGCGTCGAAACCTTTCTCGGCGAAGAGCGCCCGTCCCACGTCGAGCAACTGTTCACGGCGCTCCTTACCGGTCATCCGTACCCGAGCCACGCGAGTGACGCCTCCACCTGTGGCGTCCTGCGCTCGTCCTCGCCGTCGCACCGCCACTCGGCTCAGCCTACCCACCGGTCGTCACGGCGTGGCCGGCCCCGTTGACCGAACGCCAACGGGGCCGCATGAACGCAGGTATCCGTGTGCTCAGGCCTTGACGCTGATCTTGGCCAGACGCTGGGGGGTCGGCCACCGCACGTTCCACACCCAGCCGAGCTTCTCGAACAGCCAGATCACCCGGGCTGAGATGTCGATCTGTCCGCGCAGCACCCCGTGCCGGGCGCAGGTGGGGTCGGCGTGGTGCAGGTTGTGCCAGGCCTCACCGAACGAGAAGATCGCCAGCGGCCAGAAGTTCGCCGCCTTGTCCCGGCTGTGGAACGGCCGTTCCCCGATCATGTGGCAGATCGAGTTCACCGACCAGGTGATGTGGTGCAAGACCGCCACCCGGACCAGGCCGGCCCAGAAGAACGCGGTCACCGCGCCCCACCACGACCAGGTGATCAGGCCGCCCAGCACGCCGGGCAGCACCAACGTCAACGCCGTCCACAGCCCGAACAACCGGTTCACCCGCATGATGTCCCGGTCGGCAAGCAGGTCCGGGGCGAAGCGCTCGGAGTTGGTCTGCTCCCGCTTGAACAGCCAGCCCATGTGGGCGTGCCAGAACCCCTTGGTCAGGGCCCACGGTGAGGTGCCGAACAGCCAGGGCGAGTGCGGGTCCCCCTCCTTGTCGGAGTAGGCGTGGTGGCGCCGGTGGTCGGCCACCCAGTGCACGACCGGCCCCTGGACCGCCATGCTGCCCGCGATGGCCAGGGCGATGCGCAACCCCCGCTTGGCCTTGAAGGAACCGTGGGTGAAGTGCCGGTGGTAGCCGACGGTCACCCCCAACCCGCTGATCACGTAGAACACCAGGAACAGCGCGACGTCGACCCAGCCCAGTCCCCAGCCCCAGGCGAGGGGAACGGCAGCCACCAGAGCCAACGACGGAACGATCACGAAGAGGTAGACGGACAGCTGGGCCGCGAAGCCTCGAGGCTCCTCGAACATCGGTTTGGGGCCTCTGGCGGTGGCACTCGGTTTGGTCGGGCTCCTGGGGGCCTCTTGAGCAACGGACATGACTTCTACCTCGATCTTCGTCGGCTGGTGGCCGTCCTGCAGTACCTACGGCTACGGAACCGTAACCTACGCAAGCGTAGGTTGTACCGTGACATTGCGCCAGTACTGACCGGACGGCCTTGTCCACCGCCTCGACGACACGCCCGGTCCTACGAGGAGGCGAGCACTCCAGGCCCAGAGCAACCCCCCGTACGGCGGTGGTCACCCATCTGCCCAACGGGGTACCCCGGCCCGCCGAACGTCACACTTGATGACCAAGCACCAACTCCGGCACCACAGCGGTGAAGACTTATGCGACGATGTGCGCCGGAGCGACACACCGCTCCCGGTCCGCCGTGGTGTAACGGGCAGCACACCGGATTTTGGTTCCGATGGTCCAGGTTCGAATCCTGGCGGCGGAGCGGCCAAGCTCGCAGCCCAGGCAGGCTGCCCGCTGGCTGTCCAGCCTGCGAACAGGGGGTGTTGGCCGCTGCACGAGCCGCACGAGGACGCAGAGCCCGTGGCAGCCGCGTTCAGCGAGATGTCGGATGCCTGGCTGGTCGGCCGCGCCCGAGAGCTGATCGCCCTGGCGCAGCGCAGCGACAGGCAGGAGCAGTTCACGGCGGTCCACGAGGCCGACGAACTGCTCGCCGAGGCCCGTCGCCGGGGCGAGCCCTGGATGCTCGCCCAGGTCCTGCGTGCCGCGGTGGTCACCCGTCTGGTGACACCGGGCCTGGTGCACGAGATCAATCCACTCCTGGACGAGCTGCTCGTCCACACCCAGCGGCACGGGCTGGTCGTGCTGGAGGCCGACACCTACGTGCTGCGGGCGCGACGTGACCTGCTGGTCGGGGACGAGGACGGTGCCCTCAGCGCGACGGCCACCGCACTCGCCATCCTCGACGACGACCTACAACCCGACCCGCAACTCGGGCGGCGGGCCTGGGACCGCCTGCTGGCCCAGGTGCTGGTCACGGTCGCCCTGGTGCTCACCCAACTCGGCGTGTACGAGATGGCCGACGAGGTGATGACCAGGGCGCAACCCTGTGTGCGGGACAGCGGCGGCCCGCACGAGATCGCCCTGCACCTGATCAACCGAACGCGGATGCTCGTCGGCTGGGGTCTGCGCCTGGAACGGGTGGGTCGCTTCGAGGAGGCCCGGTACCGGTTCACCAAGGCCTCGGCCATCGCCGTGTCGGTGGAGGGCCCCTGGCGCGAGTCGTTGTTCCCCCGAAGGGGCGACCGCACGGCCGCCGAGCAGATGCCGGTGCTGGGGGCCGCCCACGCGCTGGCCCGTCCCGGCGGCGAACACCTGCCCCTGCTGCAGTCGCTGCTCGACGAGTCGACGTACCCGCGGGAACAGATCATCGTCTCCATCGCCCTGGCCCGCTGTCTGGAGCAGGAGGGGCGGATCCTCGAGGCGGCCGAGGTCCTGGGCAAGGTCCTCGGCGACGTGGAGGGGGACAACTCCGAACCCGCCCTGTGGCTGTCGCTGGTGCGCGAGTTCGCCCGGCTGGCCGAGCCGGGACCGGAGACCTCCTCCGCGCTGGAGCGGTACGCGAAGGCCCTGGAGAACGAGCTGTGGGCCCTGCGTCAGGCCCGGATCGCCACCCTGTCCGCCCGCCGCGAGCACGAACGGCTGAGCCGGGAGCACGGGGCCATCGCGCAGCAGGCGCTGCAGGACCCGCTGACCGGACTGCCCAACCGGCGCGCCCTGGACGACCGGCTGGACGCCCTCGTCGCCGCCGTACCCCACCAGCAGCTGGCGGTGGCCCTGGTGGACCTGGACGGGTTCAAGGAGGTCAACGACCAGCGTTCGCACGCGACCGGGGACGCCGTGCTGCGCGTGGTGGCCGCCACTCTGCGGGAGGCACTGCGCGCCGACGACATGGTGGCCCGTTACGGCGGGGACGAGTTCGTCGTCCTCCTCCCGAGCGCCTCACTGTCCGCGGCGGAGGCGGCCCTGAACCGGGCGGTCCAGGCGGTGGCCGCCCTGCCCTCCGACAAGGCGCACGGGGTCACACTGTCCGTCGGTGTGGTAGCCGCTCAACCGGACGAAACCGGCGGGCAGGTACTCGCCCGGGCGGACGCGGCCATGTACCGCGCCAAGCGATCGGGCGGTAACCGGGTGGCCGCAGCCGGTGACGATGACGACAACCTGGACATCGTCACACCGGATCACCTGCTCAGATCACCCTTGCTGCCCCCGAACACACCGCCGGGAGCACCGTAGTATCAGGCCGAAGACCCCCCGGACGGAGCAGAGTTACGGCGGTGGTCTTCGGTCGGATCACGCTCACGACGAAGCTAGGGGGAGCTGATGCTCCAGGGCGGAATCGCCCCAGCCTCCACCGACGACACGACCCCCACCCATCCGCTCAGCGCGATCATCCTCGCCGCCGGCGAGGGGACCCGGATGAAGTCCGACACCCCCAAGGTGCTGCACCGTCTGGCCGGGCGACCCCTGGTCGAGCATGCAGTTCGCGCGGCAGCCGGTGTGGATCCCACCCACCTTGTGGTCGTGGTCGGGCACGGCAGAGCGGCGGTGACCGAACACCTCGACGCCCTGACCCGCCGTCTCGGCCGCGAGGTGCGGACTGCGGTCCAGGAGGAACAGCGGGGCACCGGACACGCAGTGGCGTGCGCGCTCGGCGCACTGCCTGCGGATCTGACGGGCACGGTGCTGGTGACCTACGGCGACGTGCCGCTGCTCGACTCGGACACCCTGCGCGCGCTGCTGGCCGAGCACGCCTCGGCGGGTAACGCGGTGACCGTACTGACCACCGTCGTGGAGGATCCGACCGGCTACGGCCGGGTGCTCCGCGACGCGGACGGCGCCGTGGCCGGCATCGTCGAACACAAGGACGCGACCCCCGAACAGCGCGAGATCAAGGAGATCAACTCCGGGATCTACGCCTTCGACGCGCGGGTGCTCGGCTCCGCGCTGGGCCGGCTGTCCACCGACAACGCCCAGGGCGAGCTGTACCTGACCGACGTCCTGGCCATCGCGCGCGGGGACGGCCTGCGGGTGGGTGCACTGACGTGCCCCGACCCGTGGTTGGCCGAAGGGGTCAACGACCGGGTGCAGCTGGCACGGATCGGCGCCGAGCTCAACCGGCGCCTGCTGGAGCGCTGGATGCGCGCCGGGGTGACCGTGGTCGACCCGGCCTCGGTGTGGCTGGACGTCGACGTGACGCTGGACCGCGATGTGGTGATCGAGCCCGGTGTGCAGCTGCGTGCCGGCACCGTGGTCGGCCCGGGTGCGGTCATCGGCCCGGACACCACCCTGGTGAACTGCACCGTCGGGGCCGGCGCCCAGGTGGTGCGCACGCACGGCACGGACGCGGTGATCGGGGCCGGTGCCTCGGTCGGGCCGTTCGCCTACCTCCGGCCCGGTACCAAGCTGGGCGACAAGGGCAAGATCGGCACGTTCGTCGAGGTCAAGAACTCCGAGATCGGTACGGGCACCAAGGTCCCCCACCTGAGCTACGTCGGTGACGCGACCATCGGTGAACACACCAACATCGGGGCCGCCACCGTCTTCGTGAACTACGACGGGGTGCGCAAGCACCGGACCGTGATCGGTTCGCACTGCCGTACCGGCTCGGACAACATGTTCGTCGCTCCGGTGACGATCGGGGACGGTGCCTACACCGGGGCCGGTGCGGTGATCCGTCGCGACGTCCCGCCGGGTGCACTCGCGGTGTCGGGTGGGCCCCAGCGGAACTTCGAAGGCTGGGTTCTCAGCCGTCGGCCGGGAACTCCTGCAGCAGAAGCCGCCGAGCGCGCTCTTGCCGCGGCGGCCACGGAATCCGAGCCCGACGCCGCCGGGCAGGACATGGAGCGCACCGGAGGAAGGGAACAGTGAGCATGAGTGCCAGCGCGATGTCCGCGACCCCCAAGAAGAGCCTCATGCTCTTCTCCGGGCGTGCCTACCCGGAACTGGCCGAGGAGGTCGCGAAGTACCTCGACGTGACGATCACGCCGCAGTCGGCCTACGACTTCGCCAACGGCGAGATCTTCGTCCGCTTCGAGGAGTCGGTGCGGGGCTGCGACGCCTTCGTCATCCAGAGCCACACCAATCCGATCAACAAGTGGCTGATGGAACAGCTGATCATGGTGGACGCGCTGAAGCGGGCCAGCGCCAAGCGCATCACCGTGATCATGCCGTTCTACCCCTACGCCCGGCAGGACAAGAAGCACCGCGGCCGGGAGCCGATCTCGGCCCGGCTGGTGGCGGATCTGTTCAAGACCGCGGGTGCGGACCGGATCATGACGGTCGACCTGCACACCGCGCAGATCCAGGGCTTCTTCGACGGCCCGGTGGACCACCTGCTGGCCATGTCGCTGCTGGCCCGGCACGTGGGCAACAAGTACGCGGGCGCGGACCTCACCGTGGTCTCGCCGGACGCCGGACGCACCAAGCTGGCCGAGAAGTGGGCGGACACCCTCGGCGGTTGTCCGATCGCCTTCATCCACAAGACCCGTGACCCGCTGCGCCCCAACGAGGTGGTGGCCAACCGCGTGGTCGGCGAGGTCAAGGGTCGCACCTGCGTGGTCATCGACGACATGGTCGACACCGGCGGCACCATCGCCAAGGCGGTGGAGCAGCTGCTGGACGAGGGCGCCACGGACGTCGTCATCGCCGCCACCCACGGCGTGCTGTCGGGGCCGGCCTCCGAGCGCCTGGCCTCCTGCGGGGCCAAGGAGGTCGTGTTCACCAACACCCTGCCCATCCCCGAGGAGAAGCGGTTCCCGCAGCTCACCGTGCTGTCCATCGCGCCGCTGCTGGCCCAGGCGATCCAGCAGGTGTTCGAGGACGGCTCGGTGACCAGCCTGTTCGACGGCAACGCCTGATCCGCACCGCCGGGGACGGGTGGGTGTCCGCCCGTCCCCGACCGGGGCGGCCCGCCCGGGCCGCAGGAGGATTCCCCTCACGCCCCGCTCGACGGGGCTCTCCACGGAACGCATCCGGGCCCCGTCACCGGTCGGGTCGAGCGGTGTCGGAACGACGTGTTCCGTCCGCACACCGGCCCGGACACACGGTGACCTCGACTACCGTCGCCGACCCCGGTTCGGCGAGCTCGGGAAAGACCACCTACACTTTCCGGGTTGCCTCGGCGAGGGTGGGCCTCGCGCCCGGCGTGATCGACGCGGCGGCTGGTGTCACGCTGCCGCCGTCCGCCCGCGTGCGCCCGACCGCCGCAGGCCACCGACCTGATGTTCCAACCCGCCCGACGTCTCTGAGGAGAGCACCACCGTGTCCGAGGTCCGTCTCGCCGCCGAGCTGCGCACCGAGTTCGGCAAGGGCGCCGCCCGTCGCACCCGCCGTGCCGGCAAGATCCCCGCGGTGCTCTACGGTCACGGCTCCGCCCCCAAGCACCTGTCCCTGCCCGCTCTCGACTTCGCCCGCGTCATCCGGGAGCACGGCCACAACGCCGTACTCGAGCTTGATCTCGGCAACGGCGAACGCGAGCTGGCGCTGACCAAGACCGTCACCACGCACCCGGTCAAGAACTACATCGAGCACGTCGACCTCCTCCTGGTCCAGCGTGGCGAGAAGGTCACCGTCGCGGTCCCGGTCGTGGTGACCGGCGACGCCGCCGCGGGCACCCTGGTCACCCAGGAGCTCGACGAGGTGGAGCTGCAGGCCGACGCGCTGGACATCCCCGAGCAGGTCGAGGTGTCCGTCGCCGGCGCCGAGCCCGGCACCCAGATCCACGCCTCCGACCTGCCCCTGCCCCCGAACGTCTCGCTGGCCACCGCCCCGGAGACCCTGGTGGTGAACGTGCTCCAGGCTCCGACCGCCGCCGACCTGGGCGAGGCCCCCGCTGAGGGCGAGCCCGCCGGCGCGGAGGCCTGAGCCACCGGCGTCGGGCACGACC
>DATCJU010000162.1:0-28686 GCA_036562635.1 Pseudonocardiaceae bacterium
CGTCGTCAGATGCTCACCGGCGGCGATGGGCTCCAGGTACCGTTCCTGCTGCCAGCGGGTCGCCTTGGCCGCGACCGCCGCGGAAGCCACCAGGTGCATGCCGAAGCAGATCGACGTCGAGGCACAGCCCCGCCCGGTGGCCTCGCACACCTGGGCCACCGCCAGCAGGCCGTGTCCGATGCCGCCGAACCGTTTGGGCACCACCAGCCCACCCAGCTGGTTGCGCAACGCGAGGACGCCCTCCTCGGGCCACCGGCCCTCCTCGTCGATCGTGGCGGCCTGCGGGGCCAGCACGTCCTCCGAGACCTCCCGCGCATAGGCCACCACATTGCCCAGCTCGGTGCGCCACATCGCTTCTCCCTCGTAGTCCGGCCGGCGTGAAGCGGAGAGGTCCTCGCACAGCGCTGTCGACACCGCAGCCGCAGACACAGGCTGTACCTGGTTTTCTCCTCGTTTTCTGCAGGGACAGGTCCTCCCACCGGGGGCGGCGTGGGTCCGCACACCCTGTTCACCTGGTGCGGCCCTGGCACCTTCCGCCGGGACAGGTCACACCACCGTCCTGGCCTACAGCCTCACGCAAGCAACCGGTCACCAACCGTGCCACTCCGCACGGCGCACCACCCCGCTCCCACCTTCGGAGCACCATCTCGGTGCGTGGAGCGCGGAGCCGTACCGGGCATCTCCCACTGTACGACCGTTTCGCCTAACCACCTTCGCCTTTTCGGGCGAAGAGTCGTCCTCATGCTACGCGCTGTCGGCACGGAAACCGAGACGGTGACGACCGCACAGCCGAGCTATCGCTCTTCGGGGGCAATCGTCCGTACAGGACGCTCCGGGCCGTGATCCGTCACCGGTGTCTCGGGGGAACGTCCGTTCCGGAACGGCCCCCGGTGCCGGAAGTGCCGACGGCGCCACCGCCCGACGGACACCCGGTCCCGCGATGGGCCCTACCTCCCGCTCACAGGCGGGGAGCCAGGGAGACCCCGCCGTCCACGACGAGAGTCTGCCCGGTGATCCAGGAGGCCTCGTCGGAGAGCAGGAACGCGACCGCCCCGGCCACATCGGCGGGTACCCCGAGCCGCTTGAGGGGGTAGGTCGCGGCGACCTGTTCCTCGCGCCCCTCGTACAGGGCGGTGGCGAACCGGGTCTTGACCACGGCAGGCGCCACCGCGTTGACCCGAATGGTCGGGCCGAGTTCGACGGCCAGCTCGGTGGTGAGCCTGATCAGCGCGGCCTTGCTGACGCCGTACATCCCGATCCCGGGCGAGGGACTCAGCCCGGCGATCGAGGCGACGTTGACCACGGCGCCACCGTGCTCACCCATCCAGGCGTCCCGCACCCGCCGGGTCCAGGCCATCGGCGCGAGCACGTTGACCGCGAGAATCTTGGCCGCTGCCCCCGGCTCGACGTCGAGCAACGGGCCGTAGACGGGGTTGATCCCGGTGTTGTTGACCAGCATGTCGATCCGGCCGAACGCTTCCAGGGTGCGGGCGACCGCCTCCTGCTGGTGGTCGGGATCGTCGGCCCGGCCGGGCACCCCCAGAGCCCGGTCGGGACCGCCGAGCTCACGCACCGCCTCGGCCAACGGCTCGGGCTTGCGGGCGGTGATGCACACCCGTGCCCCACGCTCAACCAGTTCCCGGGCGATGCCCAGCCCGATACCGCGGCTGGCGCCGGTGATGATGGCGACACGGTCCTTGAACGAGGCCACTTCGGCCCTCCTTCCGTACCGTCCCCGGTCAGATGGGCCGTGCGACCACCGTGGCCGCGCCCTGCCCACCACCGGAGCACCGCGCGATCGGGGTGCTCGGTGCGCGGGTCACGGACACGACCACGGCCTCGGTCACGGCACCTTCCCTCACTCGACACCGCCGGGCGGGTTGTGCGACGCCCCGGACAGAGTGACTAAGCGCTTGCTCAGCATGGTCAGGTGACCCGGGCCTGTCAAGGCCCCGGGGACGAGTTCCGCATGCCCGACGGTGGTGCACCCCGCCCTCTCCCCCTCCTACGCTCAGGCAGCACGCCGACGCGGCCGGATCGGGAAGGATGCGCACCATGACCACCACCGTGCCCGCCGACATGTGGCCGGAGGTCCAACCGGAGGCGGCCCGACGCCTCATGCTGGCGGCCCTGGAGTCGTTCGCGCGACGTGGCTTCCACGCCACCACCACCCGGGACATCGCCACCGGCGCCGGTATGAGTCCGGCCGCGCTCTACGTGCACTTCCCCTCCAAGGCCGCGGTGCTGTTCGCCATCAGCCGCAGCGGCCACGAGCGGGCGCTCGACCTGGTACGACGGGCGATCACCCCCGACACCCCGCCGCAGGAGCAGGTACGTCGGCTGGTCGAGGACTTCGTGAGCTGGCACGCCCGGTACCACACCGTGGCCCGGGTCATCGCCTACGAGCTGCACGCACTCCCGGAACGGGAGTACCAGATCGTCGCCGAGCTGCGCCGTCAGATCGAACAGGCCGTACGCGACCTGATCGCCGAGGGGGTGAACGCCGGAACCTTCCGAGTACCGGACGTCAAGACCGCCGCACGAGCCGTGCTCTCACTCGGTGTGGACGTCGCCCGGTGGTACTCGGAACGGATCAGCAAGACCCCCGAGGAGCTGGGGCGGGAGTACGCCGAGCTGGTGTTGCGCATGCTGGGCACCCCGCCCTGAGATCCCGCAACCCCAGCAGCCCCACCTCCGCGGCGCGGAAACCTCACCAGGGGCCGCGGTGGGTACGGCTCCGGTGCTCCCACAGCCGTCGCATCCACCGCCCGAGCCGCCCCGGAAAGTCACCGGAAGAGCCTCCTCGTCCCTCGCTCCGTCTGCACGGCGCATGGCCTACGGCCAGGACTCGAGCTGCCGGACCGTATCCGGCGGCGCACACTGGGAACAGGCAGCCGTGTGACCGTGGCGACCACGCACGGCGGTGGCCGCGCCCGCCCCGGATGCTCCTGCACGCTCCCCGCACCTCCCGGGGCCCGTATCCGAGACAGCGACCAAGGGAGGTCGCGATGAAAGGCTCGGCGACATCGGTCCTGCCCAACCTTCGGGTTCAGACCGGAGGTGGTGTGCCCAGCCGCGCCGCGGCGTACGCACGGAAGAAGGTGCTCGCGCTGACCCGGTACAGCCCGGCACCGATTCCCTACGGCCGGATCCGGCTCACCAAGGTGCACGACCCGGCCAACAACCGGTCCGCCGTGGTGCAGGTCAACCTCGACGTGGACGGGCACGGGGTACGAGCCCAGGCCGCGGCGCCGACCTTCACCGAGGCCATCGACCTGGTGCAGGGTCGCCTCCGGGAACGCCTGCGGCACGTCGGCCGCTTCACCCGGGCCAGGGAATGGACCCGGCGCACCCCGACGACCGACACGGTCCCGGCGCCACCGGTGGAGGTCGGCTCCTCCGACCTGGTCCGGCACAAGACCTACGCACCGGAGCAGGTCACACCGGAGGAGGCGGCCTTCGACATGGAGCTGATGGACTACGACTTCTTCCTGTTCCGCGACGCCACCACCGGGCGGGACAGCGTCGTGTTCCGCGACGAGGACGGCAGCACCCGCATGCTGCGGCTCGCCGGTGACACGACTCCCTCCTCCACGACCGCGCCGTTCCCCGTGTCGGACGTGGACGTGCCGGTGATGTCGACGCACCAGGCGATCGAGCGACTGGCCGCGACCGGCGAGCGGTTCGTGTTCTTCGCCGACGCCGCCTCCGGGCGCGGTCACGTGGTGTACCGCCGCTACGACGGCCGCTACGGGCTGATCAGCCCGGCCTGACCTTCGCACGGGACCGATCCCAGTCACGAGGAGACGACCATGGCGACCAAGACGTGGACCGTGGAGATCCGTATCGACGAGCACGACCTGAAGACCACCGCCGAGGCCCGGCTCGGCAACCACGAGGCCGGTGAGATCACCGCCGAGGGGAGCGCGCGTTGCAACCCGGCGGACCAGAACATCCCCACGATCGGGGACGAGCTGGCCACGGCACGGGCTCTGTCGGACCTGGCGCACAAACTGTTGCACAAGGCGGCCGAGGACATCGAGTCCTCCACGCACCAGCCTGTGGAACGGCTGAACGTCTGAGGCCGTGCCGGGACACGGGAACCGGGGTGCAGGGACCGGTTCCGACCGACCCCGCGCCCCGGTCGAACCGACAGGTCTCCGCCTGCCGGGGTGGGTGGCCCGGTCCGTACGAGCCCGATGGCGGTACCGGAACCTGCCGAACCCCACAGCACCTCAACCTCAACTGAAGGTTGAGGTTGAGACAGATTGAGATGGTTCGTCAAAAACTCGAGTTCGACTTCAGACAAATCGGGTATATCGCCCGAAATCCAGAGGCCTGACACGCCACCGTACACCAACCACTACCGTCCGTGATCACACGAACGGGCGCTGCGGAGTATCCGCCCGTGCCGCGCCACGTCGGCGCCTGAGCCCCCGACCATGCAGGTGAGGTGCCCGCCGAGCCGGCACGCGAGGCAGCCGGACACCGCCTCCGAACCACCCGACAGCCCGGTCCGGGGACGATCGATCACGGGCAGCCGGGTACGCCAGCCTCAGGTCCACTGGGCACCGACCCCGGTCAGCTCCTCGAAGATCAGCCAGGTACGGGAGGCCTCCACCCCGGGAATACCGGGGATGCGCTCCAGCACCACGTGCCGCAACGCGGCGTTGTCCGGAGCCCGCACCAGCACCAGCACGTCGTAGTCCCCGCCCACCAACGCGACGTGTTCGACGTAGCGGATGTTCCTGAGCTGCGCGGACACCTCCCGCCAGGTGTTCTGCTGGATCCGCACGCTCACGTACGCCGAGGTGCCCAGCCCGGCACGTTCCGGGTCGATCCGGGCGGTGAACCCGGTGATCACCCCGTCGCGCAGCAGCCGCCCCACCCGTGCGTAGGCGTTGGCCCGGGAGATGTGCACCCGGTCGGCGAGCGTGCGGATGGACATCCGCCCGTCACGGATCAGCTCGGCCAGCAGCCGGCGGTCCACCTCGTCGACCGCTCGGGACGATCGTCCATCCCACCCCTTCTCCCGGCCCTCGATCCGAGACGTTCGGTCCCGCACACCCACCTCCACGAGCCATCGGTAGCGGAATTCGCCACGTACTTGAGCCGACCATCTCACAAAGCTGAAAGTCCTGACCACACGTATGCCGTGCACACGCACGGCAGGACCTTCGTCCACGAGCCGAGGTGCCCATGACACTCATCGCGGACACCACGCCGGATCCCGCGGACCTGCTGCCGTCGGACACCCCGATCCGTTTCCTCGATCCCGAGGGACGCCGGGTCGACGAGCACGGGGACTACCAGGAGCCGGCGCGGGAGCTGCTGCTCGCCGCCTATCGGGCGATGGTGGTCGGTCGGCGGTTCGACA
Organism: Pseudonocardiaceae bacterium; assembly: GCA_036562635.1. Lineage (GTDB taxonomy): Bacteria > Actinomycetota > Actinomycetes > Mycobacteriales > Pseudonocardiaceae > DATCJU01. Next base: position 5,378 of record DATCJU010000162.1, read on the forward strand.
CCCAGGCGACCGCACTGACCAAACAGGGCCGCCTGGCCGTCTACCCCTCCTCCCAGGGGCAGGAGGCCTGCCAGGTTGGCGGGGTGCTCGCGCTGCGTCCCACCGACTGGCTGTTCCCCACCTACCGCGAGTCGACGGCCCTGGTGACCCGGGGGATCGACCCGGTGGAGGTGCTCACCCTGCTGCGCGGTGACTGGCACTGCGGGTACGACCCGTACGCCCACCGCACCGCCCCCCAGTGCACCCCGCTGTCCACCCAGACCCTGCACGCGGCCGGTCTGGCCTACGCCGAGCGGCGCAAGGGCAACGACACCGTGGCCCTGGCCTTCATCGGCGACGGCGCGACCAGTGAGGGCGACTTCCACGAGGCGCTGAACTTCGCCGCGGTGTTCCGGGCCCCCGTGGTGTTCCTGGTGCAGAACAACCGCTACGCGATCAGCGTTCCGCTGGCCAAGCAGACCGCCGCCCCCACCCTGGCGCACAAGGGGGTCGGCTACGGCGTACCGGCCGAGCAGGTGGACGGCAACGACCCGATGGCCGTCCTGGCCGTGCTGAACCACGCCGTGGCCCACGCCCGGGCCGGAAACGGCCCGTTCCTGGTGGAGGCGCACACCTACCGGATCGACGCGCACACCAACGCCGACGACGCCACCCGCTACCGCGACAACGACGAGGTCGACCAGTGGCGGCGCCGCGACCCGATCGTCCGTCTGGGCACCTACCTGCGCAGCACCGGAGCGTTGGACGCCGAGACGGAGGCGAGCATCGAGCAGGAGGCCGAGGCCCTGGCCGCGGACCTGCGCGCGCGGATGGCGGCCGAGCCGGAGGTCGACCCACTGTCGATGTTCGAGCACGTCTACGCCACACCGACCCCGCAGCTGGTCGAACAGCGGGAGCAGCTGGCCGCCGAGCTGGCGGCGGAACGCGAGGAGGAACGCTGATGGCCGTGCTGACGATGGCGCAGGCGATCAACGCCGCGCTGCGGGACGCCCTGGCCGCCGACGAGCGGGTGGTCGTGTTCGGCGAGGACGTCGGGACGCTCGGCGGGGTCTTCCGGGTGACCGACGGCCTGGCCCGTGACTTCGGCGAGGACCGCTGCTTCGACACCCCACTGGCCGAGTCCGGCATCGTCGGATTCGCGGTCGGTATGGCCATGGCCGGGTTCCGCCCCGTGGTGGAGATGCAGTTCGACGCGTTCGCCTACCCGGCGTTCGAGCAGATCACCAGCCACGTGGCCAAGCTGCGCAACCGGACGCGGGGACGGCTGTCGGTGCCGATCGTCATCCGGGTCCCCTACGCGGGCGGGATCGGCGGTGTGGAGCACCACTGCGACTCCTCCGAGGCGTACTACGCGCACACCCCTGGCCTGAAGGTGGTCACGCCGGCCACGGTGGCCGACGCGTACTCGCTGCTGCGCGAGGCCATCGAGGACCCGGATCCGGTGGTGTTCTGCGAACCCAAGAAGCTCTACTGGAGCAAGGCGGACCTGGAGCTCCCGGTACGCGGTGAGCCGTTCGGCCGGGCCGTGATCCGCCGACCGGGCACCGGGGCCACACTGGTGGCCTACGGCCCGACCGTGCCCGTGGCCCTGGAGGCGGCGGAGGCGGCCGCCGAGGAGGGCTGGGACCTGGAGGTCATCGACCTGCGCACCCTGGTCCCCTTCGACGACGAGACGGTGGTCGCCTCGGTGCGGCGCACCGGGCGGTGTCTGGTGCTGTCCGAGGCGGTGGGCTTCGCCGGGGTGGCCGCGGAGATCGCCGCTCGGGTGCAGGAGCGCTGTTTCCACTCGCTGGCCGCCCCGGTCCTGCGGGTCACCGGGTTCGACATCCCCTACCCGCCGCCGAAGCTGGAACACCACCACCTGCCCGGGGTGGACCGGGTGCTGGACGCGGTGGCCCGACTGCAGTGGGACGACGAGCCCGACCCGCGCTGGCTGACCCGGGAGGGTGTCGCATGAGTGCACGTTCCGAGCGACCGGCGTTCTCCCGCCGCTCGTCCCGACGGGATCCGGTTCGGGAAGGTGGTACGCGATGAGCAACCACCAGGTGTTCCTGCTCCCCGACTTGGGCGAGGGCCTCACCGAGGCCGAGGTGGTGTCCTGGAAGGTCAAGGTCGGTGACGAAGTGCAGGTCGACCAGGTCATCGCCGAGGTGGAGACGGCCAAGGCGGTGGTCGAGGTGCCCTGCCCGTACGCGGGCACGGTGGCGGAGCTGCACGGCCAGCCCGGCCAGGTGCTGTCGGTCGGCCAGCCGTTGATCACGATCGCTCCGCCGCAGGACGCCGCGACGGCCAATGCCGAGCGGTACCGCCAGGAGGAGCGGGCCGGGTCCGGTGCGGTGCTGATCGGCTACGGCACGGGGCACGGCGGTGGACGGCGGCGCCGTCGTCGGGCCAGTCGGGGAACGGCGCCCGCACTGTCGGCCGTCCCCGACGCACCCTCCACGACCCCGGCCGCCCCGGAACCCGCCCAGGCCACACCCCCGGCGCAGGCTCCCCGGGTGCTGTCACCGCTGGTGCGCCGCCTGGCTCGCGAGCACGGGGTGGACCTGGCGTCGCTGACCGGCACCGGCCTGGGTGGTGTGGTGCTGCGCCGCGACGTGGAGGCGGCGATCGCCGCGGCCCGGTCCGGCACGGCCCGGGTGGAGCGGGTGACCGAGCAGCCCGACGTGGAGCGGATCCCGCTGCGCGGCCTGCGCCGCACGGTTGCCGAGAAGCTGGTCCGCAGCCGGCAGGAGATCCCCGACGCCACCACGTGGGTCGACGTGGACGCGACCGGCCTGATCGAGGCCAGGGACGCGTTGCGTGCCGCGCACCCGGACCGCCGCATCGGCATCCTGGCACTGCTGGCACGGTTCGTGGTGGCCGGTCTGGCCCGGTTCCCCGAGCTGAACGCCCAGGTGGACACCGAGCGCGAGGAGATCGTCCGGATCCGGGCTGTGCACCTGGGGTTCGCCGCGCAGACCGACCGGGGCCTGGTGGTGCCGGTGGTCCGGAACGCGCACCGGATGACCACCGCCGAACTGGCTGACGAGCTGGCCCGGCTCACCGCGCTGGCCCGTGAGGGCCGGCTCGCCCCGGAGGACATGACCGGCGGCACGTTCACGCTCAACAACTACGGCGTGTTCGGGGTGGACGGGTCCAGCCCGATCATCAACCACCCCGAGGCGGCGATCCTGGGCGTGGGTCGGATCATCGACCGGCCGTGGGCGGTCGACGGCCGGCTCGAGGTCCGCAAGGTCACCCAGCTCTCGCTGGCCTTCGACCACCGGGTGTGCGACGGCGGAGTGGCCGGCGGGTTCCTCCGCTACGTGGCTGACTGCGTGGAACGACCGCTCGGCCTGCTGGCCGATCTGTGACAGCGATGTGGGCCGGCCCCGCGGGAGGAGACCCGCGGGGCCGGCCCACATCGTCGTTCTCGACCGCGCTCGGTGCTCTCGGTCCCGGTGCTCAGCGCTCGTCGGACCGGGGCTGCTCGGGGGAAGCAGCCGTCGGGTCGGGTACGGCGGTGGGGAACGCCGGCGGTGGCGGCGTCGGCCCGCCGAGAGCCGGCGGCGGGGTCGTCGGCGTGGGGGTGACGGAACGGCTCCCGCGGAGCGGACCGGGCACCTCCTTGTGCGCCACGGCCTCGGCCTGCCGCACGGCCTCGGCCACGTTGGGATCCGGCGCGGTGTCGAACCAGTCGGCGATGGCCTCGTCGTCCTCGTCCACCCGGGGAGCCTGGACATCCTCCTTCGGCGGCTCGTAGCGGAAGACCCCGTCCTCGCCCTTCTCGCCGAGCATCTTCGCGAAGTTCTCCAGGGCCTTGGTGAAATCGCTGGGGATCACCCAGACCTTGTTCGCGTCGCCCTGCGCCATCTGCGGCAGGGTCTGCAGGTAGGTGTAGGCGAGCAGCTCGGGGGTGGGCTTGCCTGCCTTGATCGCACCGAACAGCTTCTCGATGGCCTTGGCCTGGCCCTGCGCCTGCAGGTAGCTGGCGGCCCGTTCACCCTGGGCACGCAGGATGCGGGACTGCCGCTCCGCCTCGGCGGCCAGGATCGCGGCCTGCTTGGCACCCTCGGCGGCCAGGATCTGCGCCTGCTTCTGACCCTCGGCGGTCTTGATCGCCGACTCCCGCTGGCCCTCGGCGGTGAGGATCATGGCCCGCTTCTCCCGCTCGGCCCGCATCTGCTTCTCCATGGAGTCCTGGATGGAGGGCGGCGGCTCGATCGCCTTCAGCTCCACCCGGGCCACCCGGATGCCCCACCGGCCCGTGGCCTCGTCCAGCACCCCGCGCAGCTGGTTGTTGATCTGGTCGCGGGAGGTCAGCGTGTCCTCCAGGCTCATCCCGCCGACGAGGTTGCGCAGCGTGGTGGTGGTCAGCTGCTCCACACCCACGATGTAGTCGGAGATCTCGTACACCGCGGCCCGCGGGTCGGTCACCTGGAAGTAGACGACGGTGTCGATGGAGACGGTCAGGTTGTCCTCCGTGATCACCGGCTGGGGTGGGAAGGAGACGACCTGCTCACGCAGGTCGATCCGCGCCCGCACCCGGTCGAAGAACGGCACCAGGAAGTTCAGTCCCGGTGCGGCGACGGTGCGGAACCGACCGAGCCGCTCGATCACCGCAGCCTGCGCCTGCGGCACCACCAGCACCGCCTTGAGCAGGGTTACCAGGATCAGCAGGACGATGACGGCGACAACGACCAGCGTCACAACTCCACCTTCCATTTACGGCTCCCCCCACACGACGGCGGTGGCGCCGGAGATCTCCATGACCGTCACGGAACGCCCTGGCTCCAACACCTGCGTCTCGTCCAGTGCACGGGCCGTCCAGACCTCACCACCGATCTTGACCTGCCCGCCGTGTGCGTCGACGGTGGACAACACCACCGCCTTGCTGCCGATCAGGGCTTCGACGTTGGTCCGGTAATGGTGTCCCCGGGCGAGGCGGCGCTTCAGCGCCGGTCTGGCCAGCAGCACCAGGCCCACCGAGACGAGCGCGAACACCACACCGTCGACCAGCAGCGGCGCGCCCAGCGCGGAGGATCCCGCCGCCGCGAGGGCGCCGACACCGAGCATCAGCAGCACGAGGTCCCCGGACAACACCTCGGCTGCCACCAGGAGGACCCCTGCCACCAGCCACACCAACGCGGCCATGACTCCATGGTTCCAGATCCCAGGGCTCCCCGGGCTCGCCCGAGGCCACCGTGACCCAGGCGTGACCTGGGGAATCGGCGCACCCCTACTCCGCGATGCAGTCGACCTGCTCCGTGACGAAGTCGATCAGGCGCTCGACCGCACCCACCAGCGGTGCTTCCAGATCCCGGAAGCTCCGCACCGCGGACAGCACCCGCCGCCACCCCTCGGCCGGATCACCCCAGCCCAGGGCGGAGCACACCCCCTCCTTCCACGGCACGCCGCGCGGCACCTGCGGCCAGGCTGGGATACCCAGTGCCGCGGGCTTGACCGCCTGCCAGACGTCGACGAAGGGATGACCGGTGACCAACACGTGCCCGTCACCGTCCGTTCCTTCCGACACCTCGGCAGCGATCCGCGCCTCCTTGCTCCCCGGCACCAGGTGGTCGACCAGGATGCCCAGTCGTCGCCGTGGTCCCGGGTCGAACGCGGCGATCTTCTCGGCGAGACCGTCCACGCCGTCGAGGGGTTCCACCACCACACCCTCGACCCGCAGATCGTGCCCCCACACCCGTTCCACCAGCTCGGCGTCCTGCAGACCCTCGACCCAGATCCGCCCGGCCCGAGCGGTGCGGGCCCGCAGCCCCTCCACCCGGATCGACCCGGACGCCGATCGCCGCGGGCCCCGGGACACCTCGGGTGCGGGGCGCACCAGGGTGACCGGCCGCCCCTCCAGCAGGAACGCTGCCGGACGCATCGGGAACACCCGCCGGCGACCGTGCCGGTCCTCCAGAACGACCTCGTCACGTTCCACCCGCACCACGGCGCCGCAGAACCCGCTGGCCGGGTCCTCGACGACCAGCCCGATCTCGGCGGACACCCGGGGCACCTCGCGGCGTCTCCGCCCACCGGCCAGCACGTCACGTCCGTAGTCCACCGAGCGCATGATCGTGACGGTAGCCGTCCCGGGCCGGGCGACCACGGCACCACGCCGGCACCGGTGCCGGCACCGACGGGTGGGGCACGGTGTGCCCGTCCGACGGCCGGGGACACAGCCCACGCCCGACGCCGGGACGACCTGGGTGCTCCGTCGGCCGTCGACCGCGACGTGGGACGACGGGGAACGTAGGCTGGCCCGGTGCCCTGCCCGAGTGCCACGTTGATCGCCTGGACCTCCGCCTGGCTGCCCGGTGCCGTCTCCCCCGACGACGTCCTGGACGCCCTGCGCCCGTGGGCCGAGGTCCACGAGGTGGTGGCGGCCGACACTGAGACCGGCACCCGCCTCGAGCTGCCGGTGGCAGGCGCACGCCCGGCCGGGCCGGCCCTGCTGCTGGCGGTACTGCGTCGGCACGGTGCCGCCGACGGTCGGCTGGTGCTCCCGGTGCCCGGTGACGTACGGGGCCTCCCCGGACCCGGCGCGCTGACCCGCGCCGCCCTGGCCGCCGGGGAGGCGGTGGTGCTGCCCGGCGCGGGCCTGGGGATCGTGCCCACACCGGTGGTCGAGGGAATCCTGCGGTGGACGGTGCACCTCGTTCCACGGTGCGACGCCCACGCCGTGTACCCCTCCCTGGGCGAGGCCGAGCACCACATGGCCGAGGCGATGCGCCGGGCCGCCGACACCCTGACCGTCCTGGACGTCGCCCGGCACCGTCGCGGCGTCCGGGCCGAGATCGACGCGATGCTGCGCGCCCGACCGCGGGCCCCGTGGCCGCCCGGGACCCCGCCCCGTGCCCTGCGCGTCCTGGAGCGGGCGGACCAGCTGGCTGCGATCCTGGCCGCGGCCGGTGGTGATCCCGAGGGAAGTGCGGTCTCCGCCTCGGCGATCCGGGCCCGTGGTGCTGCGCTGCGCCCGCTGGACGAGGCGGTGCGGCTCGCCCGGTGCGCCGCGGTCACCGAGATTGTGCGCGTGTTCGGTGACCGCGTCGACCGGCGCTGAGACGGAGCCCGGTCCTCCGCGGCTCCCGGCCCGGGCTCCGTCCGTTCAGGCCTGGCGCCGCGGTGGCGCGCAGCAGCCCGGGGCGCAGGGCTCGCCGTTGACCGTGCACCCGGCGGCGGTGAGGGCGGACAGCTTGCGCACCTTGGCGTTCTCGGTGTGCTCGCGGATCAGCTCCACCACCATCTCGGCGAACCGTGGATCAGGGCCCGGCGTGGCAGCCCGGGTGAAACCCATGCCCAGTTCCTCGGCCCGCTGCCGGGCCTCGGTGTCCAGGTCCCAGATCACCTCGATGTGGTCGCTGACGAAGCCGATCGGGCAGACCACCACGGCCGGCACGCCTCGCTCGTGCAGCGCCTCGATGTGGTCCACGATGTCCGGCTCCAGCCAGGGCACCGACGGCGGCCCGGAGCGGGACTGCCAGACCACGTCGTAGTCGGTCTCGCCCACCGCGGCGGCCACCAGACGGGACGCCTCGGCGACCTGCCGGGAGTAGCGGTGCCCGCCCTCCTCCGGCGGCCCGGCGGCGGCGTCGGCGGCCGTGGGCACGGAGTGGGCGGTGAACACCAGCCGGGCCTGCTCACGTTGCTCGGCCGGCAGCTTCTCCCGCGCGGCCTCGACCGCCGCGGCACAGGCCTGCACGAACAACGGGTGGTCGAAGAACTGGCGGATCTTGACCAGCTCGGGCGCGTTGTCACCGACCGCGGCCCGGGCCCGAGCGATGTCCTCGTCGTACTGCCGGCAGGACGAGTAACCACCGTAGGCGCTGGTGGCGAACACGAGGGCTCGCCGCACCCCGTCCTCGGCCATCCTGGCCACGGTGTCCTCGACCATGGGGTGCCAGTTGCGGTTGCCGAAGTACACGGGCAACTGGACACCCTGACGCCTCATCTCACCCTCGACGGCGGCGATGAGCTCACGATTCAGCCGGTTCAGCGGGGACACGCCGCCGAAACGCATGTAGTGCTGGGCGACCTCGTCCAGCCGCTCCGGGGGCACTCCCCTGCCTCTGGTCACGTTCTCCAGGAAGGGCCGTACGTCGTCGGGCCCCTCCGGCCCGCCGAAGGACAGCACCAGCAACGCATCGAAGCTCACGAACCCCATCCTCCCTGGTGACGCGCTTCTCACCGCATCGGGGGTCGCGCCGACGCCGTCCTTCGGGCGACGCCCCGGGTGTCGGAGCGTCGCCCGAAGGGCACCCTCACATGCCGAGCGCGTGGACGCCGCCGTCCACCCAGACCATCGAGCCCGTGGTCGCGGGGAACCAGTCGGACAGCAGGGCGCAACAGGCCCGGGCCACCGGCTCGGGGTTGGTGACGTCCCACCCCAGCGGCGCGCGCTTGTCCCAGGCGTCCTCCAGCTCGGAGAAGCCGGGGATGGACTTGGCGGCCATGGTCTTGATCGGGCCGGCGGAGACCAGGTTGACGCGGATGCCGCGCGGGCCCAGCTCACGGGCCAGGTAGCGGTTGCACGACTCCAGCGCCGCCTTGGCGAAGCCCATCCAGTTGTAGGCGGGCCAGGCCACACGGGCGTCGAAGTCCAGCCCCACGACCGAGCCGCCCTCGCCCATCAGCGGCAGGCAGGCGACGGCGAGCGACTTGAGCGAGTAGGCCGAGACGTGGACGGCGGTGGCCACGTCCTCCCACGGCGCGTCCAGGTAGTTCTCACCGAGGCAGGACGGCGGGGCGAACCCGATGGAGTGCAGCACACCGTCCAGTCCGTCCACGTGCTCCCGCACCCGGTCCGCCAGGGTGTCCAGGTGCTCCTGGTTGGTCACGTCGAGCTCGATCACCGGGGCCGGCTGCGGCAGTCGCTGCGCGATGCGCTCCACGAGACTGAGCCGGCCATAGCCGGTGAGCACGACCTTCGCCCCCTGTTCCTGGGCCACGCGGGCGACGTGGAAGGCGATCGACGCGTCGGTGATCACACCGGTGATCAGCAGCCGCTTGCCCTCGAGCAGTCCGCTCAACTCCGTTCTTCCTTTCGGTTCTGCGGTGCGGTCACGGGAGACCGCGGGCTCAGTGCCCCATCCCCAGGCCACCGTCGACCGGGATGATCGCGCCGGTGACGTAGGCCGCCGCGTCGGAGGCCAGCCAGGTCACGGCGGCGGCGACCTCCTCGGGCTGGGCGTAGCGGCCCAGTGGGACCTGGCTGAGGATCTCCTGCTTGCGCTCCTCGGGCAGGACCGCGGTCATGTCGGTGGCCACGAAACCCGGGGCGACCACGTTGGCGGTGATGTTGCGCGAGCCCAGCTCACGGGCGATGGAGCGGGCGATACCCACCAGGCCGGCCTTGCTGGCCGCGTAGTTGACCTGCCCGGCCGAGCCGGACAGACCGATCACCGACGAGATGAAGATCATCCGGCCCCAGCGGTTGCGCAGCATGCCCCGGGCGGCCCGCCGGGCCACCCGGTAGGCACCGGTGAGGTTGGCGTCCACGACTCGCGTGAACTGCTCCTCGCTCATCCGGAGCAGCAGGGTGTCGTCGGTGATGCCGGCGTTGGACACCAGCACCTCGACCGGGCCGTGGGCCTCCTCGACCTCCTTGAACGCCGCGTCCACCGCGGCGGCGTCGGTGACGTCGCACTTGACCCCGAGCAGGCCGTCGGGCGCGCCTGAGCCACGGTGGGTCACCGCGACCTTGTCCCCCTGAGCGGCGAACGCCCGCGCGATCGCCAGGCCGATTCCTCGATTGCCACCGGTCACCAGCACGGACCGTGCCACGCCTGTTCCTCCCGCTCGCACTCGGTGCAGCTGAACGGAGCAGACACTATCCACTACTGGCGGGTATCCCGAACCACGGTCCGGGCACCGGGCCGGCGGGCCGGGATCACGCCCGGACGACCCGCACGGTGGCCGGCGGGCCGGGATGACCTGATGGTGGTCCCCCGCCCGCGGAGCAGGAGCGGCACGAGAGGTGCGGAGGGGCACACGGACGACGCGCCCCCGTGCGGCGGGCACGGAGGCGCGTGGTGACGGTTCGCCGTCGTGGTGGTTCAGTTCGGTCGGAACGGATCGTCCCTGCGGGATCGGCGGGCACCCGTCGCGACCGTTCCGAGGGTGACCACACCGCCCACGCCGGTCAGGGTCAGGGACACGAGCAGGCCCGTGTCGTGGAGCTCCTCGCACCGCCGTACCAGGTCCCGCCCGGGAAGCCCGCCCTCGAGGCGGAGCGCGTCCACCTCCTCGGCCTTGGCGTAGTCCGGTATCCAGGCGCTACCGCAGGGAACGTCGCTTCGGCTGTCGCGGTAGGAACGAGGGAACAGGCCCCAGACCACTCCCACCACCAGCAGAACCACACCGAGCACCAGCGTCCGTCGCCGCGCGGCCGTCATCGCTGCGCGCATGGAGTGCCGCCCTTCTGGATCATGAAGCTGACGCCTGTGATTAGGGGCGAACTCGATCAAGCGTTATCACATGGACCAATAATCACTCGAATGGAGCAGCACTCTGCGACCGAAATCTGACGCTCAGTAACACATCCTCACGCAATGCACTCCTGTAGGTGCAATTTGCCTACCCAGAGGCCGCCGTACCGTCCTCCGTCCTGCGCAGGACAGACGAGCCCCACAACAAGCCGTGGCCGACCGACACGACACGAGCGTCCCGACGACGAGTGGGCCCCTCCCGGTTCCACCGCGAGACGCCGGGCCGCACCTGACCGCGGCCCGGCGTCATCCGTCACGGCAACCGCTGCCCCACCAGCAGTCCGGTACCGGTGGCCACCAGCGCGGTCAGGGTGCCCAGCAACAACCAGCCGCGGCTGGCGTCGACCCGCTTGGTCTCGTAGCCGATCTGTTCACCGAGGGTCTCGTAGACCTTGCGCAGCTCCTCGGCCGTGGCCGCCTTGTAGAACTCACCACCGGAGGCCTCGGCGATCTCCTTCATCGCCTCGTCGTCCACCGGAACCGGGATACGCCGACCGTCGATCTCCACCGTCCCCTCCTCCGTACCGAAGGAGATCGCCGAAATGGGGATCTTCGCGTTCCCGGCCTCCTCGGCCGCCTCGATCTCGTCCCGCCCCACCGTGCGCTTGCCGTCGGTCATCAGCACGATCCGCGCCGGAGGAGGTCCCTCGGCCCCACCCAGCAGCTTGCCGAACGAGTCGATCACCGTCATCGCGGCGGCGATGGCGTCCCCGGTAGCCGTGGACTCGGCCAGCCGGAGCGTGTCGATCGCCTGCTTGACCGGCTCCCGCTCCGTCGTCGGCGACACCAGCACGGTGGCGGTACCGGCGAAGGTGACCAGCCCGAGGTTCACCCCTGGGGTCAGACCGTCGACGAAGGACTTCGCGGCCGCCTGGGCGGCGGCGAGCCGGTTGGGCTCGACATCGGTCGCCTGCATGGACAACGAGACGTCGATGGCCAACACCACGGTCGCCCGGTTGCGCGGCACCCGCTGCTCGGTGGTGGGCCCGGCCAGGGCCACGGTGAGCAGGATCAGCGCCACCCCGAGCAGTGCGGGCGGGGCGTGCCGATGCCAGCCCTGTCGCCGAGGAGCAACCTTCTCCAGCAGCTCCAGATTGGTGAAGCGCATGGCGTAGCGGTGCCGCCGCCGCTGCATCCACACATAACCACCGGCCAAGCCGGCCACCACCGCGAGCAGGGCGAACCAACCCGGTGCGGTGAAACCACCCAGGCTCAGGCCTGGCATCACGCCACTCCTCCCGACCAGTGCCGCTTACGGCTCACGACGAACCGCACGATGTCGGCCACCCAGTCCGAGTCGGTGCGCAGCACGAGGTGGGCACAGCCGGCCCGACGCAGCGCGGCCGCCACCTCGGCCCGGTGCTCCGCGGCCGCCGCGGCGAACTCGCGACGCAGCAGCGGGGTGGTGCGCACCTCGCGCTGCTTACCGGTCTCCGGGTCCACCAACACCACGGAGCCCATCTCGGGGAGATCGACGTCCCTGGGATCGAGCACCTCGACGGCGAGCAGGTCGTGGCGGGCCGACAACGCCCGCAGGGACCGCTCCCAGTCCAGTGGACCGAGGAAGTCCGAGATCACCACCGCCAGCCCACGGCGGCGAGGAGGACGTCGCAGCTGCTCCAGTGCCCCCTGAAGGTCACCCCGGGTCCCCTCCGGAGCACGGGGTGTCTCGGCGATCCGACGCACCAGGCTGCGCGCATAGGCCAGACCACCCCGGGGCGGGATGCGGTCGATGCGCTCACCGGTGGCCACCACGGCACCGATCCGGTTCCCCCCGCCCCGGGTCAGGTGCGCCACGGCGGCCACCGCGGCCACGGCCAGTTCACGCTTCTCGCAGGCCGCGGTGCCGAAGTCCAGGCTGGGCGACAGGTCGACCACGACCCAGGTCTCCAGCTCGCGGTCGGCGACCGTCTCCCGGATGTGCGGCTCGGTGGTCCGGGCGGTCACCGCCCAGTCCATCCGCCGGACGTCGTCCCCCGGCTGGTACGGCCTGGCCTCACCGGGCTCGGTACCGGGCCCGGGCACCAGACCGAGATGGTTGCCCTGCAACAACCCGTCGAGCCGCCGGCGGACGGTCAACTCCAACGTGCGCAGGGCCGCTTCCATCCGTCCGCTGCGCAGGGCCGGGGGAGCCCAGGAGGGGCGCTGCTCGTCGGCGCGCGCCACGTCGAACCCCTCCTCGCCTTACATCCGGTTCACGGGAGCCGGTGCCGGATGTCCCGGCGCACCCGGCGCACCCGGCGGCACGGGGTGCTGCGGCTGCGGCCGGGCCGACACGTGGGGCAGCGGCACCGTCTGCAGCAACCGGGTGATGATGTGGTCGACCTGCACCCCGTCGGCCAGGGCGTCGTAGGACAGCACGAGCCGGTGCCGCAGCACGTCCGGCACCACGTCGACGACGTCCTGGGGCAGCACGTAGTCACGACCGCGCACCAGGGCCAGCGCCCGGGCCGCGGACACCACGCCGAGGGTGGCGCGCGGGGACGCGCCGTAGGCGATCCACCCGGCGATGTCGGACAGTCCGTGCTCGGCCGGGGTACGGGTGGCCATCACCAACCGCACCACGTAGTCGACCAGGGCGTGGTGCACGAAGACCCGGGAGGCCACACCCTGCAGCCGCACCAGCTCCTCGGGGGTCAGCACCGCCTGGGGCTCCGGCGGCTGCACCCCCATGCGGTAGACGATCTCCCGCTCCTCCTCGGCGGAGGGGTACTCCACGATGATCTTGAACAGGAACCGGTCGCGCTGCGCCTCGGGCAGCGGGTAGACGCCCTCGTTCTCGATCGGGTTCTGCGTGGCGAGCACCAGGAACGGGGTGGGCATGGGGAAGGTCTGGCCGCCGATGGACACGTGCCGCTCGGCCATCACCTCCAGCAGCGCCGACTGCACCTTCGCGGGAGCACGGTTGATCTCGTCGGCGAGCACGAAGTTGGCCACCACCGGGCCCAGTTCGACGTCGAACGTCGCACTGTTCTGCCGGTAGATACGGGTGCCGAGAATGTCCGCGGGGACCAGGTCCGGGGTGAACTGGATGCGGGAGAACGTCCCGCCCACCACGCGGGCGAACGTCTCCACCGCCAGGGTCTTCGCCACACCGGGCACACCCTCCAGCAGCAGGTGTCCCTTGGCCAGCAGACCGACCAGCATCCGCTCCACCAGCCGGTCCTGCCCCACGATCACCCGCTTGACCTCGAACACGGTGCGTTCGAGCAGCTGGGCGTCACGGGCAGGCGTGCTGGGCCCCTGCGCGGAAGAAGCCTGGGGGCTACCGGCCGACGTGTCGGCGTGCCCGGGCTCGGTCACGGGTGTACCTCCTGGACGGATGCATGCTGAATGCGCTGCACGGGCTCGGCCCGGTACCCCTAGCGAACCGCAAGCGGGGTGTAGCGCCTGTGAAGACACTACGAGCCGAGGCTGTGGCCGCCGTCATCCCCTCCGGGCTCGGAGGGCACCGACCGTCGCGCCGCCGCGAGATCGTCGGGGGTGTCCACGTCCAGCGCCTCCACGCCGCACGCGGCGACCTCCACCCGCGGTAGGCGCCCCAGGACCGAGCGTACCGACCTGTCCCGCGGGTCGGCGGGCAACGCCCTGCGCAGAGCGGCGGCGGACCACACCCCGATCAGCCACTGCGGTCGCCCGTCGTGATCGAGCAGGACCGCTCCGGCCGCACCGGGATGGGACCGTCGGCCGGCCCGCAGCCGGTCCAGGGTGGACGAGGTGATCCCGGCCAGGTCCCCGGCCAGCACCGCCACCTCGTCGGGGTCCGTCTCCCCCAGCGCGGCGAGTCCCGCCGCGAGGGCGGCCAGCGGACCGGAACCGGCGGGCCGCTCGACGACCCAGCGCACCGGTGCGCCCAGGGGACGGGTCGGTCCCACCACGACCACGGGGTGGGCTCCGGTGGCCGCGGCCACCACCCGGGACAGCAGCGACCGCCCACCGACCGGCAGCGCGACCTTGTCAACGCCCGACATGCGCCGTGCGGCCCCGCCTGCGAGCACGATCGCCGCCCACGCGCCCACTCCGGCCCCCTCGTCCTCGGACGCCGCCCGGCGCACCGTGACCGGATGAACCGTATCTAGAGCAGCCGCACGGCGAACGACACGATCCCCGTGTAACGCACCGCGGTCACCCGGACGTACCCCCCGGAGAACGGCGCCTCGACCATCTTGCCGTCTCCCAGGTACAGCGCCACGTGGTGGATGCGTCCCGCAGTGGCCCAGAACAGCAGGTCCCCGCGTCGGGCCTGGGACAGCGGAACCTTGCGCCCGGCCTGGGCCTGGTATCCGCTGTAGTGCGGAAGCCGGATCCCCGCCCCGGCGAAGGCGTAGACCATCAGCCCCGAACAGTCGAAGCCGATCTTCTTGTAGTCCCCGTGCGCGTCGGCCACCCCACCGTCGCGAATACCACGGGTCGGCCCGTTCGCGTCACCACCACCCCAGGCGTAGGGCACCCCGACCTGGGAGAGCGCTCGGCGCACCACGACCTCCACCAGGTCGGAGGCGGGCGGTGCCGAGGACGTCGGCTTCCCGAGGCCCGGGCGACCGGCCGCGGCGACCGCCGCAGCAGCGGCGGCAGCCTCCTCGCGTTCCTTGGCCGCCAACCACTCCTGGTACCGCCTCCGCTGGGCCTCCAGACCGGTGACCTGCTCCTGCGCCTGGACGAGCTGTCGCTCGACCTCGGCCTTGACCGCCTCCAGTTCCGCGGCCCGCCGGGACTGCTCCTCCCGGGCACGTACCGCCGCGTCCCTGGCCTGGTCCGCGGTCACCTTGGCCCGTTCCGCGGCCTCCTGTCTGGCGCGGGCCTCCTCCAGCGCCGCCCGGGCCGCCGAGTCCTTGTTCGCCAGTCGGACCCGGGCCCGCTCCATGTCGTCGAGCACGTCGAGCTGGGCGGCGCTCACCGCGTCCAGCATCTGGACCCGGGCCAGCAGTTCCTCGGGACTGCTGGAGCCGATGAGGGCGCCGACGGAGCCGATCACGCTGCCCCGCTGGTAGCTGGCGCTGGCGAAGGCGTCCAGCCTCCTGCGTACGTCCTCCACGGCCCGCCGGGCGGCTGCCGCCTCGGCGTGGGCCACGGCGGCGGCGTCCTGTGCCCTGCGCGCCTCGTCCTGGGCAGCCTGCAGATCGACCTGCGCCCTGTTGGCCTCCTCCATGGCCAGCTCGACCTCCGCGGTGAGCTGGCCGAGCCGGGCCTCGACCGCGGCGAGCTGGTTGGTCAGTTCCCCGACCCGGGCCGCTTTCTCCTGTGCTTCCTGTCTGCTGCGTTCGATCTCGCCGTCCGTGGGGTTGTGCGGGGGTGGTGGTACGGCCAGCCCGGCTGTGGGCGGTACGGCCAGGAACGAGACGGCGAGCACGAACGTCGCCACCCAGTGGCACAGGTTCCGTCGCGTGAGCACAGCCCTTCCTCCCGCCTCGAGGCGCGAACGGAGCAGAAGAAATGGATCAAAAAATCGATCTTCGCCACGCCGAACGGCGCAGCAGCTCCGTTACGGAGGGTGCCACTCCCGTCACTTTCTGGCCACTTGTAACAACACCCTCATTCGTGACATCCGCCTCGAACACCACTTCGGTGACAAATGGCGGACTGATCAGTACTCCCCTTCACACGAAAAGACCGTGGTGCGGGAACC
Organism: Pseudonocardiaceae bacterium; assembly: GCA_036562635.1. Classification (GTDB taxonomy): domain Bacteria; phylum Actinomycetota; class Actinomycetes; order Mycobacteriales; family Pseudonocardiaceae; genus DATCJU01. The sequence goes on from DATCJU010000162.1 coordinate 21,479, forward strand.
CGCACCACGGTCCTGGCGCTGATCACCGCGGCTTCCGCCGCCCGGGAATCAGTTGACCCGACGTTCGCGTCCGACCCAGTACGGCTCGCGGAGCTTGAATTTCTGGATCTTTCCGGTCGCGGTCCGCGGGATGGAGTCACGGAACTCCACCGAGGTGGGCGCCTTGTACCCGGCCATCCGCTGCTTGCAGTGCGCGATGATTTCCTGTTCGGTGACCTCGGCCCCCTCTGCCTTCACCACGATGGCCTTGATCGTCTCGCCCCATTTCTCGTCCGGGACACCGATCACCGCGACCTCGGCCACCGCCGGGTGGCTGAAGATGCAGTCCTCGACCTCGATCGAGGAGACGTTCTCCCCGCCGGTGATGATGACGTCCTTCTTGCGGTCGGAGATCGTCAGGTGCCCCTCGTCGTCGATGGAGCCACCGTCCCCGGTGTGGAACCATCCGCCCTGCAGGGCCTCGGCGGTGGCATCGGGGTTCTGCCAGTAGCCCTCCAGCACCACGTTCGCCCGGGCCAACACCTCGCCCTGATCGGAGATGCGCAGCCGCACACCCAGCACCGGGGCACCGGCGCGGGAGAGCTTGCGGGCCCGCTCCTCGGGAGGCAGGTCCTGGTCGGCGGGACGGGTCCGGTTGAAGGTGAGCAGAGGGGAGGTCTCGGTCAGGCCGTAGATCTGCAGGAATTCCCAGCCCACCTCGGCCTCGATCCGGGCGATGGTGCGGGTCGGCGGGGGAGCCCCGGCGCACACCACACGCACCCGGTCCCGCCCGGGAACCGGACCGTCCTGCTGCTGGGCGGCGTCCAGCACCATATTCCACACCGCCGGTGCACCGCACATCAGGGTCACCCCGTGCTCGTCCACCCGGCGGAGGATCTCCGCGCCGTCGACCTTGCGCAGCACCACCTGCTTCACACCGAGCCCGGCCAGGGCGTACGGCATGCCCCAGCCGTTGCAGTGGAACATCGGCAGCGTGTGCATGTAGACGTCGCGTTCCCAGGCCCGGACGTGCATGGCGAACGTCACCGCGTTGATCCAGATGTTGCGGTGGGTGAGCTGCACGCCCTTGGGACGGGCGGTGGTGCCCGAGGTGTAGTTGATGGTGGCCGTGGCGTTCTCGTCCGGCTCGCGCCACGGCCTGGGCTCGATGTCGAACCGCATCAGCTCGTTCTCGGTCTGCTCGCCCAGGACGAACCGCTTCGGCGCGGTCACCTCGCCCAGCGAGGCCTCGAGCTCGGGGTCGACCAGCAGCACGGAGGAACCGCTGTGCTCGACGATGTAGGACACCTCGTCGGGCTTGAGCCGGAAGTTGATCGGCACGCAGATGCGCCCGCTGGCGGGTACCGCGTACAGCAGCTCCAGCAGACGTGCCGCGTTGTGGCTGACCACGGCGATCCGCTCCCCCTCGCCGACGCCCAGGGCGTCCAGGCCGGCCTGCCAGGCACGGACCCGGCGGGCGAGCTCACCGTAGGTGGTGACCGGCACCGGAGCGGCCGGTTGGTTCGGCTCGTCGACGATGGCCGGGCTGTCGGCGAAGACGTTCTCGGCGCGATAGAGGAAATCAGCCACGGTGAGCGGGACCCGCATACCAGGCACCTCCCTGTCTGCTCGTGATGCAGGTCACCCTATGCGCCGAACGTCGATCCGTCAGCAGGTGGAACGCGCGGAGTGGAAACCGCCCCCGGGCCGCACCGGCATGGCCGGTCAGTCCCAGGTCGAAGGGTCACCCCAGGTGCTCAGCCCGGGCGTCGTGTCGTCCATCGGGTGCGGCGGGAGCGCCACCAGGGCCGGGAGGAGCTCGGTGACCGGTCCGCGTAGCACCGCGGCGGCCAACCCGTCGTAGGGGGTGGGCTCGGCGTTGCAGATCACCACGGCCGCACCGGCCCTGGCCGCCAGCCCCACCAGGCCGGCCGCCGGCTGCACGGTCAACGAGGTCCCCGCGACCAGCAGCAGGTCGCAGTCCAACGCGGCGTCACGGGCTCGCCGCAGCACCACGGGATCCAGGGGTTGCCCGAAGGAGATCGTGGTGGACTTGAGGATGCCGTAGCAGCCCTCACAGTGGGGGTCCTCCTCACCCTCGGCGACCCGGCGCAGCGCATCGACCATCCGCCCACGCGCACCACAGCCCAGGCACACCGTGCCGTAGAGGGAACCGTGCAGCTCGACCACCAGCTCCGGTGTGGATCCGGCCCGCTGGTGCAGCTCGTCGATGTTCTGGGTGAGCAGGGCCCGCAACCGGCCCGACCGTTCCAGGTCGACCAGTGCGCGGTGGGCGGCGTTCGGTTCGGCCCGCCAGGCGGGGTGCTCGGCTCGGGCCCGCCAGGCACGACGGCGCACCTCGGGGTCCTGCACGTAGGCCTGCAGGGTGAACAGCTGCCGCGCTGAGGGGTCCTTGGTCCACACTCCGTCGGGGCCGCGGAAATCGGGGATGCCGGAGGCGGTGGACACCCCGGCACCGGTGAGCACGGTGATCCGGCGGGCTGCCCGGAAGAGTTCCTCCGCACGTGCCCACTGCGCCGCCCTGCCTGCTCCGCGTTCCACCCCTCCACCGTAGGTGCTGCCGGAAACTCCGTGCGCCGGCGGAGGGACGAGGACCCGCCTGACGTTCTGACCACGGCTTTCCCCCGAAAGGGGTACCCCGGTCGAAGGTCGGATCCCCGGCTTTTGTGTGATTGATTCCGTGCGAGGAGGGAATCGCAGTCGTCTGGTGCGCCTGGGGGCGACGGCGGTCGGCGGCCTGGGACTGCTGCTGCTGATCGCCGGCACCTTCCTGCCGTGGCTCCGGTCCGGTCAGGTGACCAGGAACAGCTACCAGACCTTCGGCGTGCTCCGTCGGTGGATCGGGGAATCGAGCCCCCTGGGGGTCGCACTGGCCGCCTGGCCGGCACTCGGTCTGCTGGCCGCCGTGAGTGTGGCGCTGTTCGCACTCCAGCTTCGGCGGGCTGCCGCGATAACAGCTTTGTTGCTGTCGCTTCCGACGGGAACCGTAGCCGTGGCTGCGATCATCCAAAGCGGCGAAGGGGAAGCGCCGATCGGAGTGATGACGCTCGGACCCAGTGTGACCCTCGCAGGGGCGGTTCTGATCGTCGTCGGTGCGGTCGCCTCGCTCCGCACCTCACCCCATCCACCCACCACCCGTTCGGCACCCACCAGGCATTCAGGAGGGACGACACCGTGACCAATCCGGGATCAGGCGGTGGTTGGTCGCCCCAGCCCGAGCAGGGCTTTCCGCAGGGCGGCTACCCCCAGCAGGGATGGACAGGAGCGCCGGGCGGCCCCCAGCCCGCTCAGCCGGGATGGCCGACCGACCCGAACACCGGTCAGAACCCTGCCTTCGGCCCGCAAGCAGCAGGCCAGCAGTACCCGCAGCAGGGGCAGCAGTTCGCCTACCAGGTCCCCGGGCCCGAGCAGCCGAAGAAGCGGACCGGCCTTGTCATCGGGGCCATCGTCGCGGTGATCGTGCTGGTCGCCGGTGGTGTGGGCGCCTGGTTCCTGTTCAGCGGCAGCGAGCCCGAGGGTGAGGCGACGCCGACCGCCGCTGCCACCAAGCTGTTCGACTCCATGGCCAAGAGCGACCTGGTGGGCGTGTTCGAGGCGCTCCCGCCCGGCGAGGCCGCTCTGCTGGGTGACACGACACAGAGCCTGCTCGACGAGCTGAAGCGCCTGGAGATCCTCAAGAAGGACACCAACCTGTCCCAGATCGCCGGCGTCGAGGTCAAGGTCGAGGGCCTGAAGTTCGACGAGGCCGCCGCCGAGCAGGTCAACGACCACCTGGTGATCACCAAGCTCGTCGAGGGCAAGATCACCATCACCGCGGACGGCAAGCAGGTCCCGTTCACCGAGAAGTTCCTGGACCTGGCCGGTGTGGAGGAGAAGGACCGCACCAAGGACACCGAGGAGATCGACATCACCAAGGAGGTCCAGAAGAGCGGGGACCCCATCCGCATCGCCACCGTCAAGGTGAACGACCAGTGGTACCCCAGCCTCTTCTACACGATCGCCGACAACGTGCTGCAGGAGGAGAAGGAGTCCTGGCCCAAGGAGCGGATCGAGCCCAAGGGTGCGGACTCGCCCGAGGCCGCACTGCGTGCGCTGCTCGAGGCTGCACTGCAGGGTGACCCCAAGCGGGTGATCGAGCTGCTGCCGCCGGGCGAGATGAGCGTGCTGCACGACCTGGGCCCGATCCTGGTGAAGTCGGCCGGCCTGCCGGGTATGGACGACGAAGTCACGCTGGCCGAGCTGAAGACCGAGCGGCGTGACGTCCGCGGCGGGGTGAGCCTGGTGCCGAAGACGGTCGTTCTGGAGAAGGACGGGGACCAGCTCAGCATCGAGGTCGACGGCGAGTGCGCGAAGCTCTCCGCTCCCGACGGCAGCAGCGAGGAGCTGTGCGCCGACGAGCTCGCCGAGGACCTGGGCAGCGCCAGCGACCTGCCGCCGGGGATGGACGAGATGGCCGAGCGCATGGTCAAGAACCTGCTCGAGACCGGTGTGGTCGCCGTGGAGGTCGACGGCAAGTGGTACATCAGCCCGGGCCGTACGGTGTCCGAGCTGCTGCTGGCCGTGCTGCGGAGCATGGAGCCCGGCGACCTCGAGAAGATGGTGCGCTGACCCGCGTCACGGGACGCACGAGGACGGGAGCCCCCGGGCCACTCGGCTCGGGGGCTTTCCCGTGTCCGCCTCGCCGGGACGACGGCGTGACGGACACCACACCCAGCTCTACCTCTCCGGATCACCCGAAGAACACCGCAGGACCCCGAGATCCGGACACTCAGCTTGATCCCTTAACAGGACAAGCGTACTGTTTAGTTTCGCCAGGGCGTCGAGGGCGCACCCTCAGAGACGCGCGAGACGCACCCTGACTTCCCGAACAACGATCCCCGGATTCGCGGCCCCTTCGCGAGATGGAGTTGGACGTGACTGCACCTGCGAGCAAGGACAGCTTCGGCGCCCGCGGGACACTGGAGGTCGGAGGCACCTCCTACGAGGTGTTCCGGATCGGCGCCGTCGAGAACAGCGAGCGCCTGCCCTACAGCCTGAAGATCCTGCTGGAGAACCTCCTCCGCACCGAGGACGGCGTCAACATCACCGCCGACCACGTACGCGCCCTCGCCAACTGGGACCCCACCGCGGAGCCGTCGACGGAGATCCAGTTCACCCCGGCCCGGGTGATCATGCAGGACTTCACCGGTGTGCCTTGCGTCGTCGACCTGGCCACCATGCGTGAGGCCATCGCCGAGCTGGGAGGCGACCCGTCGAAGGTCAACCCGCTGGCCCCCGCCGAGCTGGTCATCGACCACTCGGTGATCGCCGACATCTTCGGCCGCCCGGACGCCTTCGAGCGCAACGTGGAGCTGGAGTACGAGCGCAACAAGGAGCGCTACCAGTTCCTGCGGTGGGGCCAGTCCGCCTTCGACGAGTTCAAGGTGGTCCCCCCGGGCACCGGCATCGTGCACCAGGTCAACATCGAGCACCTGGCGCGCGTGGTGATGACCCGCAACGGGCAGGCGTACCCGGACACCGTGGTGGGCACCGACAGCCACACCACCATGGTCAACGGTCTGGGTGTGCTCGGCTGGGGCGTCGGCGGCATCGAGGCCGAGGCCGCGATGCTGGGCCAGCCGGTCAGCATGCTCATCCCGCGGGTGGTCGGGTTCAAGCTCCACGGTGAGCTGCCGGCCGGTGCCACCGCCACCGACCTGGTGCTGACCATCACCGAGATGCTGCGCAAGCACGGTGTGGTCGGCAAGTTCGTCGAGTTCTACGGCTCCGGCGTCTCGGCCGTGCCGCTGGCCAACCGGGCCACCATCGGCAACATGAGCCCGGAGTTCGGCTCCACCTGCGCGATCTTCCCCATCGACGCCGAGACGATCGAGTACCTGCGCTTCACGGGTCGCTCCGCCGAGCAGATCGCCCTGGTCGAGGCCTACGCCAAGGAGCAGGGCCTGTGGCACGACCCGGAGCGTGAGCCGGTCTACTCCGAGCACCTGGAGCTCGACCTGTCCACGGTCGTGCCCTCCATCGCCGGCCCCAAGCGTCCGCAGGACCGGATCGCACTGTCCGCGGCCAAGAGCTCGTTCCGCGCCGCGCTGGGCGACTACGTGTCGCACCAGGAGCAGCCGACCACCACGTCGGTGGTGGACGAGGCCTCCGTCGAGTCCTTCCCGGCCAGCGACTCGCCCACCTACGCGCACGAGGAGAACGGCGCCGGCGCGCCGCGCCCCTACGTCTCGGCCGCCGCGACCGCCGAGGGCAGGCCGAGCTCGCCGGTCCAGGTCACCCTGGAGGACGGCACCCGCTGCGAGCTGGACCACGGCGCGGTCACCATCGCCGCCATCACCTCCTGCACCAACACCTCCAACCCCTCGGTGATGATCGGCGCGGCCCTGCTGGCCAAGAAGGCCGTCGAGCGCGGGCTGCAGCGCAAGCCGTGGGTGAAGACCACCCTGGCCCCCGGCTCGAAGGTGGTCATGGACTACTACCAGCGCGCCGGCCTGCTGCCCTACCTGGAGAAGCTGGGCTTCCACCTGGTCGGCTACGGCTGCACCACCTGCATCGGCAACTCCGGCCCGCTGCCGGAGGAGATCTCCCGGGCGGTGCAGGAGAACGACCTGGCCGTGGTGTCCGTGCTGTCCGGCAACCGTAACTTCGAGGGCCGGATCAACCCGGACGTGAAGATGAACTACCTGGCCAGCCCGCCGCTGGTGGTGGCCTACGCCCTGGCCGGCACCATGGACCTGGACCTGACCACCGAGCCGCTGGGCACCGACCCGGAGGGCAAGCCGGTCTACCTGTCGGACATCTGGCCCTCGCCGCAGGAGATCCAGGAGGTCATCTCCTCCGCGATGTCCGCTGAGGCGTTCGCCCAGAGCTACTCCGACGTCTTCGCCGGCGACGAGCGCTGGCAGTCGCTGCCCACGCCCACCGGCAAGACCTTCGAGTGGGACCCCGAGTCCACCTACGTCCGCAAGCCCCCGTACTTCGAGGGCATGGGCATCGACCCCGAGCCGGTCACCGACATCACCGGCGCCCGGGTGCTGGCCCTGCTCGGTGACTCCGTGACCACCGACCACATCTCCCCGGCCGGTGCCATCAAGCCGGACTCGCCTGCGGGCAAGTACCTGCTGGAGCACGGGGTCGAGCGCAAGGACTTCAACTCCTACGGCTCCCGCCGCGGCAACCACGAGGTGATGATCCGCGGCACCTTCGCC
>DATCJU010000163.1:0-22747 GCA_036562635.1 Pseudonocardiaceae bacterium
TGTCGGTGCTGCTGACCGCGCTGGTCGTCCCCATCCGGCTGGTGACCAGCGACCACGCCTACTACCTGCGGGAGGTGGTCACCGTGCCGTTCCATCCCCCCGGTTCCGAGGAGCTGGCGCACGCCGCGGCGGAGCAGGCCGCCCGCGGGGCGAACGTGCTGGTGCTGGCGCACCACGGTTGTGCCGTGCTGGCCGACAGCGTCGAGCTGGCCCATCGTCGCGCCTTCAACCTGGAGGAGGCGGCCCGGGCCACCTACGCCGCGGTGATGCTCACCGGGGACCCCGCCCGGGTTCCGAGCTGTCCCCCGGAGTTCCTGGCCCGCGGCGTGGTCTGAGAGCAACCCCCGACCACGCCGTCCCCGCTCGACGAGCACACCCCGCCCCGCGGGCCCGGCTCAGCCGTGCGACAGCCACCCCCGGGTCGGTGCGGTGCGCAACGCCAGTTTGGCCACGTTGCGCCACAGGAGCGGATCGATACTCGGCGAGTTGAGGCGCTCCATCAGGTCGGCCAGCTCCGCCCGGGCCCGTTCCAGACGCGGCAGGTCGTCGAGTTCGGCCGCGGCCTGCACCAGGGCCAGACGGCACCGCAGCTCGTCCTCCTCGTCGAGCACGCCCACCTCGAGCGCCCGCTCCACCCACTCCCACGCCGCCCGGGGGTCACCGTTGTGCAGCGCGAGCTCCCCGCGCAGCATCATCCCCTGGGCCGCCGGTTCGGAGTCGGGAGCCGCGCTGTGGGCGATCCGGTCCAGCTGCCTGGTCAGCTCCTCGGTGTCGACCCGGCCGGACCGCAGGGCGATCGACACGGCGGCGATCGCCACGCGGTGGCGGAAGTACGGCTCGATGTCGAGCTCCTCCACCATGCGCTGGGCGACGGTCATGGACCGGATCGCCTCGTCCTTGCGCTCCAGCCGATCCTCGATCTGGGCCTTGATCCACCATCCGGCCACCGCCGTCCAACCGGGTGCCACGGTGCGCAGCAGCTCGTCCAGCGGCCCCAGGAGTTCCCCGGCCTCCGCGATCCGCCCCGCCCGGGCCAGCTCGCTGCACACGGTGGACAACACCCGCAGGTAGGTCAGGGCACTGAGCGGATCGTGAGGTTCCGGAGCGCGGTCCATCGCCTCGTGGGCCGCCTGCACGGCCTCCACGGAACGGCCGAGACGACGCAGGGCCATGGCGCGCATGACCTCCACCTGCGCGTCCACCCCGCCTCCCGGGGACCAGGTGTCCAGCATCTCCTCGGCAGCCGCCAACAGCCGCTCGGGCTCGGCGCCTCGGGAGAGCAGCACCACCCGACTCCAGCGCGCCAGCCAGCCGAGGAACGGATCCTCGGCCACCTCGACCAGCCGCCCCAGCAGGTCGACCGCCCGCTCCCGCTCACCGTTGCTCAGCGCCAGGAACGCCTCGCACCACAGCTGGGCGTACTGCTGATGGGTGTCCGACGCCTCTCCCACCAGCTCGGCCGGTTCCACACCGAGCACGGTGGCCAGGTGTCGTACCACCTGGGGTGAGGGCACCCGCTCCCCGGACTCCAGCCGGGACACGTAACTGGTGGACACCCCGGGCCCGGCCAGGTCCTTCTGCGCCAGGCCGCGGCGCAGGCGCAGACTGCGCAACCGCTCGCCGAACCCGGAGCGAGGTCGGCCCGAACGGAGGGCCGTGGGGGTCATCTTCGATGACTTCCCGGTGCTGTTTCTGTCATTGTTCTCCCGCACCACCGCCGCCAATCGGGTATGAGGGTCACTCCAGATACCGCATTATCCCCACCTTTTGCCGTTCACGGTCGAAAATCGACCATGACAGGCCATGACCGATGACGTGTTCCGTGGTCACTCCTGGTATGCCGTCGAATCGGGCACGGGAAGATCACATGCCCTACCGCCGCCCGGGGTCGCTCCGGTCTGGTGAACTGGCGGTGTGCGCACCGATCCCTCCCCCATCCCCGTGCCACCGTTGCGTCTCCGCCCACCCAGGCACCCGGTGAGCCGCCGTGCGATCACCTGGTGGACGGTGCGCGCCCTGCTGGGCTGGGTGGTCGTCCTGGGCCCGTTCGCCGTGACAACCCTGATCCTCGAGTACACCGGGGACGCACCGGAAGCGTCGTGGTGGATGCGCCTCACCCTGGCCGTCCTGGTCCTGCTCGCGGCCGGGCACGTGCTGGTGATGCCACGCTGGCGGTACCGGGTGCACCGCTGGGAGACGACCAACCAGGCCGTCTACACCCTCAGCGGATGGCTGTCCCGGGAGTGGCGTGTCGCCCCGATCTCGCGCATCCAGACGGTGGACACCGAGCAGGGACCGCTGCAGCAACTGTTCGGCCTGACCACGGTGACCGTGACCACCGCGTCCGCCGCGGGACCGCTGCGCATCGCCGGCCTGGAACGTCAGGCCGCCCAGCAGCTGGTGGACGACCTGACCGTCATCACCCAGGCGACCAAGGGGGATGCCACATGACCGGGGAGGGCTCCCCCGAACCGCCGGAGGTCTTCCCCGCCGCCGGGCCCGCCCCGCTGGACCACGCACCCGCCGCCCCGCCACCGGAGGACGAGTCGGGGGAACCCTGGCGCCGGCTGAGTCCACGGAGCGTCCTGGCCGCGCCACTGGGTGTGCTGGCCAACCTGCTCCCGGCACTGATCGCCCTGGTCCTGCTCGGTGGACGGGACAGCTGGCAGCTCTGGGGAAGCGGACTGACCCTGGCCGCGGTGGCGGCCCACACAGTGAGTCTCTGCCTCACCACCCGTTACCGCGTCGGCGAGGACCACGTCGAGCTGCGCACCGGATGGCTGTTGCGCCGACACCGGGCGGTGCCACTGGACCGGGTCCGCACCGTCGACCTCACCGCCAATCCGGTGCACCGGCTGCTGCGCCTCACCGTGGTGCGGATCGGTACCGGACGCCAGGACCACGGTGCGGAGGACGAACTCACCCTGGACGCCGTTCCCCGGGCCGAGGCGCAGCGGCTGCGGGAGGTGGTGTTGTCCCGCGCCACCCTCGCGTCCTCGGCCGGCACCGCCACCGCAGGGGATGCCGACGAGGCCCGAGCGGACGCCGCCGAACCGACGGTGCTGGCCGAAATGCAGCCGCGGTGGCTGCGCTACGCCCCACTGACCCTGTCCGGCATGCTCGCCGTGAGCGCCCTCGTCGGTGGCGCGATCCAGCTGCTGCAGGAGCTGGACATCCGACCCGAGCACGTGATGCCGCTGCTCCGGTCCCTGCTTGACCTGCGGGAACTGCCCGTGCTGACCGTGGTGGGCGTGGCAGCCGGCGCGGTCCTGGTGATCTCGACACTCGCCTCCCTGGTCGTCTACCTGCTGTCGTACTGGAACTACCGGCTCACCCGGGAACCGGACGGCACACTGCGGGTACGACGCGGACTGCTCACCACCCGCTCGGTGTCCCTGGAGGAACGGCGGCTGCGCGGCGTGGAACTGACCGAGGCGCTGCTGCTGCGCGCCGGTAGGGGTGCCCGATGCGACGCGGTGACCACCGGGCTGGGCACGGGCGAGGGCAGCGGACTGCTCCTGCCGCCCGCCCCACGTGCGGAAGCCCACCGGGTGGCGGCGGAGGTGCTGCGGACGGCGGAGAGTCCCACCCGGGTGGCGTTGCGGCGGCACCCACGGGCGGCGCTGGTCCGGCGGCTGGTGCGCACGGTCGTGCCGACCCTGCTGCTCGCCGGGGTGCTGCTGGTGCTGTCGTGGGCCGGCTGGGCCCCGTTCTGGTCCTGGCCGACGGCGCTGGCGTTGCTCCCGGTGGCGGTGCTGCTGGGTTGGGACCGCTACCGCAGTCTCGGGCACGCGCTCACCGAACGGCACCTGGTGCGCCGCTCCGGCTCGGTGCGGCGCAGCACGGTGGCGTTGGAACGGGACGGCATCATCGGCTGGCGTATCACCCAGTCGCTGTTCCAGCGCCGTGTCGGGCTGGCCACGGTGGGCGTGGTGACCGCGGCCGGGATCGGTGTCCACACGGTGGTCGACGTCGACTTCGCGGACGGGCTGGCCCTGGCCGAGGCGGCGGTTCCCGACCTGCTCACCCCGTTCCTGGACCACGACGACCACCGGTCCGCCACCGGAACCGACGCAGGGTAGCGGAACGTACGCGCCGGGTGGTGGAACGGGCGGTACCGGCCACACCGCGGGAGGAGCGAACTAGGCTCTCCGGGGTGAACGACCGTCTGGTGTGGATCGACTGCGAGATGACAGGGCTGGACCTGGCCAAGGACGCCCTGATCGAGATCGCCGCCCTGGTCACCGACGCCGACCTGAACATCCTGGGCGAGGGGGTCGACGTCGTGATCCACGCCGACGAGGCGGTGCTCGGATCCATGCCTGAGGTGGTGCGCCAGATGCACGCCCGCTCGGGCCTGACCGAGGAGGTGCGCCGGTCCACGGTCACCACCGCGGAAGCCGAGCAGATGGTGCTGGACTACATCCGCAAGTACGTCCCCGAGCCACGTACCGCCCCGTTGGCCGGCAACTCGATCGCGACGGACCGCGGCTTCATCGCCCGGGACATGCCCCAGCTCGACGCCCACCTGCACTACCGCATGGTGGACGTGTCCTCGATCAAGGAACTGTGCCGCCGCTGGTTCCCGCGGATCTACTACGCGCAGCCGGCGAAGGGGCTGGCCCACCGCGCGCTGGCGGACATCAAGGAGTCCATCCGCGAGCTGGCCTACTACCGGCGCACCGCGTTCGTGCCCCAGCCGGGGCCCACCACGGAGGAGGCGCAGGCGGTGGCCGCCGAGCTGTTGGCCTCCCCGCAGTTCGGTCTCGTCACGCCGTCCGACGCGCCGGACACCAGGGGCTGAAACGGCCTCCGAAGTGGCCGCCGTCATGCGATTTCGGTTCTGCGGGGTCGGCGCGCTAATATGTCCGCGCCACGGCAACCGAAGTGGGAAGCTTGAGCGGCCAGCGTCGGAAGCGTGGCGATGGTGGGTGTAGCTCAGCCGGTAGAGCACTGGGTTGTGGTCCCAGGTGTCGCGGGTTCAAGTCCCGTCACTCACCCCAGGGGAAGGCCCCGCACCGAGCGGTGCGGGGCCTTCGTCGTCCCACGCCCGGGAACACCGGTGCAGCCCCGGACATGACGCGGGCCCCGCGTCCACGGGGAACGCGGGGCCCGGAAGGTCACCGGCGGGCGGGGTCAGCGCTTGCCGCCCTTGACCCACTCCTCCCAGGGGATCTGCCAGTCGCCCAGGCCGTCCCACGGCTTCAGGTCGGGACCGCCGGAGTTGGTGATGATGACCAGGTCACCCTTCTTGACCAGGTCGAAGTACCACTTCGCGTTCTCGGTGGACAGGTTGATGCACCCGTGGCTGACGTTACGGTGCCCCTGATCCTGCACGGACCACGGTGCGGCGTGCACGAACTCACCGCCGTTGGAGATACGCACGGCCCACTGGACCGTGGTGCGGTAGCCGCCTCGGTCCAACGGCAGCCCGTAGGAGGTGGAGTCCATCACCTTGGTCGGGTGCTTCTCCGTGACCACGTGGATGCCGTTGTTGGAGGGGAACTGCGGGCTGCCCAGCGACACCGGCACGGTTCGCACGACCTGGCCGTTGACCTCGACGCTCATCTGGTGGGTGGCACCGTCGGCCCGGGCGATGACCGCGTCACCGATGGTGATGCTGGACCTGCGGTCCTGCTTCCCGTAGACGCCGTTGCCCAGGTGCTTGCCGTACATCTTGACGTCGATGGTCACCTTGGTGCCCGGCTTCCAGTACTCGCGGGGACGCCAGTGCACCTCGGTGTCGGAGAACCAGTAGAAGGCGCCCTCGGTGTTCGGCTCGGTCGTGATGTGGATGGCTTCCTCGGCGGCCTTCTTGTCGGCCACCGGCTTGTCGAAGTAGAAGGCCAGCGGCTGACCGACACCCACCGTCTCGCCGTTCAACGGGCTCATCGAGACGAAGGCGAGGCTGCGGGCCTTGGCGGTGGTGAAGTTGGACGTCGCGGTGGCGGTGGCACCGTCGGCACCCTGCCCGGTGGCGGTGAGGGTGTAGTTCTTGCCGAACCCGAGGGGCTCGGTGCTGGTCCAGCTCGTGCCGTCCGGGGAGAGCTGGCCGGCCACCTGCTTGCCGTCCGCGTTGGTGAGCTTGACCTCGGTGAGACGACCGTTGGCGGCGGTGACCGTCACGGGGTCACCGGGGGCCACGTCGGTCGCCGTGTCCGCCGGGGTGAGGGTCAGGGCGATCGGTTGGGCCGGAGGCATGGAACCGTCCGGAGCCTGGTTTCCACCGCTCGGCTCCGTTTCCGCAGGGGCGCTGCCACTGCAGCCGGCCAGGAGCGCCACGAGGAGGACGAGAACGCCGAGGAACGACGCACTCCGGGTCGGACGCGTGGACGCACGGACAGAAGCAATGGACACCTGCATGGGCGAACGTCCGTTTCGGGAGTCGGAAGAGATCACCATCTGTACAAACAGTCTGCAACACCGCCCGGGAGCAGGGTCGCGCGACGGTGGGAACATGCACCCACAGCGGTGATGGTGATATCGCACACAGTTGACCGGACAGGGTCGTCCGTTCGGGCCCACAGGACACGCCCGACCCGGGAAAACTTCGCCCGATCGGTCCACCACACCCCTCTTGACCTGCCGATTCGTCTTGCGCAGGACCCGTGTGCTAACTTTCTCCCCGTCGAACGGCGGAGCCGAACGACGGAGAACACAAGAACGAGCGCCGCTAGCTCAACTGGCAGAGCAGCTGACTCTTAATCAGCGGGTTCGGGGTTCGAGTCCCTGGCGGCGCACCACCGAGGAGCCCAGGTCGACCGACCTGGGCTCCTCGCTTCTGCCGGGCGTCCTCCCCGGGAGGCGACCCATCCGGAACCACCACAGCTCGGCGAGCACCTCGGCATCGTGCATCCGGGTGATTCCGCCCACATCCCCGCGGCCGGCCCACTGGTGTCGTTCACGGCAGGACGTTCCGGTCCCACACCGTCCGGGCGACGGCTGCGCCCCAGCCCTCTTCCCACGCCGAGGACCGAGGCCGCCACCGCTCCCGTACAGTCGTCGCGGCGCCACGACCGTCGAGAACATTCGGGGGCGACGGGAAACGTTGACGGGAGCCGGATTCGCGTGACATGGATCATCGACGCCGTGCGGGCGCTGTCCGACCTGCCGCTCGGCGCCCTGGCCGCATGGGCCGGCCTGCTCGCGTTCGCCGAGTCGGGGCTCGGCCTGGGCACGCTGTTCCCCGGCGAGACCGCGGTCCTGGTGCTCGGTTCGGCGGCCACCACCCCGTCCCGGTTCGCCGGGGTGCTGGCCGCGGTGACGCTGGGTTGCATGGCCGGTGACCACGTCAGCTACGGACTGGGCCGACACTTCGGCGACCGGCTGCGCCGCACCCGTCTGGTGCGCAGGTTCGGCCAGCACCACTGGGACCGGGCGGTGGCGGCACTGCGGCGGCACGGCGCCGCCGCCGTGTTCCTCACCCGACTGGTGCCGGTGGCCCGCACCCTGGTCCCGGCCGCCGCCGGGGTGTCCCGGCTGAGCTACCCGCGGTTCCTGTTCGCCTCGCTGGCGGCCGGGCTGCTGTGGGCGACGGTGTACGTCGGGATCGGGGCGTTCGCCGGCGCCTCCGCGCAGTACGTGGAACGTCTGGTCGGCCGGATCGGCTGGGCGGTCCTGATCGTGCTGTGCGCCGCGCTGGTGATCGGAGGGGTACTCCGCGGCCGCTCCGCCAACCGACGCGGCGAGAGGCCCACGGCGGAGCGTGACTCCATCCCGATCGCGACCACCACGGACCGAGTCGGCCACACCGACGGCTGAGCCTGCGGCCCCGTCCCCCCCACACCGGTCCTCCGTCCGGCGGGCTCCTCCCTGCCGTTTTTCACCTGCGAAGAGCAGTGACCGAGGCCACCTCCGCGGGCATCGTGGACATGGGCGAACACGGAAGGTGGTGGCAATGTCACGCACCGCTTTCAGGAGGCGGAGAAGCGTTCCGAGGGAGACCCCCGATCCGGTGGAGATCCCTGTCTCGGAGAGCCCGTTTCCCAACCTGCTCCACCCCCACACCGTGTCCGACTTCACCGCGGTCTTCCGCACCTGGCTCGAGGAGGCCCACCAGCGTGCCCGGAAGCTGCAGGATCAGCGTCAGGACTGGGCCAACGCCACGAGCTTCGGCACCGACCGTTACCAACGCCTACTGCACACCGCCGGCGGACTCACCCACTCCCTGAACGGTCTGGAGTTCGTCAGAGATACCCAGAAAGGCACCCAGTCCCTACTGTTCCGCCTACCCCACGTAGTGCTGTATGTACTCCGGGTCGAAGGCAACAATCCACGCGGGCGCATCCGACAAACCGGCAGACTCCGCCGGGAACTGCTAGCGGACGACTCGGTGGTGTGCCCAGAAGCGGACTCGACCGATCCCGCCCTCTTGCCCCTGTCGGTCAAGCCCCTGTCGGTCAAGGACGCTCTGCTGGGCAACGACCGGAAGCTGCTTCTGCTGCTCTGGTCCGGCACCAAGGAAGAAGGTCTCACCGGTCTGTGGGTGGGACAGGGCGTCCAGAAGGACGAGAACAACGTCATCACCTGGAACTGGGTGTCCCCCCTCTACCAGCGCGACAGGAGTGACGGGCTGGAAGAGGGCGGAAGTCCCCACCTCGGCCCGAACGGCCCACAGCCCGACCTCTTCTCCGGTCCCACCGCCTTCGACCAGCCCGAGCCGGAACTGCCCCTGCGTCCGAAGCAGGCTCCCACCCGGGAGACCGGCGGCACCTCCGCCTGATCCCCCGTTCGTCTCACGACCCCACCCCGGCCGGAGCGCCGCTGCGCGGTGCGGCACGATGACCACCGTCCCCGGTGGTGATCCCCGCGGGCACTCCGAACCGGCGCCGACGGCAGGGGAGACGGATCGTGAGCGTGGATGCCCGCCCGGCCACGCGGACGTTCGAACCGGCACGCCTGGCGATGGCCCGCCGACTCGCGGGGCTGCGCCAGTGGGAGCTGGCCGCGGCCATCGACCGGCCGGTCGCCGCCGTCGCCCAGTACGAGCTGGGGCGGTCATACCCGAGTGCGGAGACCCTGGCCCGCTGCGCCCGGGTCCTCGACGTCCCGGCCGGTTTCTTCACCGCAGGCCGTCCACAGCTCCGGTTGGACACGGCACAGGTGCACTTCCGGTCGCTGCGGGCCACACAGACCGTACGACGCGAGCAGGCGCTGGCCCGGGTCGAGCTGCTCTGGGAACTGCTCGGCGAGGTGGAGCAGGTCGTCGAGCTGCCCACGGTCGACCTCGGCCTCCCACCGGGGGCAGGACCCGGGGACCCGGCACGGGTCGCGCGGGAGGTGCGCGGGGTGTGGGGTGTGTCCGCCGGTCCGGTGGCACATCTGGTCCGCAACCTCGAGGCACGGGGTGTCGTCGTGGTCGAGAACCCTCCGACGGCGGATCCCACCGGGCAGGACGTGGACGCCTTCTCCGCCCCGCTGTACGGGCGCCCGGTCGTGGTGCTGCCGGCGACGGAGGACCTGGCGGAACGTCGGTTCGCCGCCGCCCACGAGCTGGGGCATCTGCTGCTGCACCCGGACGCCGCGCCGGGCAACGGGCACCACGAGGCCGAGGCGATCGCCTTCGCCGCGGAGTTCCTCGCCCCGGCCCGGGAACTGCGTGATCTCCTGCCCCCGGCCACGGACGTGCCGGCGCTCGTGGAGCTGGGCACGTCGTACGGGGTGCCCGTCACGGTCCTCGTCCGGCAGGGCCGGAACCTGGGTGTCTACCCGGCGGACGTCTGCCGTCGGCTCATGAGTGCCCTGGCCACGCTCGATCAGCGCGCCCACCGGCCGCCGGTGACCTACCCGGGCGAGCGCCCCGAGCTGGTGGTCCGCGCCCTCGACATGGCGGCCGATCACGGTCTCCCGCTGGGAGCGCTGGCCCGGCGCCTGCACGTCACCCCGGCCATGGTGCGCGACCTGCTGGGGCTCGGGGTGAACCGTCCCCGGCTCCGACTCGTGTCCGGCGGCTGAACGCGTCGGCTCCCCCGGAAGGCCACCGGCGCGGTGCCTGCCGTCCGGGAACACGCCCGATCCGACACTCGGATCGGCGACCTACCATGCGGTCCATGGCCTTCGACGTCGCCCGTGTCCGCGCGCTGTACCCGGCTCTCGCCGACGGCTACGCCTACCTGGACGGGGCGGCGGGTACCCAGGTGCCCACCCCGGTGATCGAGGCGATCGCAGCCGCCTACCGGCAGGGCCTGGGCAACGTGCACGGTCCCTTCCCGGCCAGTGCCCGGTCCGACGCCGTCGTGGCCGAGGCGCGGCGCGCGGTCGCCGACCTGGTGGGCGGTGATCCCCGGGGTGTGGTGCTCGGCCCCAACATGACCACCCTGACCTACCGGTTCGCCGCCACCCTGGCCAAGCGGTGGCGCCCCGGCGACGAGATCGTCCTCTCCCGGCTGGACCACGACGCCAACGTGCGGCCGTGGCTGCAGGCCGCGGAGCGCGTGGGCGTGGTGGTGCGTTGGGCGGAGGTCGACGTGGCCACCGGGGAGCTGCCGGTCGAACAGTACGACGAGCTGATCGGTGAGCGCACCCGGCTGGTCGCGGTCACCGCAGCGTCCAACATCCTCGGCACCCGGCCCGACGTGCGGGCCGTCGCGGATCGGGCGCACGCCGTGGGTGCGCTGACCTACGTCGACGGCGTGCACGCCACTCCGCACGGTCCTGTCGACGTCACCGAGCTGGGCGCCGACTTCTACGCCACGTCGGCCTACAAGTGGTCCGGCCCGCACCTGGGGGCCGTGGTCGCGGATCCGGCGCTGTTGGAGACACTGCGCCCGGACAAGCTGGCCTGTTCCCCCGACGAGGTGCCGGAGCGCTTCGAGACCGGCACCGCCCCCTTCGCCGACCTGGCCGGGCTGGCCGCCGCGGTGGACCACCTGGCGAGCCTGGACGACGCGGCCACCGGAAGCCGGCGGGAGCGGGTCCTGGCCTCCATGGCGGCGGTGGAGGAGCACGAGCAGGCGGAGTTCGCCCGGATGACGGCCGAGCTGGCCGCCATGCCGCACGTGTCGCTGATCGGCCGCCCGGCGCGCCGTACCGCCACCGCCTACTTCCGGGTGGTCGGGCGCACGCCGCGCGAGGTGGCCGAGCACCTGGCCTCGTGCCGGGTCAACGTCTGGCACGGGCACAACTACGCGTGGGAGCTCACGGGTGTGCTGGGGGTGCGGGACAGCGGTGGGGCCGTGCGCGCCGGGCTGGTGCACTACAACGACCGCTCCGATGTCGACCGGTTGCTGAACGCCCTGTCGGACCTGCGCTGACCCCACGACGACACCGGGTGCCGTCGGCCCGGGCTCCATGGTGCCGGTCACCTGTCCCGAACGGGGGACGGCACCGACGCGGGGTGATCACGCTGCGTGGGGTATCACATGGTGTGATAATCAAGTGCGGATAGCACGCTCGATCACCTCCGTGTGACGCACCCCATCTCTACCCGGTACTTTTCCGTTTCCAACACAGAAGTGAAGACTCCGTATATTCTTGGTCGGAGATACCAGGGAGGGTGACATGGTGAAGCGGAGGGTCAGCAACCCATTGGCCTTGGCGGTCTTAGCCTGCCTGCGCCAACGACCCATGCACCCCTACGAGATCGCCACCACGCTGCGCGACCAGCACCACGACAGCGCGGTGAAGCTCAACTACGGCTCGCTCTACAGCGTGATCGACTCGATGCGTCGGGTCGGCTGGGTGGAGGTGCAGGGCACCGACCGCCAGGGCAACCGACCCGAGCGCACCGTCTACGCCATCACCGACGCGGGCCGCAGTGAGCTGACCCGCTGGCTGCGCGAACTGCTGAGCACCCCGGCCAAGGAGTACCCCCTGTTCTCCGCCGGGTTGACCTTCATCACCGCACTGCCGCCCGACGAGGTGATGGCCCAGCTGGCCCTGCGGGTGCACCGGCTGGAGACCGAGGTGCAGCAGGCCAGGGCCGCGCTCCAGGCCGCCGTCGAGGGAACGGCGGAGAGCCCGGCGGTGCCTCGGGTCTTCCTGATCGAGGACGAGTACCAGCTCACCCTGAAGGAGAGCGAGCTGGCCTGGGTGCGCGGTCTGCTCCAGGAGATGAACACGGGATCGCTGCCCGGTATGGACGACTGGCGCCGGTACCACGAGGAGCCCGCGGACTCGGAGGACCAGCGCGCCACCGGCTGACCACCTCCGGCCGTTCCACCCGGACACCCCCGAAGGAACGACCACCGCACGAAGTCACCTGGTAACGGGTACCTCGACGGTATGGATGAACCACGGCCGTGCCCGGGCGTCCTCGTCGGCACCACGGGGTGGACGGACCCCTCACCCACCGCGGCCGGGTGGTATCCGCGGGGAGTGGACAACCCCGAGCAACAGCTGCGGTACTACGCTGAGCACTTCCGACTGGTCGAAGTGGACTCGACCTGCCACGAACTGCCCGGCGCCCGCGACGTCGAGGCCTGGGTGTCCGGGACCCCCGAGGGCTTCACGTTCGACGTCCAGGCGTTCGCCCTGCTCACCCACCACCCGACCCATCCTGCGGCCCTCCCGCCCGACCTGCGCCCCGCCACCGGCCGGCCGGTCCACCAGCAGGACCTGTCCCCCGCGGTGGTGGACGCGGTGTGGCGACGCTTCCTGGACGGTGTGGAACCACTACGTGCCGCGGGACGGCTCGGTCTGCTGCTCTTCCGGTTCCCCCACTGGTTCCGGCCCGGGCCGCGCACCGAGGAGTACCTGCTGGAGTGTCAGCAGCGGTGCTCACCGGCACGGATCTGCGTGGAGTTCTGCAAGCCGAGTGGCTCAGTCCCCGCCGGGCCGGGCGCACCCTGCGCTTCCTGACCGAGCACCGGCTGCCCTACGTCTGCGTGGACATGCCGCAGGGCCATCCCGAGTCACTGCCGCCCGTGCTCCCCGCCACCGCCGACGTCGCCGTCGTCCGGTTCCACGGGCGCAGTCCGACGTGGACCGGCCGGGACGCCTCGGCACGCTTCCGGTACCACTACTCCGGCGCCGAACTGGCCCACTGGGCCGACCGCGTCCGCGAGCTGTCACGCCGGGTGCGCACCACCCACGTGGTGTTCGCCAACGGCTTCCGGGACGACGCACAGGTCGACGCTGCCCGGTTCCAGGAACTGCTGGACACGACGACACCGATGCCGAGGTGGCGGCGAGTCGGCTGTCGCACCGGACACGGAGGAGGGAGGCCGGGCCGCCCCCACACACAGGCGGCCCGGCCGTCGCCGGAGTCCGATTCGAGGAGCTCGTCCGGTGTCCACCCACGACCGGCGGCATCGGCACCCGGCGACCGCAACGGCCGGTGACCCGCCGGTACCGGTGACGTCCCGGCGTCCACCAGTACCAGCGCTCCGGGTCACCACCGGTCTCAGCTCGCGGCCCGACGGACCTCCGCCCGCTCCCCGGCGTCGAGCAGACCCGACTCCTCCAGGAACGAGGTGGTGTGCTCACCGGCGCGGAACACCGGGTCGACCATCACCCCGCGGAGCAGCCCTGCCGTCGTCCGGATCCCGGCGCCCCGCACCCGCAGTTCGGACAGGGCACGGTCCATCCGGGCCAGTGCCTGCTCCCGGTCCGGCGCCCAGACGATCACCTTCGCCAGCAGCGAGTCGTACTCGGCGGGCACCCGCCAACCGGAGTAGGCGTGCGTGTCCACCCGCACGAACGGGCCACCGGGTGGGGTGAACTCCTCCAGCAGTCCCGGGCAGGGGGCGAAGTTCCGGTCCGGGTCCTCGGCGTTGATCCGGCACTCCACCGCCACCCCGTTCAACCGGACGTCCTCCTGCCGCACCGACAGCGGCAGCCCGGCCGCCACCCGCAGCTGCTCGCGGACCAGGTCGATGCCGGTGACCGCCTCGGTGACCGGGTGCTCCACCTGGATACGACAGTTGACCTCGATGAACGCGATGTCCTCGCCGTTGACCAGGAACTCGAAGGTGCCGGCACCGGTGTAGCCGACGGCACGCGCACCCTGCACCGCCAGTTCGGCGAGCCGCCGGGAGACGTGCGGGGGCAGGCCCGGAGCCGGGCTCTCCTCGACCAGCTTCTGGTGGCGTCGCTGCACCGAGCAGTCCCGCTCGCCCAGGTGAATCACGTTGCCGTGCTGGTCGGCCAGGATCTGCACCTCGACGTGCCGGGCGCGTTCCCAGAACCGCTCCAGGTACACCCGGTCGTCACCGAACACCGCGCGGGCCGCCGCCCGGGTGGCGCGGAACGTCGGCAGCAGCTCGCCCCAGCGCCGCACCACGGACATGCCACGCCCACCGCCACCGGCCGCGGCCTTGATGATGAGCGGCAGGCCGATCCGGTTCGCGGCCTCGACCACCTCACCGGCGGTGCGCACCGGCTCCAGGGTGCCCGGTACGACCGGCAGTCCGGCGTCGGCCATCAGCTTGCGGGCCAGGGACTTGTCGCCGAGCTGGGACATCACCTCGGGCCGGGGGCCGACGAAGACCAGGCCGTTGCGGGCGCAGATCTCGGCGAAGTCCGGGTCCTCGGACAGGAACCCGTACCCGGGGTGCACCGCGTTCGCACCCGTGCGCAGCGCCGCCTCAATGATCGCCGGCGGATACAGGTAGCTGTGCTTGGGCGAGCCCGGGCCGATCTGCACCGCCTCGTCGGCGGCCAGCACCGCGGCCGAGTCCCGGTCCGCCGTGGAGTGCACCACGACGGTGCGGATCCCCAGTTCCCGACAGGTACGCACCACCCGCAGCGCGATCTCGCCGCGGTTGGCGACCAGGACCTTGTCGAACACCGGGCGGTCCGGAGCAGGCATCGTGCTCACTCCCCCTCGACCGGTTCCAGCAGCAGCAGCGGCTGGCCGTACTCGACCGCCTCGGCGTTCTCGACCAGGATCTCGACCACCCGGCCCGGCCGGTCCGCCACGATCGGGTTCATCAGCTTCATCGCCTCCACGATCGCCACCTGCTGACCGGGCACCACCTCGTCGCCGACCTCGACGAACGGCCGCGCCCCCGGCTCGGGGGCCCGGTAGAAGGTGCCGACCACGGGGGTGCACACCGGGAAGCGGTTGCTCTGCTCCGCGGCCTGCTCGTCACCGGCCGCGGAGGCGGTCGCGGGCGCCGCCGCAGGAGCCGCCACGACCGTGGGCGCCTCGGCCACCGGCCACTCGACCTCCACGCTGGCACCGCCGAACCGCACACTCACCCGGCTCGGCGGCCGGGACGCCACCCGGACCACCTGGGCGACGCTGTCGCACAGCGACGCAAGCACCGTGTCCGGCTCGGCCGTGGCGCCGAGCCCGGCCACCGAGTCCGCCTCCAGCAGCCGGTCGTTGTCCGTCATCCGAACCTGCACCCCGGTCATACCGAGGCCTCCTCCGTCTCGATCGCCGTGTCCAGCACGCCGAAACGGCGGAACCGCTGCCGCCGCGAGCGCACCAGCTCCTCACCATCCACACCGCGCAGCTCCCGCAACGCGGACACCACGGAGCTGCGGACCAGGGCGCTGGCCTCCGCGGGATCGCGGTGGGCACCTCCGTCCGGCTCCGGAATGACTCCGTCGACCACTCCCAGGCGCAGCAGCGAACGGGCGTCCAGCCGCAGGGCCTCGGCCGCCGCCGGCGTCGCCTCGGGGGACTTCCACAGGATCGCCGCGCACCCCTCCGGGCTGATCACCGAGTAGGTGGCGTTCTCGCACATCAGCACCCGGTCGGCCACCCCGAGGGCCAGGGCCCCGCCGCTGCCGCCCTCGCCGGTGACCACGCTGACCACGGGCACCGGCAGGCTGCCCATGGTGCGCAGGCACTCGGCGATGGCGATCGCCTGCCCGGTCTCCTCGGCCTCCAGGCCCGGGTACGCGCCGGGGGTGTCGATCAGGGTGACCAGCGGCAGGCGCAGCTTGGCGGCCAGCCGCATCAGTCGCATGGCCTTGCGGTAGCCGGCCGGGGAGGGCATGCCGAAGTTCCGCCGCACCAGCTCGGCGGTGGTGTGCCCCTTCTGGTGTCCGATCACCACCAGGGGCTGACCGTCCATGATCGCCAAGCCCCCCACGATGGCCGGGCAGTCGGAGCCGGCGCGGTCGCCGTGCAACTCGACGAACCCGTCCACCCAGTGCACCAGGTGGTCCAGGGTGGTCGGTCGGTCCAGGTGGCGGGCCAGCCGGATCACCTCGGTGACCGGTCGCTGCGGCACCCGGTCCGGGTCACGCAGGATCGGGTTCTCCTCGTCCGCTCCCCAGTCGGCGGGTGCCTGCCGCGCCGTGGCCAGCAACACGGCCAGGGTGTGCGGCAGCTCCGGGCGGGGCCGCACGTCGTCGACCAGACCGTGTTGCAGCAGGAACTCGGCGGTCTGGAACCCCTCGGGCAGCTTCTGCCGGATGGTCTGCTCGATGACGCGGGGCCCGGCGAATCCCATCCGGGCGCCCGGCTCGGCGAGCACGACGTCGGACAGGGTGGCGTAGGACGCCGCCACCCCGCCGTAGGTGGGATCGGTGACCAGCGTGATGGTCAGCAGCCCCGCCTCGTCCAGGGCGGCCATCGCGTTGCTGGTCTTGGCCATCTGCATCAGCGACAGCGCGCCCTCCTGCATGCGGGCACCACCGGAGGCGGTGACCAGCAACAGCGGCACCCGGTCGGCCAGGGCCGCCTCGGCCGCCGCGGTGATGGCCTCGCCCGCGGCGGTGCCCAGGCTGCCGCCCAGGAAACGGAAGTCCATCACGGCCACCACCACCGGATGGCCGTGCAGCTCACCGCGTGCGACCTGGACCGCGTCGTCCAGCCCGGTGATCTCCCGGGCGTTGGCCAGTCGCTTGCCGTAGGGGGCCAGGTCCACGAAGTCGAGCGGATCGTGCACGGTCGGCGCGGGCACCACCGCGGTGGCGGTGTCGGGGTCGAGGAGCTGGGCGAGCCGCTGGTCCGCCGTCATCGGGCTGTGCCAGCCGCACTCGGGACACACCCCGAGCAACCGGGTGAACCGCTTGCGGTAGACCAGGGTGCGGCACCGACGGCAGGACACCCAGTCCCCCTCGGTCGCCGGATCGACTGGGGCTGTGGCACGTTCCGGTGCGCTGGTCATGATCGCTCCCACTCGCTGGTGGTCTCGGTCTGCTTCTCGCCGGTGGTCCCGGTCCGCCGGTTCCGGAGTGGCCGCCGCCCGGGCCGGGTCCGATGTGGTCGTTCCTTTTCTCGCCGGTCCCGCTGGTGAACGGCTGGGGCACCGCTGGACGCGGAATCCGTTCGGCCCGGCCGGGTGCTCGGGACGTGCCGGCCCGGCCGGGCCGCGGTCGACAAGGTGCGGGCCGAGTGCGGTGCCCGGGGCGGTGAGGGCGCGCACCAGCACGCACCCCACCGCCCGCCAGCGTTCGCGGAGTTCTTCCTCCTCCTCGGACGTCGGGGGTCGCAACAGCCCGTCTCCTGCGGTGACGTCCGTCTGCTCAGTAGGCGGCCGTGACGTGGTAGACGCCGAACGGCCTGCTCATCCGGGTGTCCCGGTAGGGACGCAGCGGCGCGGTCTGCCGCTTGTGGTCGGGGCCCTGCTCCCACGCCAGGAAGGCGTCCATGTCGGACCACCGACTCACCACCACGAATCCCTCCGGGTCGTGTGCCGAGCGCAGCAGCTCGTTGCCGAGCAACCCGGGCACGCCCGCCATGGCCTTGCTGACCTGGTGGTAGGCGTTGGTGATTCCCTCGACGTCCCCGGTGGCGTGGAAGAGCAGGACCCTGACCTCACCGATCACCGCGCCGCCTCCCACTCCTCGTGCGTGGTGGCGGTGGCGGTGCGGGGAAGGTGCGCGACCACCTGCATGGTGACCATCGAGCCACCCGAGCGGTACGGGTGCAGCTTCTGTCGGTGGTCCAGGTGGCGCTGACTGGTCTCGAACTCACGGAACCGCGGCTCGTCCACCCAGTCGCTGACGATGTAGTAGACGCCCTCCTCGTCGAGGCTGCGGGACAGCCACTGCCCGAGGTTGGCCGGGTGGGAGGTGACCGAGTCGCCGATCTCCTGCCACACCCTCTCGAACTCGGCCTCCATACCGGGCTTGATCTGCATGCGCAGCATCACCCGGAACACGGAGCCGTTGCCGTTGCCGTTGTCCGACATCAGGAGATCCCCCCGTCCACGTGGATGGTCGCGCCGGTGACGTAGCGGGACAGCGAGCTGGCCAGGAACAGCACGGCCCCGCCCACCTCGTCCGGCTGGCCCAGCCGGCCCAGCGCGGTCTTCTCGCTGTAGCGCTTGCGCATGAGTTCGCGCTGCTCGGCGGGCATCGCGTCCATCGCCTCGGTCTGGATCACGCCCAGGGCCAGCACGTTGAACCGGATGCCGCGGCCGCCGAACTCCTTGGCCAGCGACCGGGTCATGCCGACCAGGGCGGCCTTGGTGGCGGTGTAGTGCGCCCGCAACGGGATGCCGACCTCGGCGACCTTGGAGCCGATGCTGATCACCGAGGAGCCTTCGCCGAGCAGGGGCAGCGCGTGCTTGATGACCAGGTAGCTGGCGGTCAGGTTGGTGTCGATCACCCGGTGCCACTCCTGCTCGGGCAGCTCGCCGAACGGGATGTGGCTGATCGCACCGGCGTTGTTCACCACGGTGTCCAGCCGGCCGAAGCGCTCCCGGCACTCGGCCAGCAGGCCCTCGATCTCCTCCGAGCGGGTCAGGTCGGCGCGCAGCACGTGGTGCTGGCCTCCGATCTCCTTCAGTTCCCGCTCCAGGCTGGTGACCGCCTCGCTCTCCTGCCGGTAGCAGGTGATGACGTCGACGCCGGCCCGGGCCAGGGCGAGCACGATGCCGCGGCCCACGCCTCGGGTACCGCCGGTCACCAGGGCCTTGGTGCCCTTCAGACCCAAGTCCATCTCTTCTCCACGTCCTCTCCGGGGTCCTTCCGCGCCGGCTCCGCGTCCCGCCGGCAGGTCTGGTCAGGCTGTTCGCTCAGGGGTACGACCGGGTCCGTGCCGCGGGGCGGTCGTGGTCACGACCACGGCCGCCCCGCGGGGCACGGGCAGGTGGGCTCACCTCACAGCAGCAGGGCGAGGGCGGTGCAGTTGAGCAGCAGGGCGAACACCGCCAGCCAGCTCCGCGTCCGGTTCCACCTGCCCCACACCGGCCTGGGGTCCTGCCGGTCGAAGTCGGCCGGCAGACGGTCGGGGTCCAGGGTCTGCACCCACTTGTTGATCGGAACGTTCTTGGCCAGCGAGATCGACACGGTGCTGAGCGCCAGGAGCGCCGCGAGGGCGTACAGGGACCGCACCGCCGGGTCCGGAGTCACCACGGCGAGCAGTGCGTCACCCAGCAGCGTGACGATCAGGCAGGCCGGCATAAACGGGTCGTAGCGAGTGGCGAAGAAGGCGTGTGCGTGCACGTACCGGTCCGGGGGCAGTGCCGCCAGGAGCGGCCAGCCACCCAGCTGGGTGCCCATGAGTACGCCCGCCGCCAACCCATTGGCCAGGAGCACCAGCGGCGTCACAATGGTGTGCAACACGGCCGCCCACCCGTCAGCTCGCGGTCTCCGCGGCCGCGCGGGCGGCAGCCTCGACCTTCTCCTTGATCGCCTGCATCTGCACCGCGGTGTTGCGGTTCAGGTGCTCGGTCATCGTGGCGTCGTCCACCGGGGCCTGGGGCTTCATCTCGAAGTCCTGGACCCAACGCATCCGCACGCCGCCCTCGACCTCGGTGTACTCCCAGAACAGCGACATGTACTTGAACGGGCCGGTCTCCACCCGGTGCGCCCGCACCGTACGGGTCTCCGGGTCCGGGGTACGGGAGGACACCCAGCTCCAGACGTTGCCGTCCTCGTCGGGGTGCATGGTGAGCCGGAAGGTGAACGAGGCGCCGTTGCGCTCCAGGATCTCCGCCTTGGCGTACTCGGTGAACAGCTCGGGCCAGGACTCGACGTCGTTGGTCATGTCCCAGACCAGCTGCATCGGGGCGTTGATGACGATGGAGTTGTCGGTGTGCCCGGCCATCAGGCCCCCACCTCCGCGAAACGAGCGTTGACGTAGTCGAGGGCGGCCCGCGGCGTGGTCATGTGCTGCGGCGCGTCGTCGGGCATCGGCACCCCGTACTCGCGCTGCACGTGCCCGGCCAGCTCCAGCAGGGCCAGGGAGTCGTAGCCGAGGTCGGCGAACTCGGTGTCCAGCACGTCGCCGTCGAGGGTGGCGCCGTCGTCCCCCGCGGCCGATTTGAGGATCCGCCTCAGATCGTCGAGGGTGAACTGGCTCATCGGCGAGCTCCTTCCCGATGTCGTGGTTGTCCTGGTCGAACCGGGTGCCCGGGGTCACGAGGCGGTGCGGTCGCCGCGACCGAGCACCAGTGCCGCGGTGAACCCCCCGTAGCCCCGGGCGAGTACGAGGGCGGTGTTCATCCGGCGCTCCCGCGGCTGACCGAGCACCAGGTCGATGTCACATCCGGGAGCCAGCCGGGTGGGTCCGACGGTGTGCGGGACGACGCCGTCGCGGAGGGCCAGCAGTGCGGTGGCCACGTCGAGCGAGGCACCTCCGCCGTAGAGTCGGCCGGTCAACGTCTTGGGGGCGGTGACCGGCACGCCACGCGGACCGAACACCTCGGTGATCGCGCGGGCCTCGACGAGGTCGAGCTGCGGGTCGCCGATCGCGTCGGCGAACACCACGTCCACCTCGTCGGGGGTGATCCGGGCGTCGTCGAGAGCGCGGCGGATGGTGGAGGCCAGCACCGGCGGGCGGCCACGGTCGGACTGGTCGAATCCCGCGGCGTAGCCCAGGATCACCCCGTACCCGGTGCCGACGCCCCGTTCCCGTGCGACGTCGGCGCGCTCGGTGATCAGGATCGCCCCGCCCTCGCCGGGCACGTAGCCACTGGCGTCGACGTCGAAGGGCAGGTAGGCCCGTGTGACGTCGTCCACCTCGGACAGCAGCCGGTTGGAGAGCTGGGCGACCAGGCCGTAGGGGCACAGCGACCCGTCGGTACCGCCGGTGACCACCAGCCGGGACTGGCTGCGCAGCAGGCGCCGGGCCTGGGCGACGGCGTCCAGACCGCCGGCCTGTTCGGCGCACACCACCCCGCACGGACCGCGCATGCCGTGCCGGATGGAGATCTGCCCGGTGGTGGCCGCGTAGAACCAGGCGATGGACTGGTAGGCGCCGACCCAGGACGGTCCCTTGGTGTAGAGCCGTTCCATCTCGTGCTGGCCGAACTCGGTGCCGCCGGACGAGCTGGCGGTCACCACCGCCATCTCGTACTCGGGCAGCTCGGCGGGGTCCACGCCCGCGTCGGCGAGCGCGACCTCGGCCGCGTACAGCGCCATGTGGGTCCACCGGTCGGTCTGCGGGATCAGCCGGCCGGGCACCCGCTCCTCGGAGCGGAACCCGGTCACCTCGCCGGCCAGCCGCACCGGGTAGTCGGACGGGTCGAAACGGGTGATGCGGGTGATGCCGCTCTTGCCCGCCAACACCGCGCCCCAGTGCTCCTCGACACCGATCCCGGTGGGCGCGACGATGCCGAGCCCGGTGACAACGGCACCGGTGGGTGTTCCCGATGCACTCATCTGCAAGACCTTCCTCACTGGTGGCCGGAGAGGTGGCTGTCGGCACCCGGGCACGCGGCCCGGGCTGGGGCGGTGCCCCGTCGGGGGCGGGTGTGCCGGCGGTGGGCTAGACGCGGGTGAGCACCATGGCGCTCTGGAACCCGCCGAACCCGCTGCCCACGCTGAGCACGGTGTCCATCCGGTGCTCACGCGCGGTGAGCGGCACGTAGTCCAGGTCGCACTCGGGGTCGGGGTTGTGCAGGTTGGCGGTCGGCGGCACGACCTGGCGGTCCAGGGCGAGCGCACAGGCCGCCACCTCGATCGAGCCGATCGCCCCCAGGGAGTGGCCGACCATCGACTTGATGGAGCTGACCGGAACCCGGTAGGCGTGCTCGCCGAGACTGCGCTTGAACGCCGCCGTCTCGTGCCGGTCGTTCTGCTTGGTGCCCGACCCGTGGGCGTTGATGTAGTTCACCGCCGTGGGGTCGAGCTGGGCACGGTCCAGCGCCACCCGGATGGCCTCGGCCATCTCCCGCCCGTCGGGCTTGAGGCCGGTCATGTGGTAGGCGTTGCTGCGGGAGGCGTAACCGGAGATCTCGGCGTAGATCCGGGCACCGCGTCGCCGGGCCGACTCGGCCTCCTCCAGCACCATCACCGCGGAGCCCTCGCCGAGCACGAACCCGTCACGGGTGGCGTCGAACGGCCGGGAGGCGTGTTCGGGGTCGTCGTTGCGGGGCGTGGTCGCCTTGATGGCGTCGAAGCACGCGGAGGTGATGGGGGACAGCGGTGCGTCGGTGGCACCGGCGAGCACGATGTCCGCCGACCCCTCCTCGATGAGCTGGGCACCGTGTCCCACGGCGTCCAGACCCGACGTGCAGCCGGTGGAGATCAGTGCGACCGGTCCCTCGGCGAGGACGTCCTTGGCGACCTCCACGGCCAGGGTGCTGGGCACCATGTAGCCGTACAGGTGGGGCACGCCGTAGGTGTGGTCGACCAGCCAGCGCCGCCCGTCGTCGGAGAGGACCTGGTACTCCTCCTCCAGCCCCATGGTGCAGCCCACGGCGCTGCCAATGCTGACCCCGATCCGCCCCGGGTCCAGCGTGTCCAGCTCCAGGCCGCTGTCGGCGACCGCCTCACGGGCGCTCACCACGGCGAACTGGGCCGCGCGGTCCATCCGCCGGATCTCCTGGTAGGACAGCCCGGCCGCACGCGGGTCGAAGTCGACCTCGGCCGCGACCCGGGACCGGAACTTGGACGGGTCGAACAGGGTGATCGTCCGGGTGGCGGTCCGTCCTGCGGCGAGCAGGTCCCAGAA